>MNCR01000073.1 GCA_001914535.1 Candidatus Rokubacteria bacterium 13_2_20CM_69_15_1
CGGCGGCAAAGCCCTCCGCCAGCTCCAGGGTTGACGGCGTCAAGAGGATACTGCCGGGGTTCGCGAACTGCTCCATCCGGGCGGCGAGATGGGTCGTCTGGCCGACAGCCGTGTAGTCCATGTGGAGGTCACTGCCGATGGCTGGCGGCGCCGACGGCACTCGAGGCGCTTCGCAGGCATCTCGAGACCATCGAGCTCGAGGCCCAGGTCCGCGGCTGGAGCCGTGACCAGCGGGAGCTGGTCTTTCCGAACACCTTCGGCCGGATCCCTCGGTTCTGCACGTTTCTCTCGAAGTTCTGGATTCCCCTCTTGACGCTAGCGAAGCTCCCGTACCGGTCGCCCCACTCCATGCGCCACTCCTACGCGACCTGGATGCTCGAGGACGGTGCCGATCTGCGCTACGTAAAGGACCAGCTCGGACACGCCTCGATCGAGGAAACGGAGGGCACCTATGGGCACCTCGAACGCCGCCGGCACGAAGCCGCGGCCAACCTCGAGGCGTACCTGCGTCCCGTCACTTCGCGTCAATCTGCGTCAGTAAGGCTCGATGCACCGGCTCGGGAGCGATCGGAACGCGCAGCAGGACACGAGGCGCAAGTGCAGCTACGACTGCAGCTTGAGGAGGCGTTCTCCCGCGTCCCGAAGCACGGCGTCGGTCTTCGGGAAGCAGAATCGGATCTTGGTGCGGCCGAGCTCGGGGTGCGCGTAGAACGACGAGCCGGGCACCGTCGCCACCCCGACGTTCTCGATGAGCCACATCGCGAACGCCGTGTCGTCCTTCACGCCGTACTGCGTGAGGAAGTGGGCGACGTCGGTGAGGATGTAGTAGGCGCCCCGCGGCTTCCAGGCGACGAACCCCGCCTTCTCGACGTAGCCCCACAGAAGATCGCGCCGCGCCTGGTACTCCTCCCGGAGGCGCACGTAGTACGCGTCCGGCAGCCCGAGCGCGGTGACGGCGGCCTCCTGGAGTAGATGGGGCGCGCCGACCGTGACGAAGTCGTGGGCGCGGCGGATCCCGACGGAGAGCCCGGCGGGCGCGATCGCGTAGCCCACGCGCCAGCCGGTGACCGAGTAAGACTTGGAGATGCCCGAGATCGTCACGGTGCGCTCCGCCATCCCCGGCAGCGTCGCGATCGGCGTGTGGCCGAGGCCGTCGTAGACGATGTGCTCGTAGATTTCGTCGGTGATCGCGAGCAGGTTGTGCTCGCGGCAGAGCGTCGCGATAGTCTCGAGCTCGGCGCGCGAGAAGACCTTCCCCGTCGGGTTGTTCGGGCTGTTGAGGATGATCGCCCGCGTTCGCGGCGTGACGGCCTTCGTGAGCCGGTCGGGGTCGAAGGCGAAGTCGGGCGGCTCGAGGGGGACGAAGACGGGTTCGGCTCCGGAGATGATGCAGCCCGGACCGTAGTTCTCGTAGAACGGCTCGAAGATGATGACCTCGTCCCCGGGGTTCAGGACCGCGAGGAGCGTCGACAGCATCGTCTCGGTCGAGCCGCAACAGACGGTCACGTTCCGCTCGGGATCGACGTCCATGCCGTAGACCTTCGCGTACTTGTCGGCGATGGCCCGCCGGAGACTCGGCGCGCCCCAGGTGATCGCATACTGGTGGAAGTCGCCCTCGATCGCGCGGTGAGCGGCCTCGAGTAGCTCGCGCGGCGGCGGGAAGTTGGGCATGCCCTGGGCGAGGTTGACGCCGCCGCGCGCGTCCACGACGCGCGTCATCTCGCGGATGACGGACTCCGTGAACCCCTGGACCCGCGTCGAGATCGGTAGGCGCGCCACTACGGAACGACGACGTCGCGCTCGATGGGGTCGACGTGCACGCCCTTGGTCTTGAGCCACTTGACGCCCCGCTCGAGCGCGCCTTCGTCGCCTTCGAGCTCGAGCGCGATCCAGCCGTAGTCGGCCTTCACGTCGGCGCGCCGGATGTTGATGACGAGGTCGAAGTCCTTGACGAGGCGGTAGACGATCGGCTCCTGGATGAGCTCCGGGGGAAACGTCAGCCGCAGGCGGATGCGCGGCATCACACGCGCCGGCTCAACCGCCCCCGGCGATGGCGGGGACGATCGAGACCTGGTCGCCGTCCTTGAGCGCGGTCTTCTTCGCCTCGAGAAACCGGATGTCCTCCTCGTTCACGTAGATGTTGATGAAGCGCCGCAGCTCGCCCGACTCGTCCATGAGCCGTTCTTTCAGCCCGGGGAACTGGCGCTCCAGGTCCTCCACGAGGCCCTCCACCGTGTGGCCCTTCGCCTGGACCTCGGCGTTGCCCTTCGTGATCGAGCGCAGTGGGGTCGGGATCCGTACGTGCACCGGCATGCGCGTTCCTCCTACACCGCGTGAGACTTGAGGTCGGCCAGCGCGCGGTCGAAGGCCGAGAGCGACGGCTTGATCTTCACGTGGACCTCGAGGCGCTCGTACAGCGCGTCCGGCGTCTTGAGGCCGTTGCCGGTGATGCAGATCACGACCGACTCGGTCCGCTGGATCACCCCGGCCTCGATGAGCTTCCTGGCCGCGGCGACCGTGACGCCGCCGGCGGTCTCCGTGAAGATGCCCTCCGTCCGTGCGAGCAGCAGCATGCCCTCGACGATCTCGTCGTCGGTGGCGTGCGCGCCGAAGCCGCCCGACTCCTTCGTGGTCTTGTACGCGTAATACCCGTCGGCCGGATTGCCGATCGCCAGCGACTTCGCGATCGTGTTCGGTTTCACCGGGACGAGCACGTCCGTGTCGTTCTTGATCATCGTGACGATCGGCCCGCAGCCGGCCGCCTGCGCGGCGTGCATCTTGGTCGCCACGGGCCCGTCGACGAGCCCGAGTGTCTTGAATTCCTTGATGGCCTTCCAGATCTTGGTGATGAGCGACCCGCCCGCGCACGGCACGACGATGTGGCCCGGCGCGCGCCATCCGAGTTGTTCCACGATTTCGAACCCGTAACTCTTCGATCCCTCGGAGTAGTAAGGTCTGAAGTTCACATTCACAAACGCCCAGCGATACTTGTCCGCGATCTCCGAGCACAGCCGGTTGACCTCGTCGTAGGTCCCGTGCACGGCCACCAGCGTCGGGCTGTATACGAGCGTGGCGAGCACCTTGCCCTGCTCGAGGTCGGCCGGGATGAAAATGTAGGACTTGAGCCGGCCCTCGGCGGCGTGCGCGGCCACGGAGTTGGCGAGGTTGCCGGTGGACGCGCAGGCGACGGTGTCGAAGCCGAACTCCTTCGCCTTGGTGACCGCGACCGCGACGACCCGATCCTTGAACGACCACGACGGGTGGCAGACGGAGTCGTTTTTGATCCAGACCTCGCGGCAGCCCAGCTCCTCGGCGAGGTTCTGCGCGCGGACCAACGGCGTGAACCCGACGTGGTGGCCGACGGCGGCGTCGCCCTCGACGGGCAGCAGGTCCCTGTAGCGCCACATGGAGGGCGGCCCCGCCGCGATCGATTCGCGCGTGACGACGGTCTTGAGCACGTCGTACCGGTAATCGACCTCGAGGGGACCGAAGCAGAACTCGCAGACGTGGACGGGTGTGGCGGGATAGCGGCGTCCGCACTCACGGCACCGCAGACCGTTCAGCTTCTCCATCGTGCCGTCTCCATCGGTAGGGGATTTGAGCCCCGAGTTTTGCTGCACCGACAGCAAGACATTTCCACCACTTAACACTCAACGTCGCGCGAAGTCAATCGCGCCGCTCGTCGGGCGTGAGCGTGTGGGTGTGAAGGACCGCGCCCTCCTCGTCGCGGAGTGTCACGGTGAGGTGCGCGGGCTCGATCGTGATCTCGCCGAAGTTGTTGACGCCGCCCCGGGCGAAGAGCGAGTGGGGGTTCAGGCCCTCGTCGAGCGGGCGCGGCCGGCCGAACCCGGCCGAGAGCGGTCCCGCGACGAATTCGTGGAACGACCACTCGGGTGTGGGCTGATGGCGGACGAGCTCGGCGTGGTGGACATCGGCCACGAGGAAGACGAGGTTTCTCACCCCGCGCGTCCGGAGGTCGTGGAGAATCGCGTCCCGCTCGACCGCGAAGCCCGTCCCGCCCTCCTGGGGCGTCCCGTAGACGCTCGCGTTCGACCACGAGTCCCGCGCAGCCGGGCGCCCGGTCGGGATCGACAGCGGCACGCTCGAGACGACCACCTTCCAGGTTGCGGTGGACGCCGAGACGTTGCCGACGAGCCACTCGCGCTGCGCGGCACCGAGCATGGTCTTCGCGGGGCCGTCGAGCTCGGTGTTGGCGCTCCGGTACTGACGCGTGTCGACAATGAAGACCTCGAGGAGCCGCCCCCAGCGCAATTTCCGGTACAGGCGCGTCGGCTCCGCCGGGGGCGGCGTGATGGGCCAGTACTCGAGAAACGCGCGCCGCCCGGTCGGCATGCGCGGCTCGGTGGGCCCCGAGAAGTCGTTCCTCACCTCGTGGTCGTCCCAGATTGCGGAGACCGATGTCGCCTGAAGGAGCTCCTGCATCGCGGCGTCCTCGCGCTGGTAGCGATGGCGCGCGCGGAATTCCGGGAGCGTGGCCGCCACGAAGTCGGCGCCCGGCACGACGCCTGGCTTGTCGCACTTCACGTCGGCGTAGATCGTGTCGCCGACGAAGAGGAAGAAGTCGGGGCTGCTGCGCGCCATGGTCCGGAGGATGCGGTAGCCGCCGTCTACCCGCCGGCAAAAGCCCCCGCCGCCCAGGTCGCCACTCCAGAGAAACCTCACCGGGGCGGGCGCGTCGTGCGGGGGCGCCGTCACAAACTCGCCCCTCACGGTCGCGCCTCCACCCCGCGCCTCCCAGACGTAGCGCGTGGCGGGCTTGAGCCCGGACAGCACCCGCTTGCCGGTGAAGTCCGCCCGGCGCTCGACCGTGAGGCGTGCCTTGGCGCTGACGCCCGCGGCGGGCTTCAGGTCCACCGTCACCTCACCCTCCGCGCCGAGCCGCGCCCACACGACCGCCGTCGTCGGGGTAACGTCGCCGATCGCGACGAGGNNNNCCGCCGCGGCGCGCGCGCGGAGGCGAGCGCCCGCGCCGATCGAGTGTCTGTCCGTCACCGCACTACCGAGCCGATCCGAGCGCTCAGTCGTTCGCAGAGCCCACGGCGAGTCGGACACCGGCCAGCCTGACGAAGTGACGGAAGTCGGCGTCCCGGGTCACCAACGACAGGTCGTGGTCGAGACACGTTTGAGCGACGAGCGTGTCCGCGAGCCGCGCTCGGCGGCCACGGGCGATGAGACGCGCGCGGAGCAGTCCCGCGCGTTGCCAGAACCCGTCGATCACTTCCAGCAGGGGAAGCTGCGTGAACAGATCCTTCACCGACTCACCGACCTTCGGATCGCTCAGCAACTCCGTCAGGACCACGGGTGGCAGGGCTGCCTGCGCGTGCTCGAGCGCGACGGCTACGGCGTCCACGTCCGGGCCCGAGGCGCCCGAGAGGTAGGCCACGAAGGAACTCGTGTCGATCGCGATCAGGCGCGGTCCTCGCGCAACCGCCGGAGGTCGACCGAGAATTTGACGCGCCCGCGCAAGGCCCGTAGCTTCTCGTAGGCGGCGCCCGCCGCGACCAGCGTGAGACCCTGCCGGATCGTAGCGCTGACACCTGCACGGGTGCGTTCCTGCGCGCGCCGAAGCAACGCCTGGTCGACGTGGACAGTCACCTTCTGAGTCTTCATCACGCCGACGATACCAGCGAGCTTGCCGTAACGCAATACGGCAAGTCGGGAAGCGTTGGGGTGCGCAACGAGCGCCAAGAGCGACAGGACTCGCAGCCTTCGAGCGCGGGCTTTGCCCGCGCAATCCTGTTCTGGGGGTTCGCTCCCTCTCGGGAGCGCTCCCCCGGTCTCGGAGGGGGCCCCAAAGGGCGGAGCCCGTCGGTCAGAGGCCCCCTCCGACTTTACACGAGCGGATCGTAGTTGAAGTACTGGCCCGAGGTGACGTTCGGCACCAGGTGGTGCTGAAGCGTCCCGGGGAAGATCTCGACCAGCTTCTCGACCGTCCAGCCCTCGTCGTCGTGGATCCGCATGATCGGGCGGTGCTGGCCGAAGAGCATGATCTCTTTGCCGCGCACGCCGAAGATCTGGCCGGTGATATCCTTCGCCTGGTCGGACGCCAGGAATGCCACGACCGGGGCGATGTGGGCCGGCGACAGCTTCTTGATCTTCTCGACCCGCGCCTTCTGCGCCTCGGTCTCCGTCGGGATCGTGCCGATCATCCGCGTCCAGGCGAAGGGCGAGATACAGTTTGCGGTGACGTTGTAGCGCGCCATGTCCAGCGCCGTCGCCTTCGTCAGCCCCACGATCCCGAGCTTCGCCGCGGCGTAGTTCGCCTGACCGACGTTCCCGACGAGCCCCGACGTCGACGTCATGTTGATGAAGCGCCCCCACTTCTGCTCTCGCATGATCGGCGCCGCGGCGCGCGTGACGGAAAACGACCCCTTGAGGTGAGTGTTGATGACGGCGTCCCACTCCTCCTCGGTCATGTTGAAGATCATCCGGTCGCGCAGGATGCCGGCGTTGTTGACGACGATGTCGATCCGGCCGAAGGCGTCGAGCGCGGTCTTGACGATGGCCTGGCCGCCTGCCATGGACGCCACCGAGTCGTAGTTTCCCACGGCCTGGCCGCCCGCCTGCTTGATCGCCCCGACGACCTCGTCCGCGGGCGCGTGGCCGCCGCCGGCCCCGGCTTCCGTGCCGCCGTAGTCGTTCACGACCACCAGCGCGCCGTGACGCGCCAGCAAGAGCGCGATCTCGCGCCCGATCCCTCGCGCCGCCCCCGTCACCACCGCGACCTTGCCCTTGAGCATCATGCGCGGACCCCCAGGCCCCGAATCTGGAGCGACGATGACGATAGCACAGGCGCGGCGACGCCGCCGGTGGGGTTCAGTGTTGGCGGCGCGCGTCGAGCGCGGCGACGAAGGCGGCGGCGAAGACGAAGACCACCGCCGAGTAGTAGACGAACATCACGAACGCCGCGAGGACCCCGAGCGGGCCGTAGATCTCGTCGTACACGCCGAACTCTTGGACGTAGAGGCGGAAGAGCTGCTTTGCGGCCTCCCAGAGCAGGCTCGCCAGCATCGCGCCCGACAGCGCGGCGCCGACCCCCGGGCGCTGGCGCGGAACCAAGCGGTAGGCGAAATAGAACATCAAGGCCGAGAGCGCGAGGGCCTGGAGCCCGTGATAGACCCACGACATCGTGGTCGCGATGAACAGGAGGACGCTCAGGAGCACGGCCAACAGGGCGTCCCTGATGAAGTGAATGAAGAAGTTTCGCACGACCCCGCCGGCGGGCTTGACGCCGAGCAGGCGGTGCAAGACCAGGCGCGAAGCGCCGAAGAGCGGGGTCGAGAACACGACCAGGACGGCCGTCCCGAGGAGGCCGGAGGCCGCGCGCACTTCCACGATTCGGACGAGCACGCGCGAGATCTGCCTCTGGTAGACGGGGAACTGCTGGGTCAGCTGGCCCACGACGTGACGTGTCGCCTGTTCCGTCGAGAGGACGAGCCCCACCATGAACACGCCGAGGACCAGGATCGGGATCATGCTGACGAGGAAGAAGAAGGCGAGGCCGGCGCTGAGCAGGAACCCGTCGGCTTCGATGAAGCGCGACAGGGCTCCCCGACCTTGCGTGCTCACTTGCGTGCTCAAATGCTAGAGCTGCCGGAAGAAGTAAGCCCGGTCGCCGCCCCGCACCTCCACCCGCCGCACCTTGCTGTCGCGCATCACCTCGAGGATCAGGCTCGCGCCGGGCTCGTGACGCCAGAGGCGCAGATAGAGGTCGCGGCGGCTCGCCACTTCCTCCGCGTTGAGCGAGACGATGAGGTCGCCCTCCTGCAAGCCGCCCCGATCGCCCGGGCCGTCGGGCACCACGCCGGCCACGATCACGCCCTCCTCCACCGGATGGGCGAAGACGCCGAGCCAGGCGCGCCGCGGCCGGCTCACGACCCGTCCGTAGCGCAGGAGCTCGTGCTCGTGCTTGCGGTAGTAGTCCGCCGGGATTGCCAGCGAGCTCCGCGCGATCTCGTTCAGGTTCAGCGAGAGCACGCCGACCAGGGCGCCGGTGAGCGTGAAGAGCCCGCCGCCGCCGAACCCCGGGTTCGGGGCGCTCGCCACGATGGAGCGGTCCAGCAGGTACTCCCAGTACGCCTCGAACTCGCCGACGGAGATCACGAGCCCGCCCGCGACGCGGCGCTCCTGGGTGCCCGTCGACGCCAGCGCGATCACGGAGCTGCCAGGCTCCAGCGCGTCGTCGTTGCCGAGCGCCACGGCCGGAAGCCCCTGGCGCTTCACCTTGAGGAGCGCCAGGCCCACCTCGAAGTCCTGGGCGACCAGCTCCGCGCGCGTTCGCCGGCCCTTGATGAACGCGACCTCGATCGACTGGGCGCCCATGACGACGTAGTTCACGGTGAGGATCAGCCCCGACGCGTCGACGACCACGCCGCTGCCGAGGCGGTCGTTGCCCAGGATCTGGGTCGAGGGGTGATCGCGGGCGACGGTCGCGTGGATGTGGACCACGGCCGGCAGCAGGTGCCTGACGATCTCGACGGAGGCGTCCATGGGCGATCGGTTACTTCCGCCCCAGATGATAGCCGAAGAACTCCTCAACACGTCGCCGCGCGTCAACGAAAGCCTCTGCGTCGTAGCCGACGGTCGCCCCACAGCACTCGCCCGGCTTGTTGCGGTTGCCGACGTCGGGCAGGTACGTCCGCGGTTGACTGACCACGTCGAAGTAATGGACGGCGCCCGGATACAGGACGACCGAGGCGTCGGCGCCCTGGCGCCGCATGTTGGCGACCATCTCGGCGCAGGGGCCGGGGATGGTCCAGTCGTCGGCGTCGCCCACCAGGACGAGCAGCGGCCGGATCACGAGCTCGTTGACCAGCGAGTAGCACCCGCCCGGGTAGACGGCGATCGACGCCGCGAAGCCGGGTGTCGGCAGCGTGACACCGCGGCGGCGCGCGCGCTCAAGGCTCGGGCCGTTCACGACGGCGATGGCGAAGACGCCGCCGTTCGACCAGCCGATGACGCCGACGCGGTTCGGGTCGACGAACGGCTGCGCGCGAAGAAAGCGCAGCGCGCCGGCCGTGTCGTCAAAGCGCTCGGTCGAGGGCAGGTCGGGCGTCGTCGCGTCGCAGCCACCGCCGATCCCCCGCGCCGCCCAGCTGTCCACGATGAGCGCGACGTAGCCGCGATCGCGGAACCAGCGCGCCCAGTCGTGGGTGGATGCGGAGACCCCGTGGCAGCCGTGCAGCAGCACGACCGCCGGGAACGGGCCTTCCCCCGCCGGGCGGAGTTCCCAGCCCGGCACGCGGAGCGGCGCGCCCGGCGTCACGTTCGGGAACGCGACACGCGTCGAGGCGCAGCCGGCCAGGACGACCACGGCGAGCAGCGCCACGGACGCTCCGCGGGGCATGGGGTTGAGGATACACCGGCTCCGCGAGCCGGCGGACGGGGAAACGCTAAGAGGGCCGCACCGTTACGAGACGGGTTTCGCCGCGCCGTCGCCTGTTATGCCCGTGGACATGCCCATCAGCCGTTCCACACCAGGCGCGGCCTCGCGCGGGGGACTCGCTTGCACCGCGCACTCGTAGCTATCCTGGTAGAACTCTTCGTCCGTCGCCCCGGCCTTCGTCCAGTATGTGAGAGCGCAGCCGGTGAACAAGATCAGCGCGGTGATGATTCGGCGCCGAAGCGCATCGTCCGCACCCCTTCCCCCGCGGAGACTAGCCGGGAGCGTAGGATGGGCCGAACGCCGGGTCAAGTGCATCGCTACGAACGCAGCACCCATGGGTGCAGGGGACTTTTGCCCCCTTTCTCCGCAAAGCCTTGCGGGGATCTCCGCAACCCGTTGCACGATCTCTCGGCCGGTCCGACAGCAACCCCTTCTGACGGCGATCTTCCCGCTAGCCGGCCCGGTTGGCATGGTGCTCGCTCGCACGCAGCCAGGAGGGGCTTATGAGAGCCAAGACCAGCCTTCCGGTTCTCCTCACGATCCTGATGCTGGCCCCACCGGCCGGCGCAACCACGATGTACAGCTACGTAGGCGATGTGTTCCATGCCGTGTCCGGGAACTACTCAACGAGCGACCGGATCACGGGCAGTCTGACGTTGGCCGACGGGTTCGTTCCCAACACACAATTGTCTGGGCCGAAAGATCTCCGCCCTGGCATCATCGCCTACAGCTTCACGGATGGTCATCAAACGCTGACGGAGTCGAACTCCACGCTCGCG
>MNCR01000043.1 GCA_001914535.1 Candidatus Rokubacteria bacterium 13_2_20CM_69_15_1
AAGGAGATCAACATCTCGGGCGTCGACAACCCGCTCCGTAAAGACGCGGCGAGCTTCAAGAAGCACGTCGCGGCGGGTGGCGAGATCTACATCCGCAACTGCATGTACTGTCACGGCGACAATCTCGACGGCCACGGGCGCTTCGCGGCCGCGCTCAACCCGCCGCCCGCGGACTTCCAGGATCCCGGGACGATCGCGATGCTCCAGGAGTCGTACCTCTTCTGGCGGATCGCGAAAGGCGGGCCCGGGCTGCCCAGGGAGTCGACGCCGTGGAACTCGGCGATGCCGGCGTGGGAGGATCGCCTGACCGAGGAGCAGATCTGGCAGGTCGCCATGTACCTCTACGATGCGACCGGCCAGCAGCCGCGGCGCTGGGAGGCCGCTCACTGATGCGCGCGCTCGGCGCGGTCATCGTGGCCGTCTCCATCGTCGCGAGCGTAGGTCGGGCGGGGGCGCAGGCGGGGGACGCCCAGGCGGGGAAGGCGGCCTACGAGAAGAAGTGCGCGCTGTGTCACGGAGACAAGGGTGACGGCAAGGGTCCGGCCGCCGACCTCGTCGATCCGCGGCCGCGCGACTTCACCACGGGCATCTACAAGATCCGCACGGCCGCAAGCAAGACGCCGACCGACCGGGACCTGTTCGACGTGATCACCCGAGGCATGCCGGGCACGTTCATGCCGCCGTGGGATGTTCTGCCCGAGCGGGACCGGGGGAACCTGGTCGCCTACCTCAAGACGTTCGCGCCGGACAAGTTCAAGGAGGCGCCGAAGAAGCAGGAGCTGCCGAAGGAGGTCGCCGCGTCGCCCGAGTCGATCAAGCGGGGCAAGGAGATGTACGAGGCGATCGAGTGCAACAAGTGCCACGGCGCCGAGGGCCGGGCCGACGGCCCCTCGCGCGCTGAGCTCAAGGACGAGTGGGGCTTTCCGATCCGACCCGCGAACCTGACGAAGCGGTGGAACTTCCGCGGCGGAGGCGGTCGCGCGGAGATCGCGATGCGGCTCGCGACCGGCGTGCTCGGCACGCCCATGCCGTCGTTCGTCGACTCGGTCGAGAAGCCCGACGACATCTGGCACCTGGCGAACTACATCGCGTCCCTCGGGCCCGAGGCGCCCAACTACGCGACGCTCCTGTCCGCCCAGGCGGTGAAGGGCAACATTCCCGATGATCCCGACGCGGAATTCTGGAAGCGACAGGTGCCCCAGAACATTCCCCTGGCGGGCCAGGTGACCATCGACCCCCGGAACTTCAACCCCTCCATCGATATGGTGGCGCTGCGCGCCGCGTGGAGCGACACGGAGGTCGCCTTCCACGTGACGTGGGACGACCCGACGCAGTCGGCGGCGGACGCCGCGAAGAAAGCCCCGCCCGACGCCGTCTCGCTCCAGTTCCCGCAGAAAATCGCGGAGGGCGCAGAGCGCCCGTACTTCCTCATGGGCAACGAGGCGGACGCCGTGTACCTGCTGCGGTGGGAGAACGGCAAGGGCGCGACCGAGGCGACCGCGAACGGGCCGACCAAGATCGCGCCGCTCGCGGGCAGCGAGGCGACGGGCAAAGCGGTGTACGCGAACGGCCAGTACCGGCTCGTCCTCAAGCGCCCGCTCGCGTCCAAAGGCCCGGACCGGCCGAGGTTCCAGCCGGCGGTGTTCCTGCCGGTGGCGTTCCAGGCGTGGGACGGCGGCGCGGGGGAGACCGGGACGAAGATGTCGCTGACGTCGTGGTACTATCTGCGGCTGGAGGAGCCTCAATCGAACCGCCGTTTCGTCGTTCCTCCGGTCGTGGCGGTCCTCACGTTGGCGGCGATGCTGCTCGTGGTTCGGGTCGCGAACAGACGCGCGTAACCTCGCGGAGGGAGGAGTCAGAGCAATGCGGAGAGCACTCGGAGCCGTCATGGCGGCGGCGCTCCTGGCGAGCGTCGCGCTGGTCGTCCAGCGTCCCGGCCCTGTGAACGCGCAGGGAGGGGGCACCGTCGAGGTCACGGTCACGTACAACGGCGCGCCCGTCATCGAGAAGCTCAAGGTCAACAAGGACACCGAGAAGTGCGGGACCGAGGCCGCGATCGAGAAGGTCGTCGTCGGCGGCAACAAGGGCCTGGCCAACGTGGTCGCGTCCGTCCCGACCGCCAAGGGCGCGCCGCGGATGGTGAAGGCGACGGTCGACCAGCACGGGTGCAAGTTCGTGCCGCACGTGACGGCGATGATGCCGGGCGAGCTCGAGCTCAAGAACTCCGACGACATCCTGCACAACATCCACACGTACTCCACGGCGAACTCGTCGATCAACAAGGCCCAGCCGAAGTTCAAGAAGGTGATGATGGAGAAGTTCGAGAAGCCCGAGATCATCAAGCTCACGTGCGACGTGCACAGCTGGATGCTCGGATGGTTGGCCGTCCTGCCGACCCCGTTCTTCGCCGTCACGGACGCCGGCGGCGCGGCCAAGATCGAGAACGTGCCGGCGGGCAAGCAGACGGTCGAGGTCTGGCACGAAACGCTCGGCAAGCAGACGAAGGAAGTCGACGTCAAGGCGGGCCAGACGGTGAAGGTCAGCTTCGAGATGAAGAAGTAGGGCGAGGAGGCTCGCGAGCATGCTCGACTGGTGGCTGCCGGAGAACGTGTCGACCTACGGGCAGGAGATCGACTGGCTCTTCCACCTCATCTACTACATCACCGGCGCGACGTTCGTCCTCGTCTTCGTCACGATGCTCGCGTTCATCGTGATGTACCGCGACCGGCCCGGACGGAGGGCCCGGTACACGCACGGCAATACCCCGCTCGAGATCGCGTGGACCGTCGTGCCCGCGCTCATCCTCGTCGTCCTGACGTTCCTCAGCGTGCCGGCGTGGTCGAAGATCAAGATGCACGTCCCCCCGACCGACTTCGACGTCAACGTGACGGCCAAGCAGTTCAACTGGCAAGTCACCTACCCGGGCAACGACACGGTCTTCCTGGACGAGATGCACGTGCCCGTCAACAAAGTCGTCCGGGTGCACCTCAGGTCGCAGGACGTGATCCACAGCTTCTTCGTCCCCCAGTTCCGTATGAAGCAGGACGCGGTGCCGGGGCGCGAGATCGTCCAGTGGTTCGAGGTGATGAAGCCGGGCAAGTACGAGTGGCCGTGCGCGGAGCTGTGCGGGTTCGGTCACTCCGGGATGCGCGGCTGGATCTACGTGCACCCGCCCGCGGAGTACGCCAAGTGGGCGGCGGAGAACCTGACGGCGGCGGCGACGCCGGCGGCCGAGGCCAAGCCTGAAGCGAAGAAGCCGGAGCCGCGGAAAGAAGGAAAGGGCAAGAAATGAGCGCTACCGGCGCCACAGCGCACGCGCACGTCGGACACGCCGGGCACCACGAGCTCGGCTTCATCCGGACTTACATCTTCTCCACCGACCACAAGATGATCGCTCGCCAGTTCCTGTTCATGGGGCTCTTCATGATGATCATCGGCGGCCTGCTGGCGCTGGTCGTCCGCTGGGAGCTCGCCTGGCCCGAGACCGCGGTGCCGGGGCTCTCCATGATCCTCACGGAGACGGGCGGGATCCTCGAGCCCTCGCAGTACAACATGGCGTTCACCATGCACGCCACGATCATGATCTTCTTCGTGATCATGCCGATCCTGGCCGGGGCCTTCGGGAACTTCTGCATCCCGCTGATGATCGGCGCCCGCGACATGGCGTTTCCGGTCCTCAACATGCTGTCGTTCTGGGTGGGTGCGCTCGCCGGCGTCCTCATGCTCGCCGGCTTCTTCGTGCCGGGCGGCCATGCCGCCGCGGGGTGGACCTCCTACGCGCCGCTCTCCGCCGTGCCGGAGTACACGGGAGTGAAGTGGGGGCAGAACCTCTGGTGTATCAGCCTCTTCGTCCTCGGCATCTCGTCGATGATGGGCGCGATCAACTACATCACGACGATCATCAACATGCGGGCGCCAGGCATGAAGCTCTTCCGGATGCCGCTCGTGATCTGGTCGCTCTTCATCACCGCGATCCTGCTCCTGCTGGCCCTGCCGGTCCTCACGTCGGGCGTCGCCATGCTGCTCTTCGACCGCACGCTCGGGACGAGCTGGTTCAAGCCGTCCGGTGGCGGCGAGCCGCTCCTCTGGCAGCACCTCTTCTGGTACTTCGGCCACCCGGAGGTGTACATCCTGATCCTGCCCGCGATGGGCATCGCCTCCGAGATCCTGCCGGTGTTCTGCCGCAAGCCGATCTTCGGCTACCACGCGATGGCCTTCTCGATGATCGCCATCGCGTTCCTCTCGTGGGTCGTCTACGGCCACCACATGTTCGTGAGCGGGATGAGCCCGGCGCTCGGGATGGCCTTCACCGTGACCACGATGATCATCGCCGTGCCGTCCGCCATCAAGACGTTCAACTGGCTCGGCACGCTGTGGGGCGCGCGGATCCGGTTCACCGTGCCGATGCTGAACGCGCTCGCGTTCGTCTCGATGTTCGTCATCGGCGGGCTCTCGGGCATCTTCATGGCCTCGACACCGGTCGACATCTACATCCAGGACACGTACTTCATCGTCGCGCACATCCACTACGTCGTCTTCGGCGGCTCCATCTTCGGCGCATTCGCCGCGATCTACTACTGGTTCCCGAAGATGTTCGGTCGGATGACGAACACGGTCTTGGGGCATCTCCATTTCTGGCCGACGTTCGTCTTCTTCAACCTCACGTTCTTCCCGATGCACATCATCGGCGTCGGCGGTCAGATGCGACGCATCTACAACCCGATGCAGTACGAGTTCCTCCAGCACCAGCAGCACTGGAACGTCTTCATCACGGTGTCGGCGTTCTGCCTCGGTCTGGGGCAGATCCCCTTCGTCGTCAACTTTTTCTGGTCCCTCTTCGCGGGGAAGAAGGCGCCGTTGAACCCGTGGAACTCGAACACGCTCGAGTGGACCGCGCCGTCGCCGCCGCCGCACCTGAACTGGGGACCGACGCTGCCGATGGTGTACCGCGGTCCGTACGAGTACAGTTCGCCCGAGTCCAGGGACGACTGGCTGCCGCAGACGGCGCCGCCGGTCACCGCCGCGGGGGCGCGGCGCCACTGAGCGGGTGACGTCCGTGGCGCACCGAGTGGCGCTCGTCACGCTGGCGGCGACGTTCGTGCTGATCCTCTTCGGAGGGCTCGTCACGAACACGGGGGCGGCCCTGGCGGTGCCGGACTGGCCGAGCACGTTCGGTTACACCCTCTTCTCATTTCCGTGGTCCCAGATGATTGGGGGGATCTTCTACGAGCACAGCCACCGGCTGATCGGCGCTCTCGTCGGGCTCTTGACGCTCGGCCTGGCCGTCACGCTCTGGCGCGCCGGCGGGCGGCTCCGGTGGCTCGGCCTGGCCGCCGTCCTGGGCGTCGTGATCCAGGGCGTGCTCGGCGGGCTCCGCGTCGTGCTCCTGGCGGACACGCTCGCGATCGTCCACGGGAGCCTGGCCCAGGCGTTCTTCGGGCTGCTCGCGGCGATCGCGTTCCTCACCTCGCGCGCGGCCGAGCGCCCGCCGCGCGACCTCGACCCCTCGCTCCGACCCCTCACGCTCGCCGCCGCGGCGGTCGTGTACCTCCAGATCGTTCTCGGCGCGCTCCTGACCCATGCGGGCTGGCTCGGGCTCCACTGGGCGGGCGCGGTGGCCGTCTTTGGGGTCGTGCCGGTCGTGACCGCGCGGCTCCGCCGGAGCGGTGATCCCGTCGCGACCGCCGGCGCCCGGACGCTCCTCGCCCTGCTCGGAGCCCAGCTCCTGCTCGGGGTCGGGGCCTACTTCGCGCGGTTCTCGTCGCTCTGGATCCCCGGCGGCCAGACGACGATGCTGGTCCTGCCGGTCGTCCACCGCCTCGTCGGGAGCCTCATCCTGGGGGCGACAGTCGTGCTCGCCCTGCGCGCCGCGGCGCCGCGCGCGCGGGCGGCCGAGCACCACGAGGCCCCCGCACTGGCGCTGACATGACACCGCCGGTCGGCGCCGCACGCACCTCGCTCGCGCCACCCTCGGTCGAAGGCGGCCTCGCGGTCGCCGCCACGGTCCTCACCGGTTCGAGCACGCGCGATCGGCGTCGCGTCGTCGCCGACCTGATCGCCCTGGCGAAGCCGCGGGTCGTCCTCATGATCCTCGTGACGACGGCCGTGGGCTACTACGCCGGGCTGGCGGGCGCGCCCGACTACGCGCGCCTCGTGCATCTGCTCGTCGGTACGCTCCTGGCGGCCGGCGGAGCGCTCGCGCTGAATCAGTACGTGGAGCGCGATGTGGACGCGCGCATGGAGCGCACCCGCGCGCGGCCTCTGCCCGACGGCCGCCTGGTCCCGCTCGAGGCGCTCCTGTTCGGGAGCGCGCTGACGACCGTGGGCCTCGTCTACACCGGCGCCTTCGTCAGCGGGCGCGCGCTCGGCGTGACCGCCGCGACCGCCGCGCTCTACCTGTTCGCGTACACGCCCCTCAAGCGCAAGACGCCGCTCTGCACGCTCGTCGGCGCCGTGCCGGGGGCGCTCCCGCCCGTGACGGGCTGGGTGGCGGCCCGCGAGGACCTGAGCGTCGGCGCGTGGGTCCTCTTCGGGATCCTGTTCCTGTGGCAGCTCCCGCACACGCTCGCGATCGCCCGGCTCTATCGCGACGACTACGCGCGCGCCGGCGTCCGGCTCCTGCCGGTCGTGGACGCCGACGGGAGCAGCACCGAGCGGCAGATCGTCACGGGGTGCCTCGCGCTCCTCGTCGTGAGCCTCCTGCCGACCCTGATCGGGATGGCGGGCCCGGTCTACTTCGTCGGGGCATTCGTCCTCGGCGCGACGTTCGTCGCGCTGGGCGCCCGGCAGGCCCTCCAACCCTCGACCGCCGCGGCGCGCCGCGTGCTCTTCGCGTCGCTCCTCTACCTGCCGGGGCTCCTGGCCCTCCTGGCGTTCGACAAGGTATGACGGCGGACGCCAAAAACCGCCAGACGCTCTTGATCCTGCTCGCGATCATCGGGGTGCTCGTCGTCGCCTCGTTCCTCGTGGGGATCCGCTGGTGACGCCGGGCCTGCTCGAGGCGCCGCCCGAGCGCGGCCCGGTGACGCACCGGCCTAACGGGCCGGTCCCGCCACCGCCCCCACCCACGGGCGGCGGCGACGGTCCGGAGCGCGAGCCCTGGCCACGGCGTCCGGCGCTCGACAACCTGAGGCTCGCGGTCCTCTTCCTGATCGGCAGCGAGTCCATGTTCTTCGCCGCGCTCATCGCCGGCCTCTTCGTGTTGCGGCTCGGCCAGCCGCTCTGGCCGCCGCCGTTCCAGCCGCGACTCCCCGTGGGGGTCACCGGCGTCAACACGCTCGTGCTGCTTGCCTCGAGCGTCACGATGGTCGGCGCCGTCCGGGCGCTTGTCCGCGGTGAGGAAAACCTGCTGGTGAAGCGGCTCGTTGCCGCGGCCGGCCTCGGGGCGCTCTTCCTGGTGGTCCAGGGCTACGAGTGGGCGCGCCTCATCGGCTACGGGCTGACGGTCTCGGGCGGCGCGTACGGCGCCACGTTTTACACGCTGATCGGGGCGCACGCCGCGCACGTGTTCGGCGCCCTCGTCTGGCTTGGGGCGACGCTGGTGCTCGCCTCCCGGGGCCGCTTTCGGCACGGTCGGACGGCGCCGGTGAAGGCGTGCGCGATGTTCTGGCACTTCGTGGTCGGGCTGTGGCCGATCCTCTACGTCGCGGTCTACCTGCTGTGAGCCGCGTCCGCGCGCTCGCCCGGCGCGCCCCCTTCGACACGATCAAGGAGACGATATGAGCCCGTCAGCCTCTGTTCACTCGGCCATCGAGCCGGCCGAGTCCCCGCTCACACCCGAGAGCTGGGGCAAGCTCGGCATGTGGATCTTCCTGGCGGGCGACGCCGTCGGCTTCGGCGTCCTGCTCGCGTCCTACGGCGGGATGCGGATGACGAGCGCCGACTGGCCGAGCCCGTACGCGGTCCTCGGGATCAACCTGACAGCCGCGATGACCTTCCTCCTCATCTGCTCGAGCGTCACGATGGTCAAGGCGCTCGAGTGGCTCGGGAAGGGTGACCGGGCGAAGTGCCGCATCTTCCTCTTCTTCACCGCGCTCGGTGGCGCGATCTTCGTGAGCTGCCAGGCCTACGAGTGGTCGAAACTGATCCACGAAGGGCTCCACATCAACGGCAACCCGTGGGGCGCCTCGCTCTTCGGCACGTCCTTCTTCCTCGTCACCGGCTTCCACGGCCTGCACGTCACGGGGGGCGTGATCTACCTCCTGTCGATCATCCGGTACGTGACGAACCGCCCGTCGCCGGCGGCGAGCTACAACGCGGTCGAGATCACGGGGCTCTACTGGCACTTCGTCGACCTCGTCTGGATCATGGTGTTCACCTTCATGTATCTCATCTGAGGGGGGCCGAGGCGATGGCGGCCGCAGAGCACAAGCACCCCAACTACATGGCGATCTTCTGGTACCTCGCGATCCTCACGGTGGTCGAGATCGCGGTCATCTACATGCCCTTGCCCAAGGTGACGATCGGCGTCCTCCTGTGCGCGCTCGCGCTCGGCAAGGCGGCGCTCGTCGCGATGTACTTCATGCACCTCCGGTTCGAGACGCGCACGCTGGGCATGGTCGCGGTCACGCCGCTGGCGATCGCGACGCTCCTGGTGTTCCTGCTCCTCCCCGACGGCTTTGCCGTCGCGAAGCGCACGGTGGGCGTCAAGGCCGCCGTGGGCGCGCCCGCGAAGCACTGAGTGGCGCAGGCGAGGCGTTCCGGGGTGTTCCATGGCATCCGAGCGTCGAGTGCTCCGTGCGCGACGTGCCTTCGGGCGGGCGGCGCGCCTCGCGTGTCCCCGCTGCGGCGCGGGCTCGATGTTCCGTGGCTGGTTCCGGATGGCGCGCGCCTGCGATTTCTGTGGTCTCACCTTCGAGCGCGCGCAGGGCTACTTCGTCGGCGCGATCTACGTCAACTACGGGGTGACGACGGTCATCGCGATCGGAGGCTATTTCCTGCTCTGGGCGTTCACCGAGCTCTCGACCGCGGCGCAGCTTGCCCTCTGGCTCCCCGTGGTCGTCGTGTTTCCGATCTGGTTCTTCCGGTACAGCCGGAGCTTCTGGCTGGCCCTCGAGTACGCCGTCAACCCCGAGCCCTAGCGGCGGCCCTCTTGGCGGCGCTGGGGCTCGTCGCGCCGGGCCCCGGCGGCGCGTACGAAATCATGGCCGTGGCGGACGGCGGTGCCCTCACCGGCACCGTCAGGTTCGTCGGCGCCCCGCCGACGCTCGACCCGATCCCGGTCAACAAGAACCGGGACGTCTGCGGTGAGACGAAGCCGTCCGAGTCGCTCGTGCTCGGTCCCGACCACGGCGTAAAGGGCGGCGTCGTCATGATCGAGGGCGTCACACGCGGCAAGAAGGCGGGGGGCGATGTGACCCTGGACAACCACAAGTGCCTGTTCGTCGCCCACGTCACCGCGGTGAGCCCCGGCGACCGCGTCCACGTGAAGAACTCCGACCCCGTCCTCCACAACACGCACGCGTTCCTCGGCCGCACGACGGTCTTCAACCTGGCTCTGCCGAACAAGGACCAGACGATCGACGTCACCCGTCGCCTGTCGAAGCCGGGCGTCGTGCGCGTGCTCTGCGACGCCCACACGCACATGTCCGCCTGGATCCTGGTCCACGACAATCCCTACGTCGCGGTCACGGACACGCACGGGGCGTTTCGGATCACGGATGTTCCACCCGGGACCTACAGGGTCACGCTGTGGCACGCGGGCTTTCGGCCCAAGGGGGCCGACAAGGACGGCCGGCCCCTGTACGACGAGCCGCGGACGGTCACGAAAGAGGTGACGATCGCCCCCCGGACGGTGGCGACGGTCGACTTCGAGTTGAGATAGGGAGGACCCATGTTCAAGCACATCTGCGTCCCGGTTGACAACTCGGACTACTCGAACCGGGCCATCGACCTGGCCGTCGAGTTGGGCCGGACGTGCGGCGCCAGGCTCACCGGGATCCACGTCTACGCGGCGCGGCTCCACGATTATCGGTTCAAGCAGATGGAGTACACGCTGCCGGACGAGTACAAGGACGAGCACGAGCTCGAGCGCCAGCGGAAGATCCACGACTCGTTGATCGCCATGGGCCTCCAGCTCATCTCCGACTCCTACCTCGACGTGATGGCCAAGCGTGCGGAGGGTGCGGGGCTCGCCTTCGCGCGCAAGATGGTCGACGGCAAGCACTACAAGGTGCTCGTCGAGGACTGTCTCGCCGCCGACTACGACCTGGTCGTCATGGGGGCGCTGGGCATGGGCGCCGTGAAGGACAGCCAGCTCGGCTCGGTGACCGAGCGTTTCGTCCGCAAGGTCTCGAAGGACACGCTGGTCGTTCGCAACGCGGATCCCCTCCGGGACGCGGAGGGCGCGATCGTCGTGGGCCTCGACGGCTCTCCCCAGTCCTTCCATGGATTGAAGCTCGGGATCTTCCTCGCCAAGGCGTTGGGCCGCCCGCTCCAGGCGATCGCGGTCTACGACCCGTATCTCCACTACGCCATGTTCAACGGGATCGTCGGCGTGCTGAACGAGAAGGCCTCGAAGATCTTTCGATTCAAGGAGCAGGAGCAACTGCACGAGGAGATCATCGACACCGGATTGGCCAAGATCTACCAGTCGCATCTGGAGATCGGCCGGAAGCTCGCCGCCGAGGACGGTGTCGATCTCGCCATTACCCTCCTCGACGGGAAGTGCTTCGAAAAAATCCTCACCTTCGCCCGCAAGGAGCAGCCCTGGCTCCTGATCCTGGGGCGCATCGGCGTTCACGCGGACCCGAACGAGGTGGACCTCGGCTCCAACACCGAGAACCTCCTGCGCCTCCTGCCCTGCAACGTTCTCCTCACGGGCGGGAAGTTCTACCCGCCGCTCGACGTCCGGGCCGAGGAGATCATCGCCTGGACCGAAGAGGCCGAGGCGCGCATGGAGCGCGTGCCGCCCCAGGTCAAGGGCGTGGCGCGCACGGCCCTGCTCCGGTACGCGATCGAGCAGGGCCACACGGTCATCACCAACAAGGTCATCGACGAGGCGATGGCGATCTTCATGCCGACGCGGATGGCCGAGAAGATGCAGATCCTGGCCGAGGACCTGGCCGTCGCGAGACTCCGCGCCGAGGCGCAGACCGCGACGGCGATCTGCTCGGTGTGCGGCTACACGGTCAAGGGGCCGAATCCGGTCGTCGCGTGCCCGGTGTGCCGGGCCTCCGCCGACAAGTTCCAGGTGATCTCCCGGGAGGTCGTCGAGACGATCGCCGCTCAGGAGGGCGGTATCGAGGAGGAGGAGTCGCTGCCGGGCGTGCGGGTGAAGTGGTCGGCCGACGCGCGCGACGCGCTCCGCGAGGTGACGGATGCGTACCTCCGCCGGCGCGCCAAGGCGCGGATCGAGAAGTACGCGCGCTCGCGCAAGATCCCGGTCATCACCTGCCAGTGGGCGCTCCCGATGATCGAGGAGACCGTGGGCCGCGACAAGCTCGGCGCCGGCTGGGACACGCTCCTCGCGAAGACGAAGTTCGAGCCCGGGGAGCCGCCCGCGTCCGAGGCAACCACCACCGGCCGGGTCTGGACCGCGGAGGCGACCGCGCGCCTCGACCGCGTGCCCGCCGGGTTCATGCGTGACATGACGCGCGAGGAGGTCGAGCGCGTCGCGACCGAGAAGGGCGCGACGACGGTCGACCTCGCGATCTGCGAGGAAGGCATCGGGCACGCGCGGCAGACGATGAACGAGGTGATCGCGGGGTACGTGTCGAACAAGAAACCGCGGTAGCCGGGCCGGGGGTATGGGGGGCTCCTGCGGAATCCGACTGCACTCGGCGCGCTCGGGCGGTGCTCGGCGCGCCTACCGAGGGCAACGCTGACTACGACGGATTCCGCAGGAGCCCCCCATACCCCCGGCCACATCACCCCGCCCTTGTCTTCGAAGCCAACCCCGATGCCTCTCCCGTCGTCGCCGGCGCCGCCGTACACGGCGTACAGCGTGTCGTGGAACCTGACGCAGCGGTGCAATCTCGAGTGCGCGCACTGTTACATGTCGGCGTTCGCGGGCGCCGACACCCGGGGCGAGCTCACCACCGCCGAGTGCTACCGCGTGATGGACGAGATCGCCCAGGTCAACCCGAACGTGTTCCTGATTCTCACGGGCGGCGAGCCCCTCTTGCGCCGGGACATCTGGGACCTCGCCGCCTACGCCGGGGCGAAGCGCTTCACGACGGTCCTCGGCACCAACGGCGTGTTGCTGCGCGAGCGCGAGGCCGAGCGCATGCGCGCGCACGGCGTCCTCGGCGCATCGATCAGCCTGGACTCCACCGACCGCGTCAAGCACGACGCCTTCCGCCGCCTGCCGGGTGCCTGGGACGGCGCCGTGCGCGCCACGCGGGTGCTGCGCGATGCGGGCCTCGACTTCTCCCTGCACATGTCGGTGACGGGCTGGAACGTCGGCGAGGTTCCCGCGATGATCGACCTCGCGAAGGAGCTCGGGGCGACGGTCTTGAACTTCTTCTTCCTGGTCCGGACGGGGCGAGGGACGGACCTCACCGACATCGACGCCGCCGCCTACGAGACGATCCTGACCTACCTGGCGAAGGTCCAGGGTGTCGGCGGGACGGGGGCCGAAAAGCCCGAGGACCCGTGGTCGACGCCCGTGGGGCGCGCGGACGGGCTTCTGATCCGGGCCAAGTGCGCCCCGCACTTCAGACGGATCCTGTGGGAGCGGAACCCGTCGTCGCCGCTGCTCCAGAACTACGCCCACGGCTCGTGTCCCGCGGGCAAGTACTACTGTCGCATCACGCCCGAGGGCGACGTGACACCGTGCCCGTACATGCCGGTGTCGGCGGGGAACGTGAGGACCACGAGCTTCGCGGACCTCTGGCGCCAGGCGCCGGTCTTCGACGACCTGCGCGCCCCGAAGCTCGGTGGGCGGTGCGGGGCGTGCGAGTTCGCGAAGATCTGTGGCGGCTGCCGGTGCCGCGCGTACGCGACCTACGGTGACTATCTCGCGGAGGATCCCGCGTGTGGCTATGCGCCGGGCGCCCACGGCGGAGGTGTCATCGAGCTGCCGCCGACGCTCACGTTCGGGCTCCCCGTCGACTATCAGCTCGTGTGGGACGAGGGCGCCCGCGCGCGCCTCCAGGCGATCCCGGGGTTCGCCCGCGGTATGGTCGTGAAGGCGGTCGAGGCATACGCGCGTGGGCGCGGTGATACCGTCATCACGCGGGAGCTTCTGGCCGAGGTGCGGAGAACGTGGGGCGGCCGGTTCAGGCCGCAGCGCTGATGGAGGACCGCTTCCGCGCGGCGGCGTACGCGTACCTCGGGTACGGCGTGGTCTACTGGATCGGCGGCGTGTACCTCGCGCTACACGGCGTCGGCGTCCGCGGTGGCCCGAGGATGCAGGCGGGCCTCGGCTGGGTGGTCATCGGCCTGATCCTGGTGGCCCTCATCCCGTATCTGTTGTCGCACCCGCGTGCGTGGTTCGAGCGCTGGCTGGTGAGCCGGCGCGACTTCGCGCGCCTCCTCGTGCTCCTCATGGCCGTGCGCGCGTACCACGTCGGCAGGGTGGCCGTGCGTCCGGAGACCGCGACCGTCGCGGCGCCCTGGGGCGGCGAGATCACGTTCCGGATGGGCGCGGCCGTGTTCTTCGTCGTGACGGTGCTGGCTCTCGTCGTGATCGCCCGGGCCGCGTGGGGCGGGAAAACGGGATGAAGAAGTACAGGGACATCGCGGGGGACGGCGGCTCGGACATCGTCGGCCAGGTCGAGGCTCAGCAGCGGAGGCTCAGAGAGCGCCTCAGCGCCGTCCGCGCCGTGGTCGCGATCGTCTCGGGCAAGGGCGGGGTCGGCAAGTCGGCGCTCACGGCGAACCTCGCCTCCTGCCTGGCGCAGGGCGGCTGCCGGGTCGGCGTCCTCGACGCGGACCTCAACGGGCCCACGATGGCGAAGATGCTCGGCGTGCGCGGTCAGCGCCTCGTCGTGGCACCGGCCGGCGTCGAGCCGCCGCGGACGTCGCTCGGCGTCAAGGTGATGTCGATGGACCTGCTGCTGCCGTCGGACTCGGCGCCCCTCACGTGGGACGCGGAGACCCAACACGAGGCCTATACCTGGCGCGGCTCGATGGAGGCGAGCGCGCTCCGCGAGTTCCTCGCGGACACGAACTGGGGCGAACTCGACGCCCTGCTGCTCGATCTGCCGCCGGGCACCGACCGTCTCGCCACCGTCGCGTCGCTGGTGGCCGAGCTGGCGGGGACCGTCGTCGTCACGATCCCGTCGGACGTCGCGCACCTCGTGGTACGAAAGTCCATCACGGTCGCGGGCCAGGTGAAGGCGCCCATCCTCGGCCTCGTGGAGAACATGGCGGGGCTCTTCCCCGGCCCCGACGCCGCTGGGCTCGCCCGCGAAGCCTCCATTCCGTTCCTGGGCCGGGTGCCCTTCGACCCGGCGCTCGCGGCCGCGGCCGATCGTGGCGAGCCGTTCGTCGCGGTGGCTCCGGAGAGCGCCGCGGCCCGCGCGCTCGCGGAGATCGCCCAAGCTCTTCGCTCTGCGCTGAGTCTGCCCGCGTCCGCTGCACCCGCGCCGTGAGCGGGGCGCCGAAGTTCTGCGTCGAGTGCGGGGGCCGGCTCGCGGTCGTGCGCGAGGAAGGACGCACGCGGCGGCGCTGTCGGCGGTGCGGGTGGACCCTCTACGGCAACCCCGTGCCGGCGGCCGTGGCGCTCATCACGCGGGGCGGGCGTCTGCTGCTCACGCGCCGGGCGCGGCCGCCCTACGCGGGGACCTGGGACCTCCCCGGTGGATTCCTCGAGGCGGGGGAGCGCCCCGAGGCGTGCGTGCGGAGAGAGTTGCGGGAGGAGCTGGCGATGGGGATCCGGCAGGCTCGGCTCGTCGATTTCGCGCTGGACCGCTACGGGCCGAAGGGCTTCCCGGTGCTCACGATGGTTTCCACGGCGGGCAATCCCGTACCGGGAGATCGCGTTTCCCGGGCTGCGGCGGTTCGTGCGGCGCTGGGTCAGCGACAGGTGACGCCCGGCTCGGGCCGGTAGTTCGCGATCTGGAACGTCGTGACGAAGGTGTCTTCCCACGCCTCGATCTTGAGCTGACCGACGGGCGTCGCGCCGTCGAACCCGAAGACCGAGGCGCGCGCCGCCAGGTCGCGAATGGTCACGCGTCCGGCGACGTAGTCGGCGACGGTCGGCCGGTCCGCGAAGACCGCGATCGTCTCACGCACCGGCCGCCCCTCCGCCTGGCTCGCCGGCTTCAGCCAATCGACGATCACGGTGAAGCCGTCGAGGAGCGGATCGGCGACCAGCTCCCGACGCTCCGTCATGCGCCGCAGCATGGCCCCGACGTAGCGTGAGAACATGGCCGACGCGCGTTCCTCCGGCCTGAGCGCGGCGAACTGCGGCGACGCATCCTGCGTGATGTAGATCCGGAGCGCGAGGTAGCGGTCGTCCCGCGGCTGGGGGAGGTGCTTGGGCCGAAAGAAGCCGATCGACTCCTTGGGGACGTCGAGCCAGGGTAGGCAGTGATAGATCGCCGCGTTGAGATCGTGGAGCGCGGCCGCGTATCTCGCTCCGAGCGTGCGCGCTTTCGGCGACGTGTACTGGTCGACGGG
>MNCR01000015.1 GCA_001914535.1 Candidatus Rokubacteria bacterium 13_2_20CM_69_15_1
CGAAGATCCGGTCGAGGTGCTCCGGCAGGATCCCGGTGCCGGTGTCGATGACCTCGACCTGGACCGTGTCGCCGACAACGGACGAGCGGACCGTGAGAGTCCCCCCGTCCTTCATGACGTAGACGGCATTGTTGATGAGGTTCAAGAACACCTGCTTGATGCGTGGGACGTCCACCTCCACGGGCGGGAGCTCGGGGGCGTACTGCTCGATGAGCGTGATCGCGTCGAACGCGCCCTGGCGGCGCACCATGACGAGGGTCTGCTCGAGCACCACGTTGAGATCCGTCATCTGCGGCACGAACTCGCGCTGCCGGCTGAAGTGCAGGAGGTCGCGCACGATGTCGCGGGCGCGTCCCGCCTCCTCCTGGATCAGCTCGAGCTCTTCCCGATTCGGTGCGCCGGGCGGAACCCGCTCGGCCAGGTATGACGCGAAGCCCAGGACGCTCGTCAGCGGGTTGTTGATCTCGTGAGCGATGTTGGCGGCCAGCTCGCCGATCGCCGCGAGCTTCGTGGACTGGATCAGCTGCGCCTGCGTTCGCTTGAGCTCGGCCATCTGCCCCTTGACGCCTTCGTACAGGCGCGAGTTCTCGGCCGCCACCGCCGCCTGGAGTGCGATGCCTTCGGCCAGCCGCAGCTCGTCGGTCGTGAATCGGTGCGGCTCCTTGAGCCAGGCGATCGCGAACCCGCCGATGGTTCCCCCTTTCCAGCGCATCGGCTGGATCAGGAGCGACTTGTGGGGCAGGAGTCGGGTGATCGGATGCGCGAATCGCGGGTCCGCCGCGCTGTCGCTCGAGTAGACCGCCCGCTCGTACTTCCCCCACTCCTGCAGCATCAGATCGGTCATCACGATCTCGGTGCTCGCGAAGGTCTGCAGCGCCTCCTTCGGCACGTGGTACCCCACGATCGGCACGAAGCGATCCTTGCCCGGGCTCACGAGCCACGCACCGCCGGTGTCGGCGCCGAGCGCGCGCACCATCGCCCGCGTGGTCCGGCGCAGCACCTCCGTCAGCTCGAGGGTCGAGCTCGTGTCCTGGCTCACCGCCAGGAGCGTCTCGGTGTGGCGCAGCCGCTCCTGCGTCTCCTCGTAGAGGCGCGCGTTCCGGATGGCGGTCGTCGCCGACGTCGCCAGCGCCTCCCCCAGCGCGACCTCGTCGGGGGCAAAGGCGTGGGACCCGCGATACCAGACCGCGAGGACGCCGACGAGCTGGTTCTCGAGGAAGAGCGGGAGACCGAGGAACGACACGAACCCTTCGCTCCGCACCCAGTCCAGATACTTGAGGCCGGGATGGGAGCGCACGTCGCCGAGGGCGAGCACGGTTCGGTGCTTGACGATCCAGCCGACCAGCCCCTCGTCGTCGTCGGCCACGTGCTGGGTCGACGCCTTCGGCGTGCGCGTGGTGCCCGCCTGCGCCTGAAGACGGAAGCGGCCTGGCGTGTCCTCCGCGATCAGGATCCGCACGACGTCTGCGCTCAGGCGGGTTCGCACGAGCTCGCTGAGCCGGTGGAGGATCCCGGAGACCTGGAGGGTACCGGCCAGCAGGCGGCCGGCCTCGACCAGGCTCTCCTGCTCCGCCGCCCGGCGCATGACCCCCTCGTAGAGGCGGGCGTTTTCCACCGCGATCGCGACCTGATCGGCGACGATCTTGAGGAGCTGCTCCTCGTCGGCCTTCGCCCCCGCCGGCATGGCGTGCCGCGCCACCATCGTGCCGAGCTCGCGACCCCGCACGGTGAGGGGCAGCGTCCACTCGACCTCGGCCCACTCGTCGGCCGGTTCGACGCCCGATCCGACGAGCACGCTCCGCGGCTGGTCGCTGCCTTCTCCCGGCACCACGAGCTTCACGCCCGGTGGATCGGTGAGCTCGACGCGGAGGCTCGTCGTACCGATCGCCTGCGCGAGCGCTCGCAGCAGCCGCTCGAGCATTTCCACCACGCCCAGCTCTGAGGTGATGTCCTGGACCGCGCGGTGCAGGTCGGCGAGCTGGCTCGCGCGCCGGACGAAGTGCTGGTTGAGCCGCTTGAGCTCCTCCACCTGGTTGAGCAGCCGGTAGACCAACCGCTGGTTGAGCTCGCGGAGGTAGATCCCTTCCTCCCGGCCCTCGACGCGCTCGCGCTTGCCCCCGAGGAACTCGGCGACCTGCCGGGGGAACACGTCCACGTTGATCGGCTTCTGGATGTAACCGTCGCAGCCGGCGACGAGGGTCCGCTGCCGGTCGCCCTGCATCGCGTAGGCGGTGACGGCGATCACCGGAGTGGACGCGAGGTTGGGGAACGACTTGAGGATGGCGACGATCTCGTAGCCGTCGACGCCAGGCAGGTTGATGTCGAGCAGGATGAGCGCGGGCTCCTCGCGGATCGCGGCCTCGATGCCGGCCAGGCCGTCCTCGGCCTCCACGAGGGTGTAGCCGGCGGCCTCGAGGACGGCCCGGACGAGCATCCGGTTCTCGCGGTTGTCCTCGATGTAGAGGATCTTCGCCTTCTTGTCGAGCACGCGTCCCGGCATACGGTCGTCCGTCCCCTCAGTTCAACGGTAGCGTGAAGTGGAACGTGGATCCCGCGTTCTCGCGGCTGTCCGCCCAGATGCGGCCGCCGTGGAGCTCGACGAACTTCTTGCTGATCGCGAGCCCCAGCCCGGTCCCGCCGGCGGCCCGCGTGACCGGGTTGTCCAGCTGTTGGAACGGCTCGAACAGGCGCGCGAGATCCTCCGTGCGGATGCCCATGCCCGTGTCCGACACCTTCACGTGCACCGCCTCCGCCTCGGCCTGTACGCTGACAAACACCCGGCCCTGCGCCGTGAATTTGATGGCGTTCGACAGGAGATTCAGGAGGATCTGTTTCACCTTCGTGCGATCCGCGACGAGCCGTGGCAGCTCGAGCGGCACGTTCTTCTCGAGTTTGAGCTGCTTGCCACGGGCGAGCGGCATCGACGACTCGATGCACTCGTCGATCAGCTCGTGGAGGTCGACCTCTTCGGACATCATTTCGAGCTTACCCGCCTCGATGCGTGAGAAGTCGAGGATCCCGTTGATGAGCTGCAGCAGATGGGTCCCGCTGTTGTGCACGGAGCGGATATAGGTCTCCTGCCGCTCGGTCAGGTCGCCGTCAAGACGGTTCAACAGCACCTTGGAGAAGCCGATGATGGAGTTCAGCGGCGTCCGGAGCTCGTGCGACATGCTCGCGAGGAACTGCGACTTCAGCCGACTCGCCTGCATCAGCTGGGCGTTCGAGGCTGCGAGCTCTTCGTAGAGTCGCGCGTTCTCGAGCGAGATCGCGACCTGGTTCGCGAGCACGGTGAGCACCTCGAGCTCCTGGCCGTCGAAGATCTCGCCCGAGAGCTTCTCGCCGACGAGGAGGATGCCGGTGAGCTTGTTCTCGATCTTGAGCGGCACGATGAGGGCCGCGTGGATCTCTTCGAGCTCGCCCTCTGCGGTCTCGAAGTACTCGGCGATCTCGGGGTTGAGCTTGACCTCTTCCTTGACCAGCAGGCGCCCCGTTTGATTGAGCCACTGGACGACGGGGCTCTCCATGGCGATCGAGTTGACGGCCGCCCCCTCGCCGATGTTCGTCTCGTCGCGGTAGACCACGAACGCGTTTCGCGCCGCATCGTAGATCATGAGGGAGCAGTGGGTGAGCGGGACGCCTCGCACCAGGCCGTGCACGAGGGTCTCCATGAGCAGGCCGAAGTCGAGGATCATCCCCATGCGCTGGCTGAGATCGAGCAGGGTCTCGTAGCACCCGCGGCGCCGACTGAACATGAGACGCTCGACCACGGTCTCCAGGCGCTGTCCGAGCGGACTGACGAGGAGCGTCATGATGAACCCGAGCGGCAGAATCACCCACAGCGGGTTCAGCTGCTCCCAGTCGGCGTACTGCTCGGCGAGGACGATGACCGACGTGAGCACCCCCCAGAGCACCAGGTAAATCGCGCCCTTCTTCACCGCCACGTTCACGTCGAACAGGCGGTAGCGCACGATCGACGTGCCGAGCATCAGCGCGAACACGATGTTCGCGGGGATACCCATCGGGTAGACAAGGTCTGCCGCCGGCACGAATCGCACGAGGACGAACCGCGCGAAGTCGATGACCCCACCCGCGAGGCTCACGAGGGTCCCGAGGAGGATCAGCGTCGCGCGGTTGCGGCGGAAACTCGACTCGACGCCCTCGGACGCCCTCACGAGGCGCGACAGGCCGTAGATCAGAAAGAAGTTGAGGTAGAGGACGTACGGCGCGTAGAGCAACCCGGTCACGGGCGCCCACCCCCAGTACGTCCGCGTCACGCCCCGCATGAACAGGGGCGAGCCGCTCATGTTGACCACGCTGAAGAAGGCCGCCAGCAGGTACGCGATGACCAGCGAGGAGCGGTGCTGGGTCGTGCTCTCGAGGAAGATCAACACGAAGTGGTAGTAGAAGGCCGGCAGGACGACGACGCCCGCGTGGATCACGATCTCCCAGAACGTCGCCGTGGCCTCGTTCGGCGCCTGGCGGAGCATGAAGGAGCCCATGTTCCACACGGCCATGCCCGTCACGAAGTACGCGAAGACCCGGTTCAGCCGGCTCCCCGGGTTCCGCACGAGCGTGACCGCCACGAGGAGGACGTTCAGGAGGAGCGCGATGAGGGGGAGGAGGCTATGAAGCGTCAAGCGCGTCCCCCACGGACTCGGCGAGCGGCAGGTAGGGCTTGTCTCGCCTCCGCTGCTCTTCGATCTTGTCTTTCAGGATACCGAACACGAGGACGTCCCAGTACCGGCCGTCGTGGTAGGCGGCCTTGCGGAGCACGCCCTCTTGCTGGAAACCATTGCGGCGGAGCGAGTTCGCGCTCAGCGAGTTGTACTCGTACACCTTCGCCTCGATGCGCCGCAGCCCGAGCACGTCGACTCCATAGTACGAGATGAGCTTGCCCGCCTCCACACCGAATCCGCGGCGCAGGGCCTTCTGGTCCGTCAGCACCACTTCGAGGAAGGCGTAACCCTCCAGGAGGTGGATGTTGAAGAGCCGGGCGAGCCCGAGCGGCTTCCGCCACCCATGGTTCCCCTCGACCACGAGCACGACCTGCGTCGTGTCCGTCAGGACGGCCTCGTAGAACGAGGGGTCCTTGTCGTAGACGTGCTTGTAGGTGTTCAGGAACTCGCTGCCCACCATGCGCTCGATGAACGGGTCCTCGGCCCACTCGGACAGGTAGTCGAGATCCTCGGGTCTGAGCGTGCGCAGGTAGACCCGCGTACCGCGCGAGACGATGGCCCGGCGGTCCGGCTCCCGCGGCCTCTCGGCGGCGAGCGGTGAGGACTCTGCGGTCACCACCGCACCCGGGCGCTCCCAGTCCGTCCGACGATGTCCACCGTGCTAATCGACGTCGGTCTCGAGGCGCACCGGGAAGACCCCGGACCACGCTCGGCGGATGTCATCCACGGGCTCGGACCCACGCCAGATGGCTGATTCCAACGAGGAAGGTCCGGTGCGCCTCGAGCACGTCGAAGCCCGCCTGGTCGAGCGCCTGGTGGAACTCGGTCTCGCTCAGGTAGCGGTGGTCGCAGTCGCGGAACCGCTCGAAGACCGCGGTCGGCACGAGCCAGCGGAGAGCGCGGAACGCGGCGCCGAGGCCCTCCGCTCGACGCGCTTCCAGAAACGTCTGGACCACCCGCGCGGGGCGGTTGTACGTGAGGATGATCGCGTGCCCGCCCGGCTTCAGCGCCCGACGGGACGCCGCCAGGAGCGCCGCCGGGTCGGGGTGCCAGTAGAGCGTGTGCATGCTCACGAGCACGTCGAAGGTGCCCGCGCCCGGTAGCTCATCGCGCGCGACGTCGAGGTGGTGGAAGCTCAAGTTCGGCGGGCTCCCGCTCGAGTGGTGTTTCTCACGCGCGATCGCGACGAGGTGTCGGACCGCGTCGACAGCGACCACGCTGTAGCCCCGCCTGGCGAGCCGGAGCCCCACGTTGCCGATCCCGCACGCGATGTCCAGCACCTTGACGGAGCGGGGGTTCTCCGTGACCGGCACGGAGCGGGTCACGAACGCGACGATCTCCTCGACCATCGCCTCATAGGGTCGGAAGCGCGTGACCACGGCGTCGTACGTCATGCCGTACGTCACGGCGATCATGTGCTCCACCGCGGCGCGCAGGGGCACATGCTCTCCGGCTCCACCTGCCAGCGCGAGCACGCGGTCGGCGAGCGGCCGGAGGCGATACGACGCGAGCTCCTTTCGACTCACCACTTATTTCCCCGTGCCTTTCCGCGCCCAGACCAGGAGGCTGGCGCCGTTGAGGAACGTTCGGCGTATCTCGAGGACCGTGAAGCCCGCACCGCGCAGGTGACCCGCAAACGCGTTCTCGTCCCAATAATGGGGCCCGACCGGCATCCGAGCCGCCTCGAAGATCGAGTTCGGGAGCACCCAGAGGAGGCACCGAAACGCGGCGACGAAGCTGCCCCGCTGCCGGATCTCCTTGAGCGTCGACCACAGCCCGATCTGCCGCGTGTGATTCACGAACACCGCGTGCCCGCCCGGCTTGAGCACCCGATACGCCTCGCGAAGGAGCTGGTCCGGCGCCGGGTGCACGTAGAGGGAATGGATGTTCACGACCTGGTCGAAGGCGCCCTCCCTGAACGTATTGCCTCGGGCGAGCTCGGCGTGGCGGAAGGCGACGTTGGCCAGGTGCTTCGCCCGCCGCTTCTCCTTGGCCACCTCGACCAGCGCGCCGTAGGTGTCGAGCCCGGTCACCGTAAACCCGGCTTCGGCCAGCCGGCACGTGAAGTTCCCGGGACCGCACGCGATGTCGAGCACGCGCACGTCGCGCCGGTCGACGCCGGCTGGCGCGGAGGCCTCGACCAGGGTCCAGACCTCCTCTCGGAGGCGCTGGTACGGGGCGAAGCGCTCGAAGATGAAGTCGTAGACGACGGCGTACGCGACCGAGAGCATCCGATCGAGGCTCCACTGGAGACCACCAAAGACCGAATTCATGACACCCCGCGCCGCTCCCAGAGTCCCGTCCGCCGGGGCACCGGCCTGCATTCCGCGTCCTAGGACTTGCTCGCGAGGACCTTGTCAACCGCCCCGCGCAGCTCCGACGGCGTGAACGGCTTTAACAAAATGTAATTGAAGCCGAGCCGCGTTGCCTCGTTGATGATGTCCGGCGTGCCGTGCGCTGTCATGAGCATGCACGCCATGTCCGGACGGACCTGGCGCGCCTGCTCGAGCACCTCGAAGCCGTTCATCCCCGGCATCTTGTAATCCACGACCAGCAGATCGAACGGCTCCTTGCGGACCAGCTCGACCGCCGCCTCGCCCCGGTTGGCGGCCCGAATCGAGTATCCGAGGGCCTGGAGCACGTTGACGCAGAGGATCACGACCGGCCCGGCGTCATCAACCACGAGGATCTTCGGCCTGGAATCCATCACTGAGCATCCGTGAGCGATTGGGCGGCCGCAGCACCGGGCGCCTCGGCCGAGCGCAGATCGAATTGCCGGCTGATCGCATCGAGCCGGGCGGGCGGGATCGTGATGAACGCTTCCGCAACCAGCGGGTCGAACTGGGTCCGCGCTCCGCGGGAGATCTCGTCGATCGCCGCCTCGATGGGCCGCTTACTACGGTAGGGGCGATCCGAGGTCATGGCGTCGAACGCGTCCGCCACCGTCACGACGCGGGCGATGAACGGGATGCCATCGCCCTTGAGACCGTCGGGATAGCCTTTGCCGTCGTACCGCTCGTGGTGGTGCCGGACCGCCTTGGCCTCGCACGAGAGGAATCGCAGCGGCTTCAGGATCTTGTCGCCGACCACGGGATGGCTGCGGACCAGCTCGAACTCCTCCTCGGTGAGTTGCCGCGGCTTGCGGAGGATGTTGTCCAGCATCACGAGCTTCCCCAGATCATGCAGCAGACCCGCCCGGCTGTACAACACCACGTCCGGCGTGGACATGCCCATCACCTTCGAGATCTCCCCCGAGTAGAGCGACACGCGTGCCGAGTGGCCTTTGAGATAGGGATCCTTCGATTCGAGCGCGACCACGAACGAGGAGATCGTGTCGACGAGGTTCTTCTCGAGATGCTCGCGGAGGACGATCTTCTGGAGCGAGAGCGCCGTGGTCTGCGCGTAGCCGAGGAGCAGTCCCTTCTCGTCGGGCAGGAACGCGCCGGCCCGCGCGTCGCGACTCATGCACAGAATCCCGACGGCGTCGCCCACGCCCGGAATGAGGGCCGCGAGCGCCTCGAACCCGTGGGCCTTGTTCGTCAGCGTGTACGTCTCCCGGCCGCCGGTCTTGACGATGTCGGCGAAGTGCGCGTGGAGAAGGGTCAGGAGCTCACTGATCATTGACGGCTGACCCAGCTGGCTCGCGTTGAACTTCCCCTCCGCATCGCGCAGCAGCATGATCGCAGCGTCGCAGCGCAGGCTCTGGAGCGTCTTCTCGAGCACCTTCTCGACGAACAGGTCCTGCTCGAGGCCCTGAAGGGCGAGCTCGCCGATCGACGAGAGCACCGCCACACCGCCCTGGCGGCGCTGGAGCTCTTCGTTGAGCCCCGCCGGGTAGGTGACGTTGCCGTTGCCCTCCGCGCGGTCCCGCCGCAGGCGGTTGATCAACTCCCTGACCTCCGTGACGGAGAACGGCTTCGGCAGGTAGTCGTAGGCGCCGTGGCGGAGACCGAAGACGGCCGAGTTCACCGAGGGGACGCCCGTGATCAGCACGACCGGCGTCGAGGGTTGCTTGCCCTTGATCGAGCGCAGCAGGTCGAGCCCGGAGAGCCCGGGCATCTTGATGTCGGACACCACAAGGTCGAAGGGGACGTCGCCGAGCAGCTCCAGCGCCTGCTCGGCAGTCGACGCCGTCTTCACCTCACAGTGGTTCGATGCGACCGCAGACGCGAGGAAGCGGAGCACCGACGCATTGTCGTCCACGAGGAGGACGCGCAGGGTCTCCACCTGGGTCTCACCGGTTGCTTCGAGCTGCGCCGCGGTCTTGGTTGTCACCGATCGCCTCCTGGGCTCGCGTACGGGCCCGGCCCTATTTTGCCCCGCCGAGCTGGTTGAGGAACTCGAGCCACTGACGCGAGAGGCCGTCTTTCGGGAAGCTTAGCGCCTCCAGCCCCGGACGGATCGGCTCGGGCTCCGTGGGCTTCGGCACGTCCACTTTCGTGGCCGCCGCAACGGCGAACAGCGGAGCCGGCGCCACGGTCAGTGCCGCAGGCGCGGCGGGCGGCCGCGCGGGAGCCGCCGGCCGCGGATGGACCGGAGCCGTCATCTGCTGGGCCGAAGCCGAGACCCGCTGCGCCGGAGCGACCGTCTTCTGCGCTCCCGTCGCCGCCTCTGCCGCAGGCGCCGCCGCGGGCTTCGGCTCCGGTACCTCGGCTGGCGTCGTGCTCTTCGCCGCCTGCGAGAAGAAGTACGTCCTCCCGGTCGGCTGCACGACCTTGTCGGTTGACGGCCTCGTCCAGACGGGCTGCGTCGGGGTGGACTCAGCCGTGTCGACTGGGGCTTCCGCGGGCTGCTCCACGGCGGGCATTGGTTCCTCGACTGCCGGCGCGGGCTCCTCCACGGTACCGGACTCCGCGAGCCCGGAATCGCCCTGGGTGGCCTGACGCAGGCGCGCTCCGGCTTCGTTGGTACCGGACTCCGCGAGCCCGGAACCACCCTGGGTGGCCTGACGCAGGCGCGCTCCGGCTTCGTTGATACCGGAATCCGCGAGCGCGAACTCACCCCGGGCGGCCTGATACAGGCGCGCGCCGGCTTGGTTGGCCGACGCGGGCTCCTCGACGGCCGCCGCGTTCGTCTCGACCGGCGCCTGCGTCGGCGCCTCGGCTGCGCGACCGGTGAACTCCGCGCGCGTCGGAGCGGGCATCGCGGCCCCGAGCTGATGCAACAGCGCCTCCCATTCGGGACTCGCGGTCACGCGGGCCGACACCGAGGGGGCCTGCCGCGTCTCCTGATGCGCCGTCGCAGACTCGAGCTCCCGTGCCGGCTCTGCGGGGACCACGTCCGCGTTGGCGATTTCCGCGTCGGCGGCCTCCTCTGTCTCCTCGGTCGCATACGCTTCGGTCGGCATCTGGGTCGCCGACGGCGTCTCTGCGCCGGCGCGCTTGCCGAAGAGCTCGCCCATGCGCGTCTCCAGCACATCGCGGTGCGAGGGGGACGCCCATGGCGCTGCCGCGACGGGGGGGCGCTCGGAGGCGAGCGGCGCTGGCTCGTCGGTGGTCGGCGGCGCGGTGGAGCGTGGCACGCCCCGCGGCTCGAAGAGCCGGGGTGATGCGGGTGAGATGCTAGGCGCCTCGCCCGTAATCTGCTTCGGAGTTCGCCGGGGCACCGTCGCGGCCGCCCCTTGGCCATTCGACGTCGGCTCGACGGTCACCTCACGCCGGAGCCGCACGACCAGATCGAAGAAGACGGCAGGCGCGCCGTTCACCTCGAGGTGCCGAAACTCCACACAGTCGATCTCGAGGAAGCTGAGCTGCTTGATCCGCCGCACGAAGGCTTCGGTCAGTCGCTCGACGACGAACAGAATCCGGGGTGGGCGTGTGGACGACACGTTCGCCATCGGATAGAGCCGGCGAAGCGTGTCGGGGTACTCGAGGGACCAGGAGTACGCGTCCATGCCGCGGAGAAGGAGGCCCTCGTCCGCGGTGAAGTCGAGAGCGACAAGAACGAGTGATTCGTTGGAGTCGAGCGCGATCAGGTCGATCGCCGCGTGGCCGAGGCAGACGCGCGAGTCAATGACACGAAGGCCAGGCTCAATGCCCTCGATGTTCTCGGCAACCAAATGCTCCAAGTTGCCGATATCTTTGACTTGCAGCTTCTTGAACGTCGGTCTCATCCCCATCTCCCCTGGCCCTGAGGGTCCGTCGAACCCAGCACCGACAATGCTGGGTAGCAAACCATAGACCAAAGGCGCCTTCACCGACCAACTTACCGAAATATCGGGGAATTCCCCGGACCTCCCATTACCTCTTTTTCGGTGCCTTTTGGCTTATTGCTGACCAATGGCTCGATCATTCCTGCCCCTGGTTTCCGGAAGTCCTGAATTCCAGGTAGCTTACGGAATCCTCGACCCAAACATCGCAAGAGGTGTGTAAATGACCAGTGGTGAGAATCTGGCCAAATCCACCTCACTCCTCCACGAGCTTCTTGCGTAGCGTCTGGCGGGAGATCCCGAGGATCTTGGCGGCCCGGCTCTTGTTCGCTTCGACCCGCTGCATGACCTGATTGATGTAGGCACGCTCCACCTCCGCGAGCGTCCGAAACCCCTGTTGCGTCTCCTCTCGCGGCACCTCGACGGCCTGGGACGCGAACTGGAGGGGGAGGTGCTGCGGCTCGATGTGATCGGAGGTGCCCAGGATGACGAGGCGCTCGATGAGGTTGCGCAGCTCACGCACGTTGCCCGGCCACGGATAGGTGAGCAGGAGGCGCTCGGTCTCCGGCGTGAACCCCTTGATCGACTTGTGCGAGCGCACGTTCGATTCTGTGAGGAAATGCAGGGCGAGCGGCATGACGTCATCCCGCCGCTCGCGGAGTGGGGGGATGTGGATCGGAATCACGTTCAGACGGTAGAAGAGGTCCTCACGGAACTGCCCTTCCTTGACCCGGGTCTCGAGCGGCCGGTTGGTCGCTGTGATGACGCGCAGGTCCACCTTGATGTCGCGCGTGCCGCCGACACGCCGGAACACCCGCTCCTGAAGGACCCGCAGGAACTTCGCCTGGCTGTTGGGCGACATCTCGCTCACCTCGTCGAGGAACAGCGTCCCCCGGTCGGCGAGCTCCATGAGCCCTTTCTTGGCTGACTTTGCGTCAGTGAAGGCGCCCTTCTCGTGGCCGAACAGCTCGCTCTCGAAGAGCGTCTCCGTGATGGCGGCGCAGTTGACTTCCATGAAGGGGAAGTCGCGCCGCGCGCTCTCGTAGTGCAGGCCCCGCGCCACGAGCTCCTTCCCGGTTCCGCTGTCGCCCTGGATCAGGATCGTCTGCGCCTCGCTCCGCGCGACCTTACGGATGAGGTCACGGAGGGTGCGGGTGGGCTCGGAGTCGCCGATGATCTGGTCGACCCCGTACTGCTTCTCCTGCAGCCCATGCAAGCGCCGGATCTCACGCTTGGCCCTGGCCGCATCCAGCGCCCGCGACACGGCGAGCTTGAGCTTCTCGAGGTGCTCGAAGGGCTTCTCGAGGTAGTCGGTCGCGCCGACCTTGATGGCCTCCACCGCGCTCTGGATCTGGCCGAAGCCCGTGATGATGATCACGGCGACCTCGGGGTGCCGGCTCCGCAGGGCCCGGAGGACGTCCATGCCGTCCATGTCCGGGAGGCGGAGGTCGAGGAGGATGAGGTCCGGGCTCACCTCGTCCGCCATCTGGAGCCCTTCTTTGCCTGTGCCAGCGCCCTGGACCTCCACCTGGTCCTGGGCCAGAACCCGGGCCACCAGGGTCCGGATGTTCCGTTCGTCGTCCACCACGAGCACGTTGTCCACTAGGCCTAAAATAGCTGATTAGACGGGCGATTCGCCTAATTTCTTACCACTCCAGAGGGCCCCAACCGGTCGTGCGCTCGAGGCCGACGGCCCCCACCCACGGACCGGTCTCAGGCGCGCGTCGGCCTTATCGTCAGTGGTGGCAGGTGATGCAGTCGAGCGGCGCCCGGGCGCCTCGCGCCGCGTTCTGCGCCCGATGGCACTCCACGCACCATCCCATCGTGAGCGGGCGCGGCGGCGGCTTGAGGCCGATGAGGTTCATGAGGTCGTTGGTGAGGGACGGCCCGGTTTCGGCGCCGACCACCCGCATGCGCTCGATCGGGCCGTGGCACGCCTGACACGCGAGGCCGAACCGCACATGGGCCTTGTGGGTGAAGTAGGTGAATTCCGGAAGCTTGAAGATCCGCACCCACGGGATCGGCTGCTCGCGACGTGCGTACTCCTGGATCTTGCCGATCTCGGGGTTGTCCTGTGCGCCGATGATCTTGTGGCATCCCAGGCAGCGCTCCACCGATGGGAGCCCGGCGTACTCGGAGCGGCGCGCGTCGGCGTGGCAGTACTGGCAGTCGATTTGGTACTTGCCGGCGTGGATGAGGTGGCTGAAGAAGATCGGCTGCGTGGGCGCCCGGGGCGGCGCCACGATCGGAAGCACCGCCGCGGCGCGGAACGGCGGGGACGCGAGGGAGCGCACGTAGAGGATCACCTCGCGGATCTGCACTTCGCTCAGGTACGCGCCGAACGCGGGCATGCCCGGCGAGAGCCCCTCGGCCGGCGCCCCGTGCGTGATGACGTTGGCGAGAAAGTCGTCGGGCAGCCCATTCATGAGGCGGCCGTCGGCGAGGTTCGAGGGTTTGGTGGCGAAGCCGGCCGCCGACGGGCCGTCGCCAAGCCCCGACGGGCCGTGACAGAGCGCGCAGTGCGTGGCGTAGAGCGCTTGGCCCGCCTTGAGATCGAGAGCCGCCGGCGCGGCGGCGCTGGTGGCCGCGGCCAGCGAGCCGAGGATGGCGAGGAGGACGGCCGTGACGCTGAAACGGAGGAGACGACGCGCGCGCCCCCCTCGGGTCGAGCCCGTGTTCACGCTACTCCTTACACAGCTGCTCCCGGCGTCGGAGATAGCCGTTCCGCACGGCGCTGTACAAGTCGATCACGCTCTCTTCGAAGCCCTGGAACAGGTCGAGATTCAACGCGCGCTCGTTCAGCAGGTCGCCGGCCTGCATGCCGACCCTCGTCCAGACCCACGGGAGATAATAGGACAGGGGATCCATCGCTCCGTCGACGGCCTTGCCGATTCCGTCACGCACGGTCATCGGCCTGAGGAACGGCACGATCAGGTACGGGCCCGGCCCGACGCCCCACACGCAAAGCGTCTGGCCGAAGTCCTCGCGGCTCTTCTCGATCCGCCAGTACTTTGCCGCGTCGAAGAGACCGCCGATGCCGAGCGTGCTGTTGATCAGGAATCGCGCGACCTCGCGCCCCGCGCCGCTCCATTTGCCCTGGAGCAGGCTGTTGACCGCGCGCGGGAGGAACCCGAGATTGTCGAAGCCGGTGTCGATCAGCACCTGGAAGGGCTCCGGTATGATCTTGTCGTAGACCTGCGCGGCAGGTTTCAGGAAGTACCGGTCGAGCCGCCGGTTGAACTCGAACATCTTCTCGTTGAAGGTCTCCCAGGGATCGTACTCCTCTTCGACCTCGTCGGCGTTGGAGGGGGCGGGCGTCTCTCCGCGCGCGCGCGTAGCTTGCGCGACGGCGGGCGCTGCGCCCTCGTCGCCCTCGGCGGCCACGCTCTCCGGCCCGCCCGTGAGGAGCCGACTCTCCGCCACAGGCGTCGCGAGCTCCACGGCGGCGACCTCACACCTCGCGCGGACCTCTCCGGCGCGCGCGGGGGTCTCGGCCGGCACGGAGAGTCCCGCCTTGGTATCGCGGCCGTCACGCGACGCGGACAAAGCCGCGCCGAATGCCGTGTCGCCGCGAACGGCGCGGGACGAGGTCCCGCACCCTCCGAGGAGCAGTGCGAGGATGGCGAGCGTCAGGACGACCGTACTGCCGCGAGAGTTGACAGCCGCGAACCGAGACAAGACGAATCCTCCCGTGGCGCCGCGAATCGAATGTGGAAAACCCGCCACAATATATCTTGGAATGCCAAGCCTCGTTCTCCGAATTTGCCCGTGGACCCGGGGCCGCACGCGCGCGCGTCAGCGGAGCCGGCGCCGCGCCTCGTCTCGGGCCACCCACTGATGGCGCCGGGCCCGCGGACCCCGCATGGAATGAAGAGCGACATGCGGAACGGCGCCGGGTCGCGCCTCGTCTCGGGCCACCCACTGAGGGCGCCGGGCTCGCGGACGTCGCTACGGTGGTTGTGCAGCCGCGCCGAGAAGCGTAAGGTGGTGGGGTCTTCTAAAGTCCAAGGGCGAGGAGAGATGGCGTGAATCGAAGTCGAGGGCGTGAGTTCTGGTGCCCGGTGGTGCAAGAGAGCGTGCAGATCCGACTGCGCCGATCGAGTGGATTCGGACGACCCAAGGGGTACTTCGTCCAGTGTAATCAGCTCGATTGCCAGTACGTCGAGGAGAACAAGCCGCCGTGCCCCCTCCACACCGACATGTTCGCCGACGAGATCAGAGCCGCGGACGAAGCGCGCCGAGAACGCGCCAGCTAGCTGCCCCGAGGTCCGCTCCGACGAGTCAGCGGGCCCGGACGACCAGGGTCGTGAGCGGGTCGAGGTACTGCCGCGCCACTCGAAGGACGTCCGCGACCGACACCGCCAGAACCGCTCGCCGGTAGCGGTCCGGAAAATCGCGGGCCTGCCCCTCGATATCGTAGAACGCGAGATACCACGCCAGACGCTCGTTCGTGCGCCGGTCCATGGCGTAGCGGCCGAGCAGGTAGCCCTTGGCCCTCGCGAGTTCCTCGGCCGACACGGGTTCGCGGCGGATCCGCTCGATCTCGGCGAGGAGCGCCGCTTCGGCCTTCTGCGCGTTCTCGGGCGCCGTGCCGAGATAGAGCACTAAAGCTCCGGGCTCTCGCACCGGGTCGTAATAGGACGTCGCGGTGTAGGCGAGGCCCTTCCTGTCACGCAGCTCTGCGAAAAGACGCCCGGCCATGCCGCCGCCGAGGATCGTGGACAGCACTTTCACGGCCGCGTGGTCGGGATGACCGAGAGGGGGCGCGAGGGCGCCCGCGAGGATCTGCGCCTGCTGCGCCGGCATCTCGACCTCGACCCGCTTCGCCGACGTAACCGGCGCCGGAATCGGCGGATCGGTGGACGCACCGCCCGGCGCCATCCCGCCGAAGAGGCGCCGGGCCTCGGCGAGGACCTCGGACGCCGCGACCTGACCGCTGACCGCGAGGACCATCCGGTTCGGTCGGTAGCCGGCCCGGTACGCAGCGACGAGCGCGGCGTGGTCGATGCGCGCGAGCGACTCGGACGTGCCCAGGACGGGCAGGGCGTACGGATGCGAGCCGTAGAGGGCGGCGAAGAACTCGTCAAAGGCGCGCGACGGCGCGTTGTCGCGTCGCTTCTGGAGGCGGCTCAACAACCACTCGCGCTCCCGGTCCACGTCGTCGGGCAGGAGCTTCGGCTCGAGGGCGAGCTCCGCCACGAGACCGAGCAGGTCGCGCCAGAAGCGCGTGAGTGACGACGCGCGGATCTCCGAGTAGTCCACTTCGCCCGTCGCACTGATCTTGCCGCCCAGCGCTGCCACCGCCTCCGCAAGCTCTCCCCCGCTCCGCTTCGCCGTGCCCTTCACCATCACGGCGTGGAGAAAGTTGGAAGTGCCCGCGGTCGCCGGCTGCTCCCAGCGTGTCCCCATACGGACGAGGAGCGACACCGCGACGACGGGCGCGACGGCGTTCTCACGCACGATGACCGTCAGGCCATTGTCGAGCCGTTCCCAGCGCATCTGGCCGGCCGCGTTGGACGGCGCGGCGAGGACGCCGGTGGCCAGCAGGCCGACGAGGCCGAGGACCGCCGGACGGCACGAACGCGGCGTCACTTCTGGGTCCCTTCGGGAACGAAGCGCACGCGCGCGTAGTCGTCGTCGCCGAAGTACTTGCGCGCAGCGGCCTGGATCTGTTCGCCGGTGATCTGGCGGAGCCGCCCGAGGTAGGCGATCTCGTCCTCGAGCGTCCAGGTGGTCTCGGCCTGGCCGTAGGACTTCGCGAGCCCCTCCGCCGTTTCGATGTCGAACGCGTACGAGGACTCCGCGGTGATGATGGCCCGCTGCCGCTCCGCCTCCGTCACCCCGGCCTCACGGACTTTCCGGATCACGTCGAGGATCGCGGCCTCCACCTTCCCGGCGTTGTCCGGGTCGAGCCGCGCGTTGACCGTGACGAGCCCCGCCTTCTCCCACGCGCCGTAGCCCGCCTCGATTGCGGACACGAGGCGCAGCCGCTCGCGGACCTCCTGGTTCAGGCGAGAGCTGGGCGAGTCACCCAGGATGTACGTGAGCAGGTCCACGGAGTAGATGTCCGCGTTGCCGATCGGCGCCGCCTTCCACGCGAGGCCGAGATACGCCTGCTTCTCGGGCCGTACCACATCCGCGCGCCGGCCGCGGTCGATCGCGGGCGGCGGCGGTGGATCGCGGCGGAGCGACGGGCCGGGCGCGATGCGCCCGAAGGTCTCGGCGACGACGGACCGGACCTCGGCCGGATTCACTCCACCGACGACGACCACCACCATGTTCTTCGGCACGAAGTGCTTCCGGTAGAACGCGAGCAGCTGGTCGCGCCGCAGGCGCTCGATGAACTCGCGGGTGCCGAGGATCGGTCGGCCGTACGGGTGCGGCGCGTAGGCGACCTCGTAGAGCCGCCGAAGCAGGAACTTGTCCGGATCGTCCTCGACGAGGTTCATCTCCTCGAAGACGACCTTCTTCTCGCTCTCGATCTCGTCGGGCGGAAAGCTCGCGTTCGCTGCGAGGTCCGCGAGGAGCTCGACCGTCGCGCGGAGGTGCTCGGCCGGTACCACGAAGTCGTAGTGGGTCGTGTCGTACGAGGTGAACGCGTTGCTCGTCCCGCCGAACCCCTCGATCATGCGGTCGATCGACCCGGGCGGACGCGTCGGGGTGCCCTTGAAGATCATGTGCTCGATGTAGTGCGCGAGCCCGAGCTCGTCGGGCGCCTCGTCGCGACCACCCATCCGCATCCAGAGCTGCGCCGCGACGACGTCGCTCGCCCGGTGCTCCCGCACGATCAGCACGGCTCCGTTCGACAAAACCTCACGGATCGGCTGCGGTCCACCGACGGACATCGCCGAGTAGGCGCCCGCCGCGCACCCCGACGCCAGGAGCAGCGCCGTGCCGAGGAGAGCCAGGCAACTGCCGCGGACCCTGATCATGTCGCCCGAGTCTCTACGGTTCATTCGGTCCCGTCAAGGCATGCGGATGGACGCGGTCGCGACCCTCGCCCCGCGCCGCTCGCGGCGCCGGCGGACGGCGCGGAGGGCGACGTCGCCGAGACGGATCGCGAGCAGGAGGGCCAGCGTCGCCACGTACCAGTATTGGTCCGTCCGCCCGACCTTCGCCAGCCAGAGGAAGTGGATCGAGCCCGCCACTCCGGCGAGGTACGCGAGTCGGTGCAGGCGCCTCCACCGCCGGGCGCCCAGCCGCTTGATCATCCCGGCGGTCGACGTGGCGGCGAGCGGGATCAACGAGAGGAGCCCCAGCATGCCCATCGTGATGTAGGGCCGCTTCAGAATGTCCTCCCACATCCGGGGCCAGTCGAAGAAGAAGTCGAGCACGATCCAGACGCTCCCATGAAGGCACACGTAGAAGAACGCGAAGAGCCCCAGGAGCCTCCGCAGCGTGATCGGCCACGAGACGCCGAGGACGAGCCGGATCGGCGTCATCGCCAGCGAGGCCAGGAGGATGCGGAGCGTCCAGTCGCCGAGCGTGGTCGTGACGAAGCTGATCGGGTTCGCCGTCAGATCGTCGCGCGCGAACCAGTACACGAGCGTCGCGAGAGGGACCAGACAGACTCCCCAGACCACCCCCTTGAGCGCGAGGCGGACCCGGCGCGACACGGACGCTAGGGCATCGGAGAGGACCTCGAGGGCCCCCTCCGAGCCACCCCCAGAATTCGATCGCGCGGGCGGAGCCCGCGCTCGAACACCGTCGGCCTCACGGGCTCCTAGTAGTACTTCTTCAGATCGAGGCTGGCGTACAGCGGGGCCACCTGGTCGGCGTAGCCGTTGAACGGCAGCGTGGGGCGGCGCCGGAACTCGCCGATCCGCCGCTCGGTCGCCTGGCTCCAGCGCGGGTGGTCGACGGCGGGGTTGACGTTCGAATAGAAGCCGTACTCCTGCGGGGCGGCCTTGTTCCAGGCGGTCGCCGGCTGCTCGCTCGTGAGCCGGATCCGGACGATCGACTTCGCGCTCTTGAAACCGTACTTCCACGGCACGACCACGCGGACCGGCGCGCCGTTCTGATTCGGCAGCACCTGGCCGTACATCCCCACGGTCAGGAGCGTCAGCGGGTGGAGCGCCTCGTCCAGGCGGAGCCCCTCCGTGTACGGCCAGTCGAGGGAGAACCCGAAGAGGCTCGACCGCTGACCGGGGAACTGGCTCGGGTCGAGCAGCGTCGTGAACTCCGCGTACTTCGCCTGGCCCGTGGGCTCGGCGCGCTTGAGGAGTGAGGCAAGCGGGAAGCCGATCCACGGGATAATCATGGACCACCCCTCGACGCAGCGAAGCGCGTAGACTCGCTCCTCGAGCGGGGAGAGTCGGAGCAGGTCGTCGATGTCGTGTGTCTTCGGCTTGTGCACGAGCCCGTCCACCCGGACCGTCCACGGCCTCGGTTTGAGCGTGTGCGCGAGCCGGGCGGGGTCGGGCTTGTTGACGCCGAACTCGTAGAAGTTGTTGTACGTCGTCGCCGACTCGAACTTCGTCGCCGGCTCCCGGAGACTCTGCGCGTCGTTCCGGGCGGCCTTGAGCGGCTCGCCTTGCGGGGTCGCCGCGGCACTCTCGCCGGGCAGAAGTGTCAGCGCGGCGGCGCCGAGCATCCACTCGCGACGCGTCAGGTAGTGCTTCGCGTCGGTGATGTCGTTGGAGGTGAACCGAGGAGCGCGGCTGATCAGCATGCGGGAAACGCCTCCTTGCCCGTCCTCAGCATCTCACAGGGTGGCGAGCTTGTAACCCTGTCAGGATCCGCCCGGGGGCGCGCCGATCGTCAGCCCTCTTCCGCGAGCAGCCGACGGATCACGGCCTCGGTCGCCTCGTAGTCGCCCTCACCGATGTGCCGGTACCGGACGAGCCCCTTCCGGTCCACCAGGACCAGCGTGGGCCAGGCCCTCACGCCGAACCGCTTCCAGATCACAAAGTCATTGTCCTGCACCACCGGATAGCGCACGCCGAGCCGCTTCGTCGCGTCGACGACCTTCGCGTACGGCTTCTCCCAGAAGAACTCGGGGCTGTGGACGCCGACAACGGTGAGCCCTGCCGATGCGTGCCGCTCGTGCCACACCCGCAACTGCGGGATCACGTTGCGACAGTTGATTCAGCCGTGGGTCCAGAACTCGACGAGGACGACGCGGCCCCGCAGCCCTTGCATGGTCAGGGGCCCGCTGTTGATCCAGGGTTGACCGGCGACGTCTGGCGCCCGGTCGCCGAGCTGCAGCGCCTGGCCGACGGCGGCCGCGCCACCCACTCCGATGAAAGCGACGAGCAAGACGTGAACGAAGCCTCGGCACCGGCGCACGGCTAACAGCTTCTTCTCCATCACATCGTGTCCTCTTTCATCGTCTCACATCGTATCGCGCTAAGCGATCGCCTCGCCGGCAATGCATCGCCGACGGGACGGCGCGAGGCGTTGTCACAACGGTGTCAAATCTTCGTCGATCCCTCGTGCGGCGGGGACGGTCAGACGATCTCGTCAGTGCGGGCGGTGGTCTCGCCGAAGCGTCCCATCGCGTACGGCGGCAATCCGCGGTAGACCTCATCGAGCCGAAGGTTGATCTCGCGGTTGGCGAGGGCGAAGAGGCTCCGTCCCTCGCGGTCCCCCTCCACGAGGAAGGGGCCGAGCCGCTCGACCTCCAGCACCCAGAGGGCCTGGGCGATCCCGAGCTCCGCGAGCCAGTGGACGTCGACGACGCGCTTGATGCAGCGCCCGTACGCGGCGCCCATCCCGTATCCCACGGTGGTGAGGTAGACGGCGCCGTGCGGCACGAACCACTCGCGGTAGGCGAGCTCGGTGAGCCCCGCTTTGCCGACGACGACCTTCGTCCCCGAGCGCTCGAACCACCGACTCATCGATTGGCCGAAGCGGAAGCTCGCCGTCGCGGTGACGGCTTCGACGGCGTAGGAACCGTCCGCCCTGACGGCCGCGGCGGGAGAGCAATGAAAGTTGACGTTGGTGAGCGCTCGCACGCTCGCGGGGAGGTCTGTGCCGCGCTCGACGACCTTGCGGTACACGCTCTCGCGCGCCGTGTAGAGGACACCCGAAATGTAGACGACGTCGCCGAGCTTCAGGCGCGCGAGATCGGCGGGGCCGACGGGCGTCCCGAGCTCGACCTCGTCCATCCGTACGTCGTCCAGTCGGGCAATGCTCGTCATTTTAACGGGAGCCGCGAGACCGGCACCTTCGGTGGGTGGCCCGAGACGAGGTGCGCCCCGGCTCCGTTCCGCCAGTCACTTTTCATTCCACCCACGAGCCGCGAGCCCGGGACCACGGTGGGTGGCCTGAGACAGGCGCGACCCGGCGTCATTTGTATCGGGGTCCGCGAGCCCGGGACCACGGTGGGTGGCCTGAGACAGGCGCGACCCGGCGTCATTCGATCCCCTCGCGGCGGTAGTAGTCGGTGAACCACATCGGGTCAGCCCGGAACTCGACCCGCCCGTCGGGGTGGATCCGCGCCGTCGCCCGGCGCGACGAGAGACAGAAGCTATGCATCCCGATTGGCAGACCGCCGGTGTGCGTGTAGGCCACCTCGATGTGCGTGGCGACGACGAGCGAGGTGCCGGCGAACCCCATCGCGCCGATGCCCACGTAGTTGCCGAGGGTGGTCAGCTCCTCCTCGAGCGCGGCAATCTCGGGATCGGGGTTCCGGCTGCCGACGACGCGCAGGCAGGCCGCCTCCTTGCCGAGCCGCACGCACGTATCCTTGGAGCCGCCGAGGCCGAGCCCGACGATCGCCGGCTGGCACGCGAGGCCGCGCTTGCCGAACTGCACCAGCGTGTCGACGAAGAATC
>MNCR01000096.1:0-27165 GCA_001914535.1 Candidatus Rokubacteria bacterium 13_2_20CM_69_15_1
GAAATCCCGATTCGGATCGGCGTCAATGCCGGCTCCCTCGAGAAGGATCTCCTCGCGAAGTATGGCGGCCCCACGCCCGAAGGGATGGTGGAATCCGCGCTGCGGCACATCCGGATCCTCGAGGACTGTGACTACCAAGCGATGAAGATCTCGCTGAAGGCTTCGGACCCGCGCATGATGATCGAGGCCTACCGGATGCTCGCCGACCAGGTCGACTATCCCTTCCACCTGGGCGTCACCGAGGCGGGCACGCCCGGGGTCGGGACGATCAAGTCGGCGGTCGGCCTCGGGGCGCTCCTGTCCGAGGGCATCGGCGATACGATCCGTGTCTCGCTCTCGGCGGATCCCACCGAGGAGGTGCGGGTCGGCATCGACATTCTCAAATCGCTCGGGCTCCGGAAGGGGGGCCTGACGTTCGTCTCGTGCCCCTCGTGCGGCCGCGCCGATGTCGACCTGGTCAAGCTCGCGAAGGAGGTCGAGGACGAGTTCCGCGGGCTGAACGAGGAAATCCATATCGCCGTGATGGGGTGCGTGCCGGAGGGTCAGTCGGTTGTCACGCGGCACGGGCCGAAGCCCATCGAGGCAGTGTCGGAGACAGACGAAGTGCTCACGCACGCCGGCGAGTACCGCAGGGTCGAGTGGGTGAGCACGCACGCGTTCGACGGCGAACTCGTCGAGGTCCAGCCTACCGGCTTCCCGCCGTTCCGGTTGACGGAGAACCACCCGGTGTGGGCGTTCCCGCGGCCGGCTCGCCTCAAGGCCGGGCGTGCGCGCTGGCCGCACGTCCGGGCGGCGCTCGCCGCCGGCGCTGAGCCGCGCTGGCTGCCGGCCGGCGAGGTGCGTCGTGGCTGGGTGCTGGCGTATCCGGTGCTGCAGGAAAAGGAAGACCGGGCGACGATCGCCGCCGAAGGCCTCGGCGAGATCCCCGTGGACGACGACTTCATGACGCTCGCCGGTTACTACCTCTCCGAAGGGACGATGTGCGGCAAGGGCGGCAAGCCGTACGAGCAGTTCTTCTACTTCCACGAAGAGCAGCGCGCCTACGTCGAGCGCCTTCAGACGATCCTCGGCGGTCTCGGATTGAGATCCCAGGTCCGCCGGCGCCGGCACACAGCGGAAGTGATCGCGCACTCCCTCGCGCTCGGAGAACTGCTGAGGTCGCTCTTCGGCCACGGCGCGACGGAGAAGCGCATGCCCGAATGGATGGAGCGCCTGCCGCATGACAAGCAGTGCGCCCTCGTCAAAGCCCTTTGGGAGGGTGACGGCTATCTGGGCCGCGTACGCGGCTACTGGCGCGCGACGTATTGCACGTCGTCGCACGCGCTCGCCGTGCAAGTCCATCACGTGCTCCTCCGGCTCGGCGTGCCCGCGTTTCTCCACCATCGCGATCAGCGCGCGCGCCAGCGCAACTGGGTTGTCTCGGTCACCGCCCGGGCGGGCCTGGCACGACTCGCGCAGATCCTACAGCTCGGCGCGCTGTCAGGATGCCAGGACAACGCCAAGGGACAGGTCGTGCTGACCGAGACCATGCTCTACGTCGGGGTCCGGGCCGTGCGTCGTGTCGCGTGGAAGGGGCATGTGCATAACCTGGAGGTCGATGGCGTGCACTCCTTCGCACTGCCCGGCGCCATGCTGCACAACTGTGAGGTGAACGGCCCCGGCGAGGCGCGCGCCGCCGACATCGGCGTGGCGGGCGGGCGCGGGATCGGCCTGATCTTCAAGAACGGCGAGGTCATCCGAAAGGTCCCCGAGAAGGACATCGTGCAAGCGATGCGCGAGGAGGTCGACCGGTTCATCGCCGAGCGGAAGGCAGCGCGCGTGGCGGCGCCGGCCGACGACTGATGGGCCAATACCGCCTCCACGTCTTCGTGTGCACCGGGGGCGACACGTGCCCGACCCAGGGCGACGTCGAAGGGTTCGTGAAGTATCTCCGCGGCGAGGCTGTCAAGGCCGGCCTCACGGACGAGGTCCGGATCAACAAGGCCGGGTGCTTCTCGCAATGCGGGCACGGCCCCATGATGGTCGTCTACCCCGACAACGTCTGGTACTGCGGCGTCCAGGAAAGCGACCTCCGGGACATTTTCGAGTCGCACATCGTCGCCGGCAAGCCCGTGGAGCGTCTCCACTACGCGCCCGGCGCCAAAGGGGCCAACAAGAAGAAGGGCGCGAAGTAGCCGTGCGCCGCTCGCAGTCGCTCGTCCCCACCCTCCGGGAGGATCCCGCCGACGCCGAAGCGCTGAGCCATAAGCTCATGCTCCGGGCCGGCCTCGTGCGCCAGCTTGCCGCCGGCGTCTACGTGTACCTGCCGCTCGGCCAGCGCGTTCTCGACAAGGTCAACGCGATCATCCGAGAGGAGATGAACGCGATCGGTGGGCAGGAGATCACGATGCCGGTGATCCACCCGGCCGACATCTGGAAGCAGTCGGGACGGTGGGAAGGCATTCCCGAGATGTTCAAGCTGCGCGACCGCTACGGGCGCGACATGTGCCTCGGGATGACCCACGAGGAGGTCGTCGCGTGGCTCGCCGCACGCGAGATACGCTCCTACCGTGACCTGCCGCAGATCTGGTACCAGATCCAGACCAAGGAGCGCGACGAGGCGCGCCCGCGGTCGGGCGTGCTGCGCACGCGCGAGTTCCTGATGAAGGACGCCTACACGCTCGATCCCGATGTCGCCGCGCTCGAGCGCTCGTATGCGGCCCACGAGCGCGCGTACCGGCGGATCTTCGACCGCTGCGGGCTCCGCTACTGGGTCGTACAGTCCGATACGGGCATGATGGGCGGCCTCGGCTCCCACGAGTTCATGGCGCCCGCCGCGGCGGGCGAGGACGAGATCGCGATCTGCGAGAGTTGCGGGTACGCCGCGAACGTCGAGATTGCCCGCAGCGTCCCGGCGCCGCCGGTCTTCCCCGCCTGGACGCGTGAGGAGGTGGCGACGCCCGGCGCGCGCACGATCGCCGACGTCACCCGGGTTCTCGCGATCGACCCACGGCTCACGATCAAATCGCTGCTCTACGTGGGGAAGACGTCGGGGCCCGTGCTCGTGCTGATCCGCGGCGACCACACGCTCCACGAGAGGAAGCTCGCCCGTGCCCTCGGCGAGGAGGTCCGTCCGGCGCACCCCGACGAGGTCCGCCAGCACCTGGAGGCGCCGGCGGGGTCGGTCGGTCCCGTCGGCGCCCGGGTGCCGGTCCTCGCCGACGAGCCCCTCAAACATGGCGTCTATGTCGTCGGCGCGAACCGCGAGGGCTTCCACCTGCGCGGCGTCACCGCCGGCCGTGACTTCGACAGCCGGTTCGCCGACCTCCACACGGTCACCGCCGGCGAGCGGTGCGTCCAGTGCGGCAAGCCGCTCACCGTCGACAAGGTCATCGAGATCGGTAACATCTTCAAGCTCGGGACGAAGTACTCGACCGCGCTCGGCGCTACGTACCTCGACGAGTCGGGACGCGAGCAGCCGATCGTCATGGGGAGCTACGGCATCGGCCCAGCGCGGATCGCCGCTGCCGCAATCGAGCAGCTCGCCGACGGGGACGGAATCGTCTGGCCGTGGTCGATCGCGCCATTGCACGTGTACATCGTCTGCGTCGGCGTCAGGGACCAGATCCAGGCGGCCGCGGCCGAGGCGATCTACGACGCGTGCCGGACGCATGGCTTCGAAGCCATGCTGGACGACCGCGACGAGCGACCCGGGGTGAAGTTCAAGGACGCCGACCTCCTCGGCATCCCGGTCCGCGTCACGGTCGGCAACGCCTTCGTGAAGGAGGGCATCGTCGAGGTGCGCTCGCGCAAAACGCGCCAGGAGAGCCGCGTCGGCAAGGACGCGGTCGTCGACGCCATCCGAGCTCTGCAGGCCCTGGAAACCCTCAAGTAGCTTCCTGCCGCCGGCGCGCCTGCCCGGAGAAGCGCCACGAGCCTTGCGTCGGCCCCTGACACGTGCTAAATTCTTGAAAAAGTGGGCGTTGCCCGCTTTTTTTAGTTTTGCCCACGGGCAGGGGGGAAAGCCCCGATGGACGATGCGGTGCCGACCGACCAGATCGAGGAGGTCGTGATGCCAGTTCTGCGCGACCACGGGCTCGAGTTGGTCGATATCGAGTGGCGCCCGCGCCGGCCGCGCGGGGTCCTGCGCCTCTTCGTCGACAAGCCGGGCGGCGTCGGGATCGGGGACTGTGAGCGGGTGAGCCGCGAGCTCGGCGACGTGCTCGACGCGGCCGCGACGCTCGACGCGTCCTACGATCTCGAAGTATCCTCCCCCGGGTTGGACCGCCTGCTCCGGAAGGAGCGCGAGTTCCGCTGGGCGGTCGGGAGGCAGCTCTGCTGCTGGCTCGCCGGCGGGCGCGAGGTGCGCGGCCAGCTCGTGGCTGTCGAGCCCGACCGGCTCGTGATCGAGCACGATGGCGAGCGCGTGGAGCTTTCGCGTGCTGGCCTCACGAAGGTCCGTCTGGAGGCGGAAGTCCGCTGGACGCGCAGGGCGTAGAATCTCAGGCAGGCGTCGGAGCCGATGAACAGGGAGCTGATCACCGTCATCGAACAGATCGGTCGCGAGAAGGGGATCGACAAGGAGATCCTCTTCGAGGCGCTGGAGTCCGCCTTGCTCTCGGCCTCGCGGAAGACCCTCGGCTCGGCCGACAACGTGCGCATGCACATCGACCGGAAGAGCGGCGACCTCCGGGTCTACTGGCGCAAGAAGGTCGTCGAGGAGGTGACCGACGACAGGCTCGAGATCAGCCTGGCCGACGCCAAGGCGTTGAACAAAGAGGCGGAGCTCGGCGACGAGCTCGAGCTCGAGCAGGAGCGACCACCGCAGGAGTTCGGGCGGATCGCGGCCCAGACCGCCAAGCAGGTGATCTTGCAGAAGGTCCGGGACGCGGAGCGCGAGGGAATCTACTCGGAGTTCGCGGGCAAGGAGGGGCAGATCCTCCGGGGCGTCGTCCATCGGATCGAGAAGCGTAACGTGATCCTCGAGATCGGCAAGGCCGAGGCGATCCTCCCTGAGCGGGAGCAGATCCCGGGCGAGCGCTACAACCCGGGCGACCGGATCCGCGCCTACGTCCTCGAGGTTCGGCGCACGGCGAAGGGCCCGCAGATCTCGCTCTCGCGGACCCACCCGGGCTACCTCGCCCGGCTGTTCGAGACGGAGATCCCCGAGATCCAGGAGGGGATCGTCCTCGTGAAGGCCACGGCTCGCGAGGCGGGCGAGCGCGCCAAGGTCGCCGTCGCCTCGACCAAGCGGGACGTCGATCCGATCGGCGCCTGCGTCGGACTGCGCGGCACGCGCATCCAGGTCATCAGCCGCGAGCTGCGGGGCGAGAAGATCGACATCATCGAGTGGTCGCACGACCCGGCGACGTTCGTCGCGCGCGCGCTGTCGCCGGCGAAGGTGTCGTCCGTCGTGATCACGGAGGCGAGCGAACCCGACGGCCTGCCGTCGGCGCTCGTCATCGTCCCCGACAACCAGCTCTCCCTCGCGATCGGCAAGAAGGGCCAGAACGCGCGGCTCGCGGCGAAGCTGACGGGCATGCGCATCGACATCAAGAGCGAGTCGGAGGTCGAGGCCGAGCGGGCGGCGAGCGAGGGCCTGCCGCCGGCGGACCGCGCCGCGCTCGCGGAGCTCGCCGGGGTGAGCCCGGAGGTCATCGAACCGCTCGTCGCCGCGGGGCTCGGTTCGCCCGGCGCGATCGTGAAGGCCGGACCGGGAAAGCTCGGGCTCGTCCCGGAGGTCGGCGACCGCGCCGACACCATCCACGCTGCGGCCGTCGAGTGGGTGGCGAAGCACACCCCCGCGCCCGAACCGAGCGGAGCCTCCGAGGAGACGAGCGCGCCCGCATGAAGCGCGAGCCGCGTCGCACGTGTCTCGGGTGTCGGCGGGTGCGACCCAAGCGCGGGCTCGTGCGACTCGTCCGCGGGCGCGACGGCGTCGTCGTCGCGGACCCGCTGGGCGTCACCCCCGGCCGGGGCGCGTACGTGTGTCCGGACGCCTCGTGCCTCGAGCGCGCGCTCGGTCGCGCGCGGCTTGGCCACGCGTTCAGGAGCCCCTGTGAAGCGAGCGAGGCGCTCGCGACGGGGGTGCGGACCTCCGGAGTTCGCGGGGCCGCAGTGCGAGCCGTAGCCGCAAGGCCAGGCGAGCCTGTGATCGAGGCCCGGCCGTCCGAGGCAACCGGTGAGAATGCTTCCGAGGAGGTGAGGGGGCTGTGGCGGCAAAGGTAAAGCTGATGGAGCTCGCGAAGGAACTCGGGGTGACCAGCAAGGAGCTCATGGTCGCCGCCGAGGAGATGGGTCACAAGGGGTTGCGCGCGATGAGCCCCCTCGACTCGGCGCTCGCGAATGCGCTGCGCGTCAAGCTCGGTCGTGGCCGTGAGCTGCCCGAGGAGCCGAAGCCCAAGCGCGTCGCGAAGCCGAGGGCGCCCAAGGACGCCGCGGCGACCGACGGCGCGGCGGTCACGACGAAGACGACAGCGCGGTCGAAGAAGACCGCGGAGGTCGCCCTCGAGGAGCCGCCCGCTGAGATCAAGCCTGCGGCGACGATCGTCAAGCCGAAGCCCGCGCCGGAGATCGCATCCGAGCCCCCGCTCGTCGCCAAGGGCGAGTCGGAGATCGCTCCCGAGCCGAGCGTCGTCACGCTCGTGCCCGAGGTTCCGCCGGTCGCCGCAAGGCCAGCGGCCGCTGCGGCCGTGTCGCCCACCGCGCCCACCAAGAAGCCCGAGCCGAAGATCGTGCCGTTCCGTCCGATCGAGCGGCCGGCGCCGGCGCCGGTGCGCCCGGCCCGCCAGCCGTTCGCTCCGCCGCGCGTGACCACGGCTCCGCCACGGCCAGCGGGCCCCGTGGCGCCCTCGCGCCCGGCCCACCCCGCTGCGCCCGCCGGTCCCGTGGCGCCTGCCGCGCCGGGCCGGCCGGCCGCGGCCGTCGCCGTCGAGGCGCCGCCCGCGCCGCCCGCCGAGGTCAAGCGCGAGCTGATCCGGGTGCCCGAGTCCGTCACGGTGGGCGAGCTCGCCGAGAAGATGCGGCGGAAGTCGGGCGAGGTGATCAAGGCCTTGCTCGAGCTTGGCGTCATGGCGACGGTCAACGAGCTGCTCGATCCGACCGCCGCGAAGCTCGTCGCCGACAAGTTCAGCTTCGATCTCGAGGTCCGCTCCGTCGAAGGCGAGGTCGTCGACGAGGAGGATCTCGACCCCACGCAGATGAAGCTGCGCCCGCCCGTCGTCACGGTCATGGGTCACGTCGACCACGGCAAGACCTCGCTCCTCGACGCGATCCGCAAATCAAAAGTCGCCGAGAAGGAGTTTGGCGGGATCACGCAGCACATCGGCGCCTACCAGGTCGAGACCCGGCACGGCAAGGTTTCGTTCCTGGACACGCCGGGCCACGAGGCGTTCACGGCAATGCGCGCGCGCGGCGCCCAGGCGACCGACATCGTCATCCTGGTGGTCGCCGCCGACGATGGTGTCATGCCGCAGACCGTCGAGGCGATCAACCACGCCCGTGCAGCGAACGTCCCGATCATCGTCGCCGTGAACAAGGTCGACAAGCCCGAGGCCGACGTTGAGCGCGTCAAGCGTGAGCTCGCCAACCACGGCTTGATCCCAGAGGACTGGGGGGGCCAGACGATCTACGTGCCGACGTCGGCGAAGAAGGGCACGGGCATCGACCAGCTCCTCGAGATGACCGCGCTCCAGTCCGAGATCCTGGAGCTCAAGGCCAACCCGAACCGCGCGGCCCGAGGCGTGATCATCGAGAGCCGGCTGGATCGCGGGCGCGGTCCCGTCGCCAGCGTGCTGGTCCAGAACGGCACCCTCAAGGAGGGCGACGCCGTCGTCGTCGGCGCTCACTCGGGCCGGATCCGCGCGCTGATCGACCCGAGCGGCAAGAAGGTCAAGACCGCCGGCCCATCCGATCCGGTCGAGATGCTGGGGCTCAGCGGCGTCCCGGCAGCGGGCGACGTCCTCGTCGCGGTCTCCGACGAGCGTAAGGCGCGACAGGTCGCGACGATGCGCCAGGACCGCGACAAGCTCAAGGGCAAGACCGCGACGCGGATCACGCTCGAAGGGCTCCAGAAACAGATCCAGTCGGGCGAGGTGAAGGAGCTCCGGCTCATCCTCAAGGCCGACGTGCAGGGCTCCGTGGAGGCGCTCGCCGAGGCGCTCGAGCGGCTGTCGACCGAGGAGGTCAAGCTCAAGGTGATCCACAGCTCGGTGGGCGCGATCAACGAGAGCGACGTCATGCTCGCCTCGGCGTCGAACGCGATCGTGATCGGGTTCAACGTCAAGCCCGAGGCGAAGGCGGCGACTCAAGCACAGGCCAACGGTGTCGACATCCGCAGCTACAACGTCATCTACGACGCGATCAACGACCTGCGGGCCGCCCTGGCCGGCATGCTCGCGCCCGAGATCCGTGAGACGACACTCGGTCGCGCGCAGGTGCGTCAGATCTTCGTCATCTCCAAGCTGGGCCCGATCTGCGGCTCGCACGTGGCCGAAGGCAAGATCGTCCGCAACGCGAAAGTGCGGGTGCGGCGCGGCGACGAGGTCGTGGGCGAGGGCACGGTCGGCTCGCTGAAACGGTTCAAGGACGACGTCCGCGAGGTGCTCGCCGGGCTCGAGTGCGGCATCGGTGTCGACGGCGTGACCGGGATCCAGCCGGGCGACATCCTTGAGGTCTACACGGTCGAGGAAGTGGCGCGCACGCTCTAACGGGCGTAGCCACCGGGGGGAACCGTGGCGACGGCGCGCGTCGCGTTAGGGTTGGTGGAACTCCACCTGCCGGACGTCGGCTCGCTGAAGGGAAAGCGACACGTCCTGAAGGGCCTCAAGGAGAGGGTGCGCGCGCGCTTCGAAGTCTCGGTTGCGGAAGTCGACCACCAGGACGTCTGGCAGCGCGCGACCCTTGCGGTCGCCTACGTGTCGGCCGACGCGCGGCACGCCACCGAAGTTGTCTCCAAAGCGATGACCTTCATCGAGGACAACGTGGAAGGGCGCGTCCTCGAGACCTTCGTGGAGATCCTCTGATGCAGGGCAAACGGCTCGACCGGGTGAACCAGCTGATCAAGGAGGAGATCTCCACCCTCCTCCAGCGGGAGCTCAAGGACCCACGGCTCGGGTTCGTCACGGTCACGGAGGTCGAGACGTCGAAGGACCTGCGCGTCGCGAAGGTCTTCGTGTCGGTGCTCGGCGACGAGGACCGGTGGGCCGCGTCGCTCGCCGCCCTCGGGAGCGCCCGCGGCTTCATCCGCCAGTGGCTCCGCCACCACCTCGACCTCCGCGTCACGCCGGAGCTCGACTTCAGGGCGGACCACTCGATGGAGCACGCCGCGCGCATCCAGGCGCTGCTCCGGCGGCTCAACGAAGACGCACCGTCGTGACCGGCGCCGTCACCGTGACCGCCACGATGCCCTCCGAGGCCGTGCTGGCTCCCTTCCGCTCCACGAGGGGCAGCGCCCTCATGCTGGGCCACGTCCACCCCGACGCGGATGTGCTGGGGACGCTTCTGGCGCTCGGCCAGGCGCTCCAGGCCCGCGGCTGGAGCGTGACCTACGGCGGCCCGCATCCGCCGCCGGCAGCGCTCGCGTTCCTGCCGGGCGTCGAGCGATACCAGCGACTCCAGGCGCTCGACGGGAGATTCGACGTGGCCGTGCTGACGGACTGCCCGAACCCGCAGCGCACCGAGGGGCTCATCGACCAGACGCGCCGTGCGGCGGCCACCATCGTGAACATCGACCACCACCCGGACAACCGGCGTTACGGCGACGTGAACTGGATCGACGTTTCCGCCGCCGCCACGGGCGAGCTCGTCTACGAACTGCTCGTGGCGCTCGGCGCACCGCTGACGCCGCCGATCGCGACGAATCTGTTCACGGCGCTCCACACGGACACGGGGTCCTTCCGCTACTCGAACGTGACGCCGCGGACGTTTCGGACCGCCGCGGCGCTCGTCCAGGCCGGGGCCGACCCCGCGTTCGTCTCGGAGCGGCTCTACGAGCGCCGCGGCCCCGATGCGCTTCGGTGGCTCGGTGAGGCGCTCGCGCGCGTCGAGGTCAGCGACGACGGACGGGTCGCGTGGCTGGCGCTCCCGTCGGGCGCGATTCCGGAGAAGGTCATCGAGTCCGAGGAGCTCGTCAACTACCCGCGTTCGGTCGCAACGGTCCGCGTCGCGTGTCTCCTCCGCGAGTACCTCGGCCAAGTCAAGGTGAGCCTCCGGGGCAAGGGCGACGTGGACGTTCAGCGGATCGCCGCGCAGTTCGGGGGCGGCGGCCATCCGAACGCGGCCGGATGCACGATCGCGGGGCCGCTTGCCGAGGCGACGCGGGTCGTGCTCGGGGCGGTCCGCGCTGCGCTCGCCGCCGCCCCCGAGGCGCCTCCCGCCGGGGAATCGAAGAGGTGAGCCAGAAGGTCGGCGCCTCTGGCGTGCTCGTCGTCGACAAGGGGCCGGGCGCGACGTCGTTCGATGTGGTCGCGCGCGTCCGCCGGCAACTCCGCGTCCGTCGAGTCGGCCACGCCGGCACGCTCGACCCTGGAGCCACGGGGGTCCTGCCGGTCCTGATCGGGGAGGCAACCAAGCTCACGCCGTACCTCGTGGATCAGGACAAGGAGTACGTCGCGATGGTCCGCTTCGGTCTCACGACCGACACCCACGATATCAGTGGTCGAGTCTTGGCGGAGACGACGGTTTCGCGGCTCGAACGGCACCTGCTCGTCGAGGCGTGCCGGCCGTTCATCGGCCGGATCAAACAGGTCCCACCGATGTACTCGGCGCTCCACCACGAGGGGCGGCGCCTCTACGAGTTGGCGCGCGAGGGGATCGTGGTCCACCGCGAGCCGCGAGAGGTCATCGTCCGGTCCATCGTCGTCGAGGAGGTCAGCCCGCCCCGGGCCACACTCCGCGTCGTCTGCGGCAAGGGCACCTATGTGCGTGTGCTCGCTGCCGACCTCGGGGCCGCACTGGGTTACGGCGCCGCGGTCGAGCGCCTCGTCCGGTGCCGCGTCGGCCCTTTCGACCTTGCCGACGCGATGCCGTGGGCCGATGTTACCGACGGCGATGCGGAGCTCATGTGGTCACGCCTCAAGCCACCCGAGTCGGCCCTGGTGGGATGGCGCCGCATCACCCTCGACGATCGGGCGGCTCATGCGTTTATGCATGGCCAGGCGGTCGAGCTCGCAGCGCCGGCGAGCGGTGAGGGCGGCGCCCACGTCCGCGTCCACGGCGCCGCCGGGGCGCTGATCGGCGTCGGTGCGGTCATCGCGGGCGGGCGCCAGGTGAAGCCTCTCAGAATTCTGCATGCGGATCGTCCGGGGACTCGAGTCCTACCGGCCTGACGCGCGGCCGAGCGCCGTCGCGCTCGGCGCGTTCGACGGTATCCATCTGGGCCATCGCGCGATCCTCGGTACGGCCGTGGCTCAGGCGCGGCTCCACGGCCTCGGGGCCCTCGCGTGCACGTTCGATCCCCACCCGCTCGAGGTGCTCCAGCCCGAGCGGGCTCCGGTCCCCATCACCACCCTCGAGGAGCGGTTCGAGCTGATCGCCGAGACGGGGATCGACACGACCGTGGTTGTCGCCTTCACACGCGCGTTCGCCGCGGTGGAGCCGGAGGACTTCGTCAGGCGAGTGCTCGTGGGGACCCTGAAGGCGCAGGACATCGTCGTGGGCTTCAACCATCGCTTCGGCCGCGGCGCTCGCGGCGACGCCGTGCTGCTCGAGCGGCTGGGAGGCGAGCTCGGGTTCAGAGCGCACGTCGTTGCCCCCATGACCGTTGACGGTGTGCCGGTGTCGTCGTCGGAGATCCGAAGCGCGCTTCAGCGGGGCGACCTTCCGAAGGCGGCGCGGCTGCTCGGGCGCCCTTATTCGATCCTGGGCGAGGTCGTCCGCGGCGCGGGTCGCGGCCGGACTCTCGGTTTTCCGACCGCGAACGTCCGGACCGCGCGGCCGCTCCTTCTTCCCCCGGGGGTGTACGCTTGCCAGGTCGATGTGGACGGCGAGCACTACCAGGCGGTCATCAACGTCGGAGTCCGGCCGACCTTCGGCGAGACGGAGCTCGCGGTGGAGGCCCATCTGCTCGATTTCTCGGGGGATATTTACGGTCGGCGGATCCGGTTGACCTTCCTCCGACGCTTGAGGGGAGAGCGGAAATTCCCGGACGTCGAAGCCCTGCGAAACCAGATTGCTCTGGACGTCCTGGCCACCCGCCGGGGCTCGTGAGGGCGCCCTTTACATCCCTGTAGCCCCGTGGTACCGTAACGCTATCTGTGGACAAAAAAAGGAGTTTTGAACCCGTCCTGGCCGGAGGCGACTCCCCGGGGCGTGGCGATTGAGGGAGGCACCCGATGCCGCTGGCCGTTGACAGGAAGAAGAGCTTGATCGAGCAGTTTCGCGTCCACGAGGGCGACACCGGGTCGCCGGAGGTCCAGATCGCGCTCCTGACGGAGCGGATCAACGGCCTCACCGACCACTTCAAGCAGCACACGAAGGACCACCATTCTCGGCGGGGCCTCCTGATGCTGATCGGCAAGCGCCGGGGGCTGCTCGAATACTTGAAGACCAAGGACGCCGAGCGCTATCGTGCTGTCATCGACAGGCTCGGAATCCGCCGGTGACGGCGGGTTCCCCAACCATGGATTGGTCCTCGGACGCAGAGAATCCGGGGGCCCCTGAGCGGGCGGTGTCGCCTGCTCCACACGGCGTTCGCCGGATTCCGGCCGACACGCGAGGACAATCTTTCCGATGAGTCATACCGTGCAGACCGACATCAGCAGCGTGCCGTTCTCCATCGAGACCGGCAAGGTTGCCAAGCAAGCAGACGGAGCCGTCGTCGTCCGTTATGGCGGCACGATGGTGCTCGCCACGTGCGTCGCCGCCAGGGCCGGGAAGGAAGCCCAGGACTTTTTCCCGCTCGCGGTCGAGTACCGCGAGCGCATGTACGCGGGCGGCCGGATCCCCGGCGGGTACTTCAGACGCGAGGGCGCGCCCTCGAAAAAGGAAACCCTCACCTCGCGGCTGATCGACCGGCCGGTCCGCCCGCTCTTCCCCGCCGGCTTTCGCAACGAGGTCCAGGTCATCTGCCTCGCGATCTCCGCTGACCAGCAAAACGATCCCGACATCCTGGCGATGAACGGCGCGTCCGCGGCGCTGTGCCTCTCGGGCATCCCGTTCGACGGCCCCGTCGGCGCGGTGCGGGTCGGCCTCGTGGACGGCAAGCTCGTTGCCAACCCGACGAACGAGGCGCAGGCCGTGTCGAGCCTCGACCTGGTCATCGCCGGCACCGAGGAGGCGGTCCTGATGGTCGAGTCGGGCGCTCACGAGGTGCCCGAGGAGATTGTCCTCGAGGCGATCGCCTTCGGCCACGCCGAGTGCAAGCGGCTCGCCCGGCTCCAGAAGGATCTGGTCGCGCGGGCTGGGAAGCCGCGCTGGCCCTTCGACGCGAACGCCGGGCGGGACCGGGAGCTCGAGGCGCGCGTGCGGACGCTCGCCGCGCCGAGGCTCGCCAAGGCGCTCGCGACGCCCGAGAAGCAGGCGCGGGCGGAGGCGGTCAGCGGCGTGTTCGACGAAGTGTGGGCGGCGCTCTCCCTGGACGAGTCCAAGCGCGGCCAGGCGCGGGCCGCCTTCGAGGCGATCGAGGCCGCAGAGGTGCGGCGGCTCATTGTCGAGAAGGGGGTCCGTGTGGACGGCCGGAAGGTCAACGAGATCCGGCCGATCACGATCGAGATGGCGTACCTGCCGCGGGCCCACGGCTCGGGGCTCTTCACGCGCGGCGAGACGCAGGCGCTGGTCTCCGCCACGCTCGGCACCAAGTCCGACGAGCAAAAGATCGAGGCGCTCGAGGGCGAGACCTGGCGCCACTTCCTGCTCCACTACAACTTTCCTTCGTTCTCGGTCGGCGAGGTCCGGCGGTTCGGCGGGCCTTCACGGCGGGACATCGGCCACGGCGCCCTCGCCGAGCGCGCCGTCGAGGCGGTGCTGCCCGCCAAAGAGGACTTCCCGTACACGATCCGCGTCGTCTCGGACATCCTCGAGTCCAACGGCTCGTCCTCGATGGCGACAGTGTGCGGCGCGTCACTCGCGCTCATGGACGCCGCCGTGCCGATCAAGTCCCACGTCGCCGGCATTGCGATGGGGCTCGTCAAGGAAGGCGACAAGTTCGGGATCCTGACCGACATCATGGGCAGCGAGGACCACTACGGCGACATGGACTTCAAGGTCGCCGGAACGGAGAAGGGGATCACGGCTCTCCAGATGGACATCAAGATCGCCGGCGTCTCGCTCGAGGTTATGCGCGACGCGCTCCGACAGGCGCGCGAGGCGCGGATGACCGTGCTCGCCAAGATGCGCGAGGCGATCGAGAAGCCGCGGCCCGAGCTCAGCCCGTACGCACCCCGGTTCGTCACGATCAAAATCCGCCAGGAGAAGATCCGGGAGATCATCGGCCCCGGCGGCAAGGTCGTGCGCGGCATCCAGGAGCAGACGGGAACCAAGATCGACATCGAGGACGACGGCCGCGTCACCGTGTTCTCGTCGGACCAGGCGTCGGTCCAGAAGGCGATCGCGATGATCCAGGACATCTGCCGCGAGGTCGAGCTCGACCGGATCTACCTCGGCAAGGTCAAGAAGATCGTCGAGTTCGGCGCGTTCGTGGAGGTCATCCCCAACACGGAGGGGCTGCTGCACATCTCGCAGATCGCCGAGAGTCGGATCCGGTCGGTCCAGGACGTGCTGACCGAGGGGGACGAGGTCCTCGTCAAGGTCATCGAGATCGACGGCAACGGCAAGATGCGGCTCTCCCGCAAGATGGCGCTGCGCGAGCAGCCGGCGCTGGCCGACAAGGAAAAGCTCAAGAACCCACAGGCGGCGAATCCTCCCCGCGCCTGAAAGGCGGTCCCCAGTGAGCGAAGGGTACCGGAAGAGCATCCTTCCGAGCGGCATCCGTGTCGTCACGGAGCGGATGGAGCACGTCCGGTCCGTCGCCGTCGGGGTGTGGGTCGAGAGCGGCTCCCGACACGAGCCGGAGGGCCGCCTCGGCATGTCCCACCTCATCGAGCACCTGGTCTTCAAGGGGACCGAGACGCGCACCGCCGAGGCCATCGCGCGCACGATGGACTCAGTCGGTGGCCAGATGGACGCCTTCACCACCAAGGAACACACGTGCTTCTACGTCCAGGTGCTCGACGAGCATCTGCCGCTCGCGGTCGACCTCCTGACCGATATCCTCCTCCACCCGGTCTTCGACGCCGAGGAGCTCGAGCGCGAAAAGTCGGTCGTGCTCCAGGAGATCAAGATGGTGGAGGACACACCCGACGACCTGATCCACGACCTCTTCGCCGCCCAGCTCTGGGAGGGCCACCCGCTCGGGCGTCCGATCCTCGGTACGCGCGAGGCGGTGAACGGCTACGATCGCGCGGCGGTGCTCTCCCACTTCGGCGCGGAGTACGTGCCGCCACGCATCATGATCGCGGTGGCTGGCAACGTCACCCACGACGCGGTCGTGGACCTCTTCGGCGGAGGCTTCAAAGGTTTCGCCCGCGCCTCGACGCCGCGCACGGACACGCCGCCCTCGATGAAGCCCGGGGTCAACATCGTCCACAAGCCGCTCGAGCAGGTCCACGTCATCATGGGCTTCCCCGGCCTGCACCACTCGGCGCCGGAGCGCTACGCGCTGTTCGTCCTCAACGACGTGATCGGCGGCAGCATGTCCTCGCGCCTCTTCCAGGAGGTTCGTGAGCGCCAGGGGCTCGTCTACGCGATCCATTCGGGCGTCCAGGCGTACGTCGACACGGGGACGCTCTACATCTACGCCGCGTCCGACGCGCCGAACTTCTCCAAGGTCCTCAAGTCCATTCTCAAAGAGATCCGTGACCTGAAGAAGGGCGGGGTGACCGAGGAGGAGCTCCGGCGATCCAAGGATCACCTGAAGGGCAGCCTGATGCTGTCGCTCGAGTCCACGTCGAGCCGCATGAACCGGCTCGCCAAGCACGAGATGCACCTGGGGTCGTTCCTGACGATCGACGCCATGCTGGCGGCGATCGACGCCGTCCGCCACGAGGAGGTGCAGGCGCTCGTCACCGAGCTCCTCGACGAGGACCGCCTCGTCCTGACCACGCTGGGGCCCCTCGATCGCCGGAACCTACCGCGCGAGCTCCTGCATCGTTAGATTGGGGGGCCCCGAGATGGCCCCCCAACCCCCCCCCACTCGCGCTTCGAGCGAGCCGGCGGCTCGCTCGCATCTGCGGCACGCGTCCCGAGATGCCCCCCAAGCCCCCCACTCGTGCTTCGAGCGAGCCCGTCAGGGTGGAGCTCGCCGTGTGCGAAGCCTACACCCGCTGCGGTCGCATCCCTCCCGACGCGATGGCGCGGATCCGCCAGAAGGCGCGGGTGGACATTACGCGCATCCTCGCCATCCAGGAGCGCGCCAAGCACGAGATGATCGCGCTCCTCACGAGTCTCGAGGAGCAGGTCGGCTCCGACTCCCGCTTCATCCACATTGGACTCACCACGAGCGACGTCTGGGACACCGCGCTCGCGCTCCAGCTCCGGGACGCCGCCGACCTCCTCATCGTGGGACAGGCGCGTCTGAGGGACGCGCTTCGAACGCTGGCCCTCCGCCACAAGGACACCCTGACCGTCGGCCGAACCCATGGTGTCCACGCGGAGCCGACCAGCTTCGGGCTGAAGGCGGCGGTCTGGTACACGGAGGCGCAGCGGAACCTGGAGCGACTGCGCCGGGCCCGCGCCGCTGTCGCCGTGGGGAAGCTCTCCGGAGCCGTGGGCAACTTCGCTCACGTCGAGCCGGAGCTCGAGGCGGAGGTGTGCCGGGAGCTCGGCCTCGAGGCCGCGCCGGTGTCCACCCAGATCATCCAGCGGGACCGCCACGCCGAGTTCTGCGCGATGCTCGCCGTGGCGGGCGCGTCGCTTGAAAAGATTGCGCTCGAGGTGCGGGGGCTCCAGCGCACCGAGGTCCTCGAGGCGCAGGAGCCATTCGGCGAGGGGCAGAAGGGCTCGAGCGCGATGCCGCACAAGCGCAACCCGGAGCTCGCGGAGCGAATCTGCGGGCTGGCTCGACTCCTCCGGACCAACGCGCTGGCCGCGCTGGAGAACGTCGCCTTGTGGCATGAGCGCGACATCAGCCACTCGTCGGTCGAGCGTGTGATCCTGCCGGACTCGACGATCCTGCTCGACTATCTAATCCACCTCACGACATTCATCGTCGAGGGGCTCGAGGTGGACCCGGCGCGAATGGCCGAGAACCTCGAGCTGAGCTACGGGCTCGTCTACTCGCAGCGCGTGCTGCTGAAGCTCACCGAGGCGGGGCTCGCTCGCCAGGTCGCGTACGAGATCGTTCAGCGCCACGCCATGCGCGCCTGGCGGGAGCGGCGGCCGTTCGTCGAGCTGCTCGCGGCGGATCCCGCCGTCACCGACCGCGTACCGCCCGACGAGCTCAAGGCGTGCTTTGATCCGACATGGTTCATCCGGAACGTCGACGCTATCTTCAAACGACTGGGGCTCGACGTGGGGCCGCCCCGTGTCACAGAGCCACCCGGTGTGCCGGATGCGCCCAGGCCCAAGATCGAACGGTGAAGCGGGGGGTGCCGATGAGCGCGAAGGCGGTGGAGCAGGTTGAGACGCGGGGCAAGCTCTACGAGGGCAAGGCGAAGATCGTCTACGCCACGAGCGACCCTCGACTGATCGTTCAGTACTTCAAGGACGACGCCACGGCCTTCAACGCCCTCAAACGAGGGACGATCGTCGGCAAGGGCGTGATCAACAATCGGCTGTCGGCGGCGCTGTTCGAGCGGCTCGAGCGTGCGAAGGTGCCGACGCATTACCTCAGGACGCTCTCCGACCGCGAGATGCTCTGCCGGCGCCTGGACATCATCAAGATCGAGACGATCGTGCGCAACGTGGTCGCGGGCAGCTTGGCCAAGCGCACCGGCCTCGACGAGGGCACGCCGATCAGACAGCCGATCGTCGAGCTCTACTACAAGTCCGATCCGCTCGGCGACCCGATGCTCAACGACGACCACGTGCGAATGCTGAAGCTGGCCACCCCGGCGGAGCTCGGCTGGATCAGGCGGATGGCGCTCCGGATCAACGGCGTGCTCCGGCCGCACCTGCTGAAGCACGGGCTCGTCCTCGTGGACTTCAAGCTCGAGTTCGGCCGGGCGGGCGGCCGGCTCTACCTCGGCGACGAGATCTCACCCGACACGTGCCGTCTGTGGGACCGGGAGACGCGCGAAAGGCTCGACAAGGACCGCTTCCGTCAGGACCTCGGTGGCGTGGAAGAGGCGTACCAGGAGGTCTACCGCCGCCTGGTCGGCCCGGTGTGAAGGTCCGCGTCCTCGTCCGCCTGAAGCCCGGCATCCTCGACGTGCAGGGCGCGGCGGTCAAGCGCGCGCTCGCCGGACTCGGCTTCGCGGAGGTCACCGACCTCCGCGTCGGCAAGGTGATCGACGTGGAGCTCGGCGCGGCGACGGCGGAAGATGGGCGTGCGCGCGTCGGCGAGATGTGCCAGCGGCTCCTCGCGAATCCCGTCCTCGAGGACTACACGATCGAGATGGCCGACGATCTTGCCCCGCGCCGAGCGGTCCGGTAAGATGATCGCGTCATGAGATTCGGCGTGGTCGTCTTCCCGGGTACGTGGAGCGACTGCGACTTTCACTACGTCATCTCCGAAGTACTACACGAGCCGGTGAAGTACGTCTGGCACCGCGACCGCGATCTCGACGACCTCGACTGCGTCATCCTGCCGGGCGGCTTCTCCTACGGCGACTACCTCCGCGCCGGGGCCGTCGCGGGGCGCTCGCCGGTCGTCGAGGCGCTGCGGGACTTCGTCGCTCGTGGCGGGTACGTCCTGGGCTCGTGCAACGGCTTCCAGATTCTGTGCGAAGCGGGGCTCCTGCCGGGCGCGCTCCTGCGCAACGAGTGCCTGCAGTACCGCTGCCAGTCCACGCACCTGGTCGTGGAGAACGTCGAGACGCCCTTCACGCGCGGGCTCCGGCCGGGACAGGTCCTGACCATGCCGATCTCGCATGGCGAGGGCAAGTACCACGCCGACCCCGAGACGCTCCGGCTGCTCAAGGATCAGCGCCGGATCGTCTTCCGCTACGCGGATGCGGAGGGACGCGTGACCCGAGCCGCGAACCCCAACGGGTCGCTGGAGAACATCGCCGGTCTCGTGAACCCGGAGGGCACCGTGCTGGGGCTGATGCCGCACCCCGAGCGGGCGGCCGAGGCGGCGCTGGGCAGCACGGACGGGCTCCTCCTGTTCCAGTCCCTCCTCGGAAGCCTCGTCGAGGACGGCAGCTTCCTCAAGCGGTAGGCGGGGTTGACGGGGGCTCCACCGAAGGTCACGCTCGACCTCGCGAGGGACTCGGGCCTCACCGCCGAAGAATACGATCGGATCCTGCAGCGCCTCGGCCGCGAACCGACGTATGCCGAGCTGGGACTCTTCGCGGCCCTCTGGTCCGAGCACTGCGCCTACAAGCACTCGCGCGTCTTCCTGAGCCGTCTCCCCACCGAGGGCGCCCGTGTGCTGCAGGGGCCTGGAGAAAACGCGGGAGCGATCGACATCGGCGACGGCTGGGCCGTCGTCTTCAAGATCGAGAGTCACAATCACCCGTCGTTCATCGAGCCGTTCCAGGGCGCGGCCACCGGCGTCGGCGGCATTCTGAGAGACATCTTCACGATGGGCGCCCGGCCCATCGCCCTCCTCGACTCGCTCAGATTCGGCGAGTTCGACGACCCGAAGACGCGCCGCCTCGTCGAGGGCGTCGTGTCGGGCATCAGCTGGTACGGCAACTGCTTCGGCTGCCCCACGGTCGGTGGCGAGGTCGCCTTCGCGCCGGAGTACGCCGGTAACCCGCTGGTCAACGTCATGTGCGTCGGGCTCGTGCGTGCCGACGCGATCTTCCGGGCGCGCGCCGAGGGCGTCGGCAACCCGGTGTTCTACGTCGGCAACAAGACCGGCCGCGACGGGATCCACGGGGCGACGATGGCGTCGGCGACCTTCGACGACTCGGCGTCGGAGCGACGGCCGACGGTGCAGGTGGGCGACCCGTTCACGGAGAAGCTCCTGCTCGAGGCGTGCCTGGAGGCGATGAAAACCGGGGCCGTCGTCGGGATCCAGGACATGGGCGCCGCCGGTCTCGCGTGTTGCACCTCCGAAATGCCGGCGCGCGCGGGGACCGGGATGGACGTCGAGCTCTCCCGGGTGCCCCAGCGCGAGGTCGCGATGACGCCGTACGAGATCCTCCTCTCCGAGTCGCAGGAGCGCATGCTGCTGGTCGCCGCCCGCGGTCGCGAGGAGGAGCTCCGGCGGATCTTCGCCAAGTGGGAGCTCGACGCGGTGGAAATCGGTCGGGTCACGGCAAGCGGCACGCTGACGGCGCGGCTGCGCGGCCAGGTCGTCGCCCACGTGCCGGTGAACCTCCTCGCCGAGGCGCCGAAATACACGAAGCCGACCGCGCCACCGGCGTGGCTCGCGGAACGGCTCGCCTTCGACCCTCTCACGCTGCCCGAGCCCGCCGACTACGGCGAGGCGCTGCTGGCGCTCTGCGCGTCGCCGACCATCGCGTCCAAGGAGTGGGCCTTCCGCCAGTACGACCAGCAGGTGGGGCTCAACACGCTCGTCCTGCCCGGATCGGACGCGGCGGTGCTCCGCGTGAAGGGCACGTCACGGGCGCTCGCGGTCTCCACCGACGGCAACGGGCGGCACGTCTTCCTGGACCCGCGGCGGGGCGCCGCCATGGCGGTCTCGGAGGCGGCGCGCAACGTCTCCTGCTCGGGCGCCACGCCGGTCGGGGCGACCGATTGCATGAACTTCGGCTCGCCGGAGCGGCCGGAGATCCTCTGGCAGTTCGCCCACGCGATCGACGGGATCGCCGAGGCGTGCCGCGCTCTCGAGATCCCGGTAGTGGGCGGCAACGTTTCCTTCTACAATGAGACCAACGGCCAGGCGATCCTCCCGACGCCGATCATCGGGGTGGTGGGCGTCCTCGAGGACACGGGGCGGCGGGCGACCCAGTGGTTCAAGGCCTCGGGGCACCGAGTCGCACTGCTCGGCCCTCCGCATGTGAGCCTGGGCGGCAGCGAGTTTCTCTGGAGGGCCCACCGGCGGCTCTGCGGCACGCTCGCGCCGCTCGACCTCGAGGTCGAGCGGAAGGTTCAGGCGGCGGTTCGCGCCGCCGTGAGCGCGGGGCTGGTGACGGCGGCCCACGACTGCGCCGAGGGCGGAATCGCCGTCGCCCTGGCCGAGGGTTGCGTGAGCGGGCGGGGGCTCGTGGGGTGCGACGCCGCGCTCGACACGGCGGACCGCGCCGACCAGGTGCTGTTCGGCGAAGGGCCGTCGCGCGTGGTGGTCGCGGTGGAGCCCGAGCGGGTGCGCGCCTTCGAGGCGCTGATGGCGGAGTCGGCAATCCCGTGGCGATGGATCGGGGCGACGGGGGGCGACCGGCTCGTGCTCCGGCGCGGCACGACGACGCTCGTCGATGTCGCACTGGACCGGATCGAAGGCGCGTGGAGGGGCGGATTTGAGCGTCACATGGCGTGACGACGATCGGTTCCACGACGAGTGCGGGTTGTTCGGCATCTGGAATCACCCGGAGGCCGCCAACGTCGCCTATCTCGGACTCTACGCGCTCCAGCATCGTGGGCAGGAGTCGGCGGGCATCGCCGCGACGGACGGCACCAACTTCCACACCGAGAAGGCGATGGGCTGGGTGGCCGACGTGTTCTCTCCCGAGCGTCTTCGCCGCCTGCCGGGCCATCGCGCCATCGGCCACGTCCGGTACTCCACCGCCGGAAGCTCCAACCTCCGGAACGCCCAGCCGATCACCGCCAACACCGCGCGCGGGCCGGTCGCGATCGCCCACAACGGCAACCTCACCAACGCCGAGACGCTCCGCCGAGACATGGAGCGCGACGGTGCCATCTTCCAGTCGAACTCGGATACCGAGGTGATCCTCCACCTCCTGGCCCGCGCACCGGTGGGCCCCTTCGAGGACCAGATCACCCACGCGCTCGGACAAGTGAAGGGCGCCTACTCGCTCCTGATCCTCACGCCCGCCACGATGTATGCGGTCCGCGACCCGTACGGGTTCCGCCCGCTCACGATCGGCCGTCTCGGCGAGGGCTGGGTCGTCGCCTCGGAAACGTGCGCGCTCGACCTGATGGAGGCGCGGTGGGAGCGCGACGTCGAGCCCGGCGAGATCGTGATTGTCTCGGACGCCGGCCTCTCGTCGATCCGCCCGTTCCCGCCCGCCGAGCGGCTCCAGTGCGTCTTCGAGTACGTCTACTTCGCCCGACCCGACTCGATCCTCTGGGGACGGAACGTCCACACCGTGCGGAAGGCGTTGGGCCGTCAGCTCGCGCGCGAGCACCCCGTCGAGGCGGATATCGTCATCCCGGTGCCGGACTCGGGGACGAGCGCAGCGCTCGGCTACTCCGAGGAGTCGGGCACGCCGTACGAGCTGGGGCTCATCCGCAACCACTACGTCGGCCGCACCTTTATAGAACCCAAGGCGGGCATCCGGCACTTCGGCGTGAAGGTGAAGCTGAACCCGATGCGCGAGATGCTCGAGGGGAAGCGGATCGTCGTCGTGGACGACTCGATCGTGCGGGGCACGACGAGCCGCAAGATCGTGAAGATGATCCGTAGCTCCGGCGCGCGCGAGGTCCACGTGCGCATCTCGTCCCCGCCGATCCAGTGGCCGTGTTACTACGGGATCGACACCCCGACGCGGAAGGAGCTGATCGCCTCGAGCCACGTGCCCGAGGAGATCCGCCGCTACCTGGCGGCCGACTCACTGGGGTACCTCTCCCTCGACGGCATGCTGAAGGCGACCGGCGCCGACCCGGGCCACTTCTGCCACGCGTGCTTCACGGGCAACTATCGCGTGGGGATCGAGCCGGAGGCGACGGACCAGCTCCGCCTCTTCGACGGCTAAACGGACGGCGCCGGCGACTCGATGAACCCTCTGACCTACCGCGCGGCCGGCGTCGACATCGACGCCGGCGAGGACGCGGTCCGGCGCATCGCGCCCCTCGCGCGCGCGACCGCGCGCCCCGAGGTCCTCGCGGGTGTCGGCGGATTCGCCGCCTTCGTGCGCGTGCCGTCGGGCTACCGCGAGCCGGTCATGGTCTCTTCCGCCGATGGCGTCGGCACCAAGCTCAAGGTCGCGTTCCTCGCCGACCGCCACGACACCGTCGGGGTCGACCTGGTCGCGATGGGCGTGAACGACGTCCTCGTCCACGGCGCCGAGCCCCTGTATTTCCTCGACTACATCGGCACCGCGCGGCTCGACCCGGCGCGCGTGGAGGCGATCGTGACGGGCGTCGTCGCCGGCTGCCGGCTCGCGGGCTGCGCCCTCGTCGGCGGCGAGACCGCCGAGCTTCCCGACCTCTACGCCCCCGGCGAGTACGATCTGGCGGGCTTCGCCGTCGGGATCGCCGAGCGCTCGCGGATCGTCGACGGCGCTCGGGTCCGCCCGGGCGACGTCGTACTCGGCCTCGCCTCGTCGGGACTGCACTCGAACGGCTACGCGCTGGCGCGCCGGATCGTCTTCGACGTGATGAAGCTCACGGTGGACGCGATGCTGCCGGGCACCGGCCGGACGGTCGCCGACGAGCTGCTCACGCCGACCCGCATCTACGCCAAGCCGGTGCGGGCGCTGCTGGAGCGCGTGGAGGTGCGCGCGATGGCCCACGTCACGGGCGGCGGCCTCCCCGGAAACCTCCCGCGCGTGCTACCCGAGCGGTGCTGCGCCCGGATCTCGCGCGCGGCGTGGACCCCCCCGCCGGTCTTCGCGACGCTCCAGCGCGCGGGCCAGATCGCCGAGGCGGAGATGTTCCGCGCCTTTAACATGGGGATCGGCTACGTGATCGTCCTGCCGCCCACGGACGCCGATCTCGCGATCGGCGTCCTGCGCGACGCCGGCGAGACCGTGTTGCGCCTCGGCGAGATCGTGGCGGGCGAGCGCGGCGTGGAGCTGGTGGCGTGACCTCGCGCGCGACGCTGCTGAGCCTCGGCGTCCTGGCCTCGGGCCGCGGCTCGAACCTCCAGGCCATCCTCGAGGCGTGCGCGCGTCCCGGCTTTCCCGCGCGCGTCGCGGTCGTCGTCGGCGACCGGGAACGGGCGGAGGCGCTCGCGCGTGCACGCGGGCACGGCGTGCCCGCGTTCTGGTTGAACCCCAAGGACTTCGGCGATCGCGTGCTCTACGACGAGGCGCTCCGGCGCCTGCTCGACGAGCACCGGGTCGGCCTCGTGTGCCTCGCGGGCTTCATGCGGATCCTGACACCCGGGCTCGTTCGCGCGTACGCCGGGCGGATCCTGAACATTCACCCCTCGCTCCTCCCCGCGTTCCCCGGGCTCGCCGCCCAGCGCCAGGCGCTCGAGTACGGCGTCAGGGTCGCGGGCGCCACCGTGCACTTCGTCGACGAGGGCGTGGACACCGGGCCGATCGTCTTGCAGGCGGCCGTGCCGGTTCACGCCGACGATACGGAAGAATCCTTATCCGCCCGCATCCTCGTGGAGGAGCACCGCCTGTACCCCGAGGCCATCCGCCTGTTCGCCGAGGGGAGGCTCAGGCTCGCCGGCCGCACGGTGACCATCCGATGAAAGCCCGCTGCGCGCTCGTCTCCGTCCACGACAAGACCGGTGTGGTCGAGTTCGCCCGCGGCCTCGCCTCGCTCGGAATCGAGATCCTCTCGACCGGCGGCACGGCGAAGCTGCTGCGGGAATCCGGGGTGCCCGTTCGTGACGTCACCGATGTCACCGGCTTCCCGGAGATGCTCGACGGCCGCGTCAAGACCCTCCACCCGAAGATCCACGCCGGCATCCTGGCGCGACGGGACGTCGCCGCCCACACAGAAGGGCTCGAGAAGCATGGAATCCGGCCGATCGATCTCGTCGTCGTCGCGCTCTACCCCTTCGAGGCGACGGTGGCGCGGGCGGGCGTCTCGCTCGCTGAGGCGATCGAACAAATCGACGTCGGGGGTCCCGCGATGATCCGCGCCGCGGCGAAAAACCACGCGAGCGTGGGGGTCGTGACCGACCCGTCTCAATACCCGCTCGTGCTCGACGAGCTCCGCGCCGGCGACGGAGCCCTCTCGAAGGCCACGCGCGTGCGCCTCGCCCAGGAGGCGTTCAGACGCACGGCCCAGTACGACGCGGCGATCGCCGCCTATTTTTCGGAGGGGGCGTCTGACCGACGGGCTCCGCCCTCTGGGGCACCCTCCGAGACCGGGGGAAGCGCTCCTGAGAGGGAGCGAACCCCCGGGATCGGTTCCACCGGCAAAGCCGACGGTCGAGCGGAGATTTTCCCGGCCCACTTGCGGCTCGATTTCGAGCGACGCCTCGGGCTCCGCTACGGAGAGAACCCCCACCAGGCGGGCGCGCTCTACACGCCCCTCGATGGGCCGCGCGTCGGGCTGGCGGCGATGACGCAGCTTCACGGGCCCGAACCGGGTTACAACAATCTCCTCGACCTCTCGGCGGCGCTCGCCCTCGTGCTCGAGTTCGACGAGCCCGCGGCGGTCGTCATCAAGCACACGAACCCGTGCGGCGTCGCGCTCGGCGCCACGGTCGGTGAGGCGATGGCCCGGGCCAAGGAGTGCGATCCGGTGTCGATCTACGGCGGGATCGTCGGCGTGAACCGCGCCCTCGACACGGACGTCGTGGAGGCCCTCGCCGGGATCTTCGTCGAGATCCTCTTCGCACCGGCGTTCGCGCCCGACGCGCTCGCCGAGCTCCGGCGGACGAAGCGGAAGTGCCGGGTGTTCGAAGTCCCGTGCGATCGCGCGAGCCTGCCCCCGCGTCTCACGGAGTACCGGAGCGTCCTCGGCGGCCTGCTCGCCCAGCACGCCGACCTGACCGATCTGGAGGCCACGGCCCTCCGGACCGTCTCGAAGCGTGCGCCGACCACGGCCGAGACCGAGGCGCTCCGCTTCGCCTGGCGCGTCGCCAAGCACGTCAAGTCGAACGCGATCGTGCTGGCCACCCGCGGCCAGGTCGTCGGGATCGGCGCGGGCCAGATGAACCGCGTGGACTCGGCTCGCCTGGCCGTCATGCGCGCCCGCGAGGTCGGTCTCGAGACGGCCGGGGCCGCGTGCGCGTCCGACGCGTTTTTCCCGTTCCGCGACGGTCTCGACGTCGTGGCGAAGGCCGGCGCCACGGCGGTGATTCACCCGGGCGGCTCGCTCCGTGACGACGAGGTCGTCGCGGCGGCCGACGAGTACGGCATGGCCATGGTGGTGACGGGCATCCGCCACTTCCGCCACTAGAGAGCAGCCGATGAGCCGGCACCAGCCCGAGCGGATCTACGGGATGCGCGAGCTCACCCGCATCCTGACGCTCACCCCCAAGCGCGCCGCCCAGCTCCGCCGGCTCGACCTCCTGCGCGGCGAGACGGGCTACACCTTCCGGGACCTGCTCGCGCTGCGCGCGGCCAGCGCGCTCCTCGAGGCGGGCGCCTCCGTCAGACAGATCAAGCAGACGCTCGCGGCGCTCCGGCGGCGGAATCCGAGCCTCGTCGAGCCGCTGGCCGAGTTGCGACTCGTGCTCGAGGGCGACCGGCTCCTGGCGCAGTCCGATCGCGTTCGCTTCGACCCCCGGAGCGGCCAGCTCGTCCTGGCGCTCGACGAGGGCGGCCTCGAGAAGGCGGCGAACGCCACCCTGGCCACCGGGCTGGTCCGGCCCCTGGCACCACCGATCGAGCAGGCCGAGACGTGGTTCGAGCGCGCGAGCGAGTGGGATGGCGACCCCGCCCAGTGGGAGGACGCGATCAAGGCGTACGAGCGGGTCGTCGCGATCGATCCGAGCTACGCCGCCGCGTGGAACAACCTCGGGCTATTGCTGCATCGCCTCGGGCGCTACGACGAGGCGGAGGCCGCCTACCGGTCGGCGCTCGAGCACGACCCGCGCTGCTGCGAGGCCGCCTACAACCTGGGAAGCCTCCACGAGGACCGCGGCCTGATCGAGCAGGCGATCGCCGACTACCGGGAGGCGCTCGAGATCTCGCCCGACTACGCCGACGCCCACTTCAACCTCGCGGGCGCGCTCGCGCGCGCCGAGCGCGGCGGCGAGGCGATCAAGCACTGGCAGCGCTACCTCGACCTCGACGCCGGCAGCCCCTGGGCGCGGATCGCGCGCGCCCACCTCGAGCTCGCCGAGCCGCCCGACCCGAGCCAGTGGCC
>MNCR01000096.1:27432-80777 GCA_001914535.1 Candidatus Rokubacteria bacterium 13_2_20CM_69_15_1
CCGCTCGCCGCCGACGCGCTCGACGGGCTCGTCGCGTTCGCCAAGCGCGAGCGGATCGACCTGGCCGTGGTGGGACCGGAGGCGCCGCTCGTCGCCGGGCTCGCCGATCGGTTCATCGAAGCGGGCCTCGCGGTGTTCGGTCCGGTCGCGCCGGCCGCCGCGATCGAGGGCTCGAAGGCGTTCGCCAAGCGTCTCATGGCGCATCATGGGATCCCGACAGCGCGCTTCGCGACGTTCGACGACGCCGCACGCGCCCGCCGGTACTGCCGCGAGCTCGGTGCGCCCCTCGTCGTCAAGGCGGACGGTCTCGCCAGCGGCAAGGGTGTCGCCGTGTGCCGGACGCTCGTGGAGGCCGACGCCGCGGTCGCCGCGTGCATGGAGACGAAGGCGTTCGGCGCGGCCGGCACGACGGTGGTCGTCGAAGAGCTCCTGACGGGCGAGGAGGTCTCGTTCTTCGCGCTCGCCAACGGCCACGACGTGCTGCCGCTCGCGGCGGCCCGGGACCACAAGACCGTGTTCGACGGCGACCGGGGTCCGAACACCGGTGGCATGGGTGCCTACTCGCCGGTGGCGGGGTTCGACGCGGCGATGGAGCGCCACGTGATGGAGACGATCGTGCGTCCGACGATCACGGCGCTCGCCAAGGAGAGCGCGCCCTACCGGGGCGTTCTCTACGTCGGGCTCATGCTGACCGCGGAGGGACCGAAGGTCCTCGAGTTCAACTGCCGCTTCGGCGACCCCGAGTGTCAGGCGCTCCTGGTCCTCGCTCCGGGCGACCTGGTCCCGCTGCTCGTCGCGGCCGCCCGCGGCGGGCCGTGGCCCGAGGTTGGCCCCTGGCCGGCGCGGGCCTCAGTCTGCGTCGCGCTCGCCTCCGGCGGCTATCCCGGCAAGTACCGGACGGGCGTGACCATCGACGGCGTCGCGGCGGCCGAAGCGTTGCCGGGCGTGGCGGTCTTCCATGCGGGCACCGCGCTCCGCGACCGGCGTCTGGTCACGGCGGGCGGCCGCGTGCTCAGCGTCACCGCGGTGGCCGACGACCTCGCGACCGCCATCGCGCGCGCCTATGGTGCGGTCGAGGAGATCCGCTTCGCGGGGATGCACTACCGGAGCGATATCGGGCAAAGGAGATCGGCGTGACGCGATCCGTGCGGGTGGGCATCGTGCTCGGCAGCGACTCCGACCTAGAGGTGATGCTCGAGGCCGTGAAGGTTCTCGACGCGCTCGAGGTGGGACACGAGGTCGTCGTCGCCTCGGCGCACCGGACGCCGGCGCGGACGCATGAGTACGCGACGGGCGCCCAGGCGCGAGGGCTCGGCGTCCTCATCGCGGGCGCGGGCGGCGCCGCGGCCCTCCCCGGGTTCCTCGCGTCGCTCACGCCGCTGCCAGTGATCGGCGTGCCGATCGCCGCCACGCCCCTCGGTGGGCTCGACGCGCTCCTGTCGATGGCCCAGATGCCGAAAGGCGTGCCCGTGGCCACCGTCGCCATCGGCAAGTGGGGAGCCGCCAACGCCGGGATTCTCGCAGCCCAGATCCTGGCGCAGGGCGATCCGGCGCTCGGCAAGCGCCTCGATGCCTATCGCAAGCACCTCGCCGACGAGGTGGAGGAGCGCGCGCGCCGGGTCGCCGATCAGACGAAGAGGCCGACGAACCCGGCGTGAGCGCGCGCCACCCGCGCGTCGTTCGCGTGGACCCGGCGACGCCCGAGCGCGCGGCGCTCCGCACGGCTGCCGCGGTGCTCGAGCGCGGCGGTGTGGTCGCGTTCCCGACGGAGACCTTCTACGGCCTCGGCGCCGCGGCGCTCGACCGCGCGGCCCTCCGGCGTGTGTTCGAGCTCAAGCGGCGCCCCGAGACCAAACCGGTACTCCTCCTGGTGGACTCGATCGCCATGGCCGAGACCGTGGGGGAGGTGAGCGCCCAGGCGCGGGCGCTCATGTCGCGCCACTGGCCCGGCGCCCTCACGCTCGTTTTGCGCGCGCGACCCGGCGTTCCCCAGGACGTCACCGCGGGGACGGGCACGGTCGGCGTGCGCCTCTCGCCGCACCCGGTGGCACGCGGCCTGGTCGGCGCCCTCGGCGCGCCCGTCACCGCGCCGAGCGCCAATCCGAGCGGGCTCGAGCCCCCCACGACCGCATCGGCGGTGCTCGCGTACTTCGGCGACGCCGTCGACCTCGTGCTGGACGGCGGTCCCACGGCGGGCGGCGAGGCCTCGACGGTCCTCGACACGACCGTGGAGCCGCCGCGCGTCCTGCGTCGGGGCGCCGTGAAGGTCTGATGGGGGTGGAAAGTCGCCGCGCGGCGCGCCCGGCGAGCCCGTGACGCGATGAGAGTCACGGGCGTCGTCCAGGCGGGAGGCAAGAGCGCGCGCATGGGCGGCCGGCCCAAGGCGCTGCTCGAGCTCGGCGGCCGGCGGATCATCGAGCGCGTGGTGGACGCCGTCAAGCCCGCGGTCGACGACCTCCTGATCGTCACCAACACACCCGAGCTCTACGCGTTCCTCGGCCTGCCGATGGTCGCGGACGTCTACCCCGACCACGGCTCGCTCGGCGGGATCTACTCGGGCCTCCGCGCCGCGCCGGGCGACACGGCCTTCACGGTGGCGTGCGACATGCCGTTCCTCCACCCCGACGTCGTCCGCCTCGTGGTGGAGCGCGCCGGATCGGGCGACGTCGTCATCCCCAAGGTCGGCGCGCAGCTCGAAACCCTGCACGCCGCGTACGCGAAGAGCTGCCTCGGGCCCATCGAGACGCGGCTCGTCGCCGGGCGGCTCAAGATCGTCGACTTCTTCGACGACGTCCGCGTGGTCGAGATCGCCGCGCGCGAGGTCGCGCGCTACCGCGACCCCGGGATCGTCTTCATGAACGTCAACACGCCCGCCGAGCTCCGCCAGGCGCGCGCGATCGCGGCGAGGCTCGCGTGAGCCGACTGCGACCCGCGGTCGTCGTCCACTACCACGAGATCGGGCTCAAGCGCGGCAACCGCCCGCTCTTCCTTCGTCACCTTGCGAAGAACCTGACCCGCGCCACGTCGGACCTCGGCCCCGTGCGCCTCCGTCAGCTGTCGGGCCGCATGCTCCTCGACCTCGACGACCACCCCGCCCCGGAGGCGGTGCGGGACCGGACCCTGCGCGTGTGCGGCGTCGCGAGCGCCGCGCTCGCGTACCGGGTGCCGTCCACGCTCGAGGCGATGAAACGCGTGGTCGGCCGGCTGATCGAGGGGCGGGCGTTCGCCTCGTTCCGGATCAGCGCCCGCCGGGCGTTCAAGACCTACCCGTTGACGTCCGTCGAGCTGAACCGGGAGCTCGGCGCCTTCGTCCTCGAGCGGGTGGCCGCGCGCGTGGATCTCAGAGAGCCCGAGCTCGAGATTCACGTGGAGGTCATGCCGTCGGAGACGTTCGTGTACGTGGACCCCATGGCCGGGCCCGGCGGCCTGCCCGTGGGCGCGTCGGGGACGGTCGCGGCGCTGCTCTCGGGCGGGATCGACTCGCCGGTGGCCGCGTGGCGGATGATGAAACGCGGCTGCCGCGTCGCTTTCGTGCACTTCCACAGCGTGCCGTACCTGCCGGCGACGTCGCAGGCGAAGGCGCGGGCGCTCGTCGAGCGGCTCACCGCGTGGCAGTACGAGTCGCGTCTGGTCGTGGTCCCATTCGGGGAGATCCAGCGCGAGGTCGTCCTCACGGTCCCGCCGCCCGCGCGCGTGATCGTCTACCGCCGGCTCATGGTCCGGATCGCGGAGGCGATCGCCCGCGAGTGCGGGGCCCAGGCGCTCGCGACGGGGGAGAGCCTCGGGCAGGTCGCCTCGCAGACGCTCCAGAACATCGCGCGCATCGACGAGGCCGCCGGGATGCCGATCCTTCGACCCCTCATCGGCATGGACAAGATCGAGATCACCGAGGAGGCGCAGCGCCTCGGGACCTTCGAGATCTCGATCGAGCCGGACGCCGACTGTTGCACGCTCTTCGTGCCGACACACCCGGCGACGCGGATGTCCGAGGACGAAATCCTCACGGTCGAGGCGCGGCTGGACGTCCCGGGGCTCGTCGCCCAGGGACGCGCGGGCGCGGTCACCGAAACCTTCGAGTTCCCGGCGCGGGCCCACGCCGCGGTCGCCCCGTGAGTCACGCCCCGACGGGGGGCATGTCCCTGCGCGCGCGAGGGCCGTGAAGGGGGTCGGCCCCTCAGGATCCGGGGCAGGTTTCCCTCCCTCGATTTTCAAAGAATTCCCGGATTTCTCTTCCCCGCGCCTGGGTCTACGTCTTGAGATGGGAGAGCCACGCGTGTGGCCCTTGCCGAGACTCTCATCGCCAAGGAGTGCCTGAATGAGAAAACTCATCGACTCGAGACGCGTGATGATCCTGACGGCCGCGACGGTGTTGGCCCTCGGCGAGGCGTCGGGGGCGCTCGCGACAACGGGGACGGGCGGCCAGAACCAGGACTTTACGGTTTCCGTGTCCGCGGCGTCCGTCGGGACTCCCGATCCGGACGTCGGCACCGTCGGGGACACCGTTCGTGTGGTCCTCTCCGTCAGGAACAACAAGTCGTGGACCGGCGGGCCCAGACCGGACGACGTCCGGCTCCGCGTCACCCTGCAGACCCCGTTAGGCGCGCCCTATACCGTCTCCTTCACGATCTCCATGTACCCGGGTCAGACGCTGCAGCTCCCGCTCGAGTTCGCGGTGAGCGACTCCTTTCCGAGAGGGGCGTACACCCTGACCCTGGAGGCAATCGAGGTGAGGGATCCGGCGGCGCCGGTGTCGAGCGCCACGGCGACGCTGACCATCGTGTAGGGCGCGCCGACGAGCGGGAAATTTGAGTGAGCCGGCCGGTGCATGGCGTTCCCCGCGCACCGGCCGGCGCGACGAGCCCGCGAAGCCGACGACCTTTGGGCCGCGCGTGGGCGCGTCGCTCCGGTTCTGGCCCGCGCCGGCCCGGACCTGGCCGTTCTCGGACCGTCGTTGTCTGCGGACTCGCCCGGCGCAAAGGACACACCGCTCGGGAAGCGCTCAAAACCGACCCAGTACCCCGATATGTAGGTTGCTTGACACGCCCGACCCCCTACAGATATGGTCGCGGTATGAGCGCGATCGCCCTGGGCGCCGACCACGCCGGCTTCCCTCTCAAGGAAGACCTCAAGGTCTGGCTGATCGAGCAGGGGTACGAGGTCGTGGACTGCGGCACCCAGTCCTCCGACTCCGTGGACTACCCCGACTACGCCGCCGCCGTGGCCGGCACCGTGACGGCGGGCAAGGCCGCGCGGGGCGTCCTCGTCTGCGGCACCGGCATCGGCATGGCGATCGCGGCCAACAAGGTGCCCGGTATCCGTGCGGCGGCGTGCACCGATGCCTACACCGCCCGGCTCTCGCGCGAGCACAACGACGCCAACGTCCTCACGCTCGGCGCCCGGGTCACCGCGCGCGAGGCGGCGGTCGAGATCCTGGCCACATGGCTCGGCGCCGAGTTCGCCGGCGGCCGGCACGCACGGCGGGTCGAGAAGCTCGCCGAGCTCGACCGCGCGCGGGGGAAGCCGCATGCGCCGGCTCGCTGACGTCGATCCCGACGTCGCCAAGGCGCTTCGTGAGGAGGCCGCCCGGCAGCACCGCAACCTCGAGCTGATCGCCTCCGAGAACTTCGTCTCCGAGGCGGTGCTGGAGGCGATGGGCTCGGTGCTGACCAACAAGTACGCGGAAGGATACCCGGGGCGCCGTTACTACGGCGGCTGCGAGGTCGTGGACGTCGTCGAGGACCTCGCGATCGCGCGGGCGAAGGAGCTGTTCGGCGCGCCGCACGCCAACGTCCAGCCTCACTCGGGCGCCCAGGCCAATATGGCCGTCTACTTCACGATCCTCAAGCCCGGCGACGTCGTCCTCGGCCCGAACCTCTCTCACGGCGGCCATCTCACCGCCGGGAGCCCCGTGAACTACTCGGGCAAGTTCTACTCGATCGTCGCCTACGGCGTGCGGAAAGACACCGAGCTCATCGACCTCGACGAGGTGCGCGACCTCGCGAAGAAGCACCGCCCGAGGCTTGTCATCGCCGGCGGCTCCGCCTTCCCGCGGGCGATCGACTTCAAGCCCTTTGGTGAGATCGCGCGCGAGGTCGGCGCCAGCCTCATGGCCGACATCGCCCATCCGGCGGGTCTCGTGGCGGCGGGGCTCCACCCGTCGCCGGTCGGCATCGCCGACTTCGTCACGACCACCACGCACAAGACCCTGCGGGGGCCGCGAGGCGGGATGGTCATGTGCCGGACCGAGCACGCTCAGGCGCTCGACAAGACCGTGATGCCCGGAGTCCAGGGCGGACCCCTCATGCACGTCATCGCGGCGAAGGCGGTCGCCTTCAAGGAGGCGCAGGAGCCCGCGTGGCGTGAGTACCAGCAGCAGGTCGTGAAGAACGCACGAGCGCTGGCCGCGGCGCTCCTGGCGCGGGGCTTCCGGCTGGTCTCGGGCGGCACCGACACCCATCTGATCCTGGTCGATCTCACGAGCCGAGGGCTCACGGGTAAAGAGGCCCAGGAGGCGCTCGACCGCGCGTGGATCACCGTGAACAAGAACACGATCCCCTTCGAGACGAAGAGCCCGATGGTCACGAGCGGCATCCGCCTCGGCACGCCCGCCGTGACCACGCGTGGGATGCGCGAGCCGGAGATGGCCGAGATCGCGGGCCTGATCGATCGCGCGCTGTCGAAGGTCGGGGCGGTAGCCGTGGAAGCCTCGGTCCGCGACCAGGTCCAGGAGCTGACGAACCGCTTCCCGCTCTACACGGAGCGGCGCGCCTGAGAGGGGGACTCGCCCGGTGAAATGCCCGTTTTGCGGCCACACGGAGGATCGGGTCGTCGACTCGCGGGTTGGGCGCGACGGCGAGTTCATCCGGCGCCGGCGCGAGTGTCTCAAGTGCCACCGGCGGTACACGACCTACGAGTACATCGAGGACGTCCTGCCGCACGTCGTCAAGCGGGACGGCCGTCGTGAGCCCTTCGACCGCCAGAAGCTCCGTGCCTCGATTCTGAGGGCGTGTGAGAAGCGGTCGGTCGGCGTCCAGGCGGTCGACGATGTCGTCGGTGAGATCGAGTCGCAGCTCCACGACCGCGCCGAGAAGGAGATCTCCAGCGAGGAGCTGGGGAAGATCGTGATGGAGCACCTCCAGAAGCTCGACCCCGTCGCCTACGTCCGTTTTGCGTCGGTGTACCGGAAGTTCAAGGACGTCGGCCAGTTCGTCGACGAGGTGAAGGGGCTCCAGAGCCACGACAAGGCCAAGGCGGCGCCCGTCGTCAAGCCCAAGGCGGTCGCCAAGGCGAAGTAGCGGCAAGCCCGTCTTCGCCCGCCATCCACTATCGCGTCGCCAGGAACACGCCGGCGATCGCGAGGACGGCGCCGACCAGGTGATAGAGGTGGGCCACCTCACCAACCAGGAGCCATGTCAGCGCGATCACCACGAAAGGCATCAGGTTCATGAAGCCGGCCGCCCGCCCCGGGCCGATGGCGCGTACCACTGCGTAGTACCAGACGTGCGCCGGCGTCACGAGCCCGGCGCAGTAGAGCACAACGGCCCAGCCGAGAGGCGCGGCGAACGGCGAGCGCCAGGGCTCGACGGCGGCCGCCAGCGGGACCAGGACGAGCGCGCTCACGACGTGGGCGCCCGCCATGACCCACACAGGCGGAAGCTGGGACGCGGCGGCCCGGCTGTAGAGCGAGTAGGTGACCCAGAGGCTTTGCGAGGCGAGGATGATCAGGTCGCCGCGGTTCACGGAAAAGGTCAGGAGGACGTGGAGCGAGCCCTTCGCCAGGGTCGTGAGGACGGCGGCGACGGTGAGGGCGATGCCGAGCCAGTTCCGCGCGCTCACCCGGTCGCCCAGCAGGGCGCTCGCCCCCAGCGCGACGAAGATCGGGGAGGTCGCGCCGAGGACCCCGGCATTGAGCGCGCTCGTCTGGCGGAGGCCGAGGTACCAGAGGGTCGTGTTGCCGACGAGGCCGGTGAGGCCGAGGATGACGAATGCACGATAGTCGCGCAACGCCAGCGGGTGGCTCCGCGGAGCGGTGACTCGCGCGATCACGAGCAGGATCGGCGCGGCGATGAGGGCGCGGCCCGCGGTCAGCGTGAGGGGCCCCAGTTCCGCGAGCGCGAGCTTCCCGAGCGGGAAGTTTCCCGCCCAGAACGCGATTACCGCGAGGAGCAGGAGATAGGCGCGACGCTCACTCATGGCACGGCCCTGTCGAAGCGGGAGCACGACAGGGCCGGGCGCCTCATCGGCGCTTACTTCTTTTTCTTCTTCTTCGTCGCCTTCTTCTTCACTCATTCACCTCCTTCTGGGCACGTTTACGCAGCACGCTTCTGCTCGGCATGCTAGTAAGGGGTGGACATCGTGTCAAGGGGAAAATCCAAGATGTGGGGGTCCGCACCGGTTCTTGCGCCCCAGGGATGGGGGAGGAGCCTCTGCTCGCGATAATTGACATCGCCGCCGGGCCGCGGTAGCGTGGGCCAACTTACGGTCGTCCTTTCACAGTCAACCGGGGAGATTCCGCCCATGAGACGCACCCTCAAGAAGCTTGTGTTCGTCGAGCCCAAGTCGACGCACCTGCACATCTATAGCCGCGTCTGCATCCCGCGGCTCGGGTCCGTCCTGCTCGCGACGATCATGCGGGCGAAGGGGTACGACGTCCGTGTGTACATCGAGGACATCCATCCAATCGACATGAGCGAGGTGCTCTCCGCCGACCTCGTCGCGATCTCGGCCATCACGTCCACGGCCCCGCAATCCTACCGGCTGGCCGACCAGGTGCGGCAGGCGGGCGCGGTCGCCGTGATCGGGGGCACGCACACGAGCTTCCTGCCCGAAGAGGGTCTCGAGCACGCGGACTTCGTCGTCCGCGGCGAGGGCGAGTTCGCGTTCCAGGAGCTCGTGGACGCGATCCAGGCGGGCGACGGGTTTGCGAAGATCCAGAACCTGTCCTACCTGATGGACGGCCGCGTGGTAAACAACCCGGAGCGCCCGAAGATCCCGAACCTCGACGTGAACCCGATCCCGGACTACCACCTCATCACGGGCTGGAAGCCGGGCGGAGTCATCTCGGTCGCCACGTCGCGGGGCTGCCCGTTCTCATGCACCTTCTGCTCGGTTCCGGGCATGTACGGCCACGCGTTCCGCACCCACTCGGTGGAGCGCGTGCTGGAGGAGCTGGAGAGTCACCGGGGGAACCTCTACACGTTCTTTGCCGACGACATCTTCACCGCGAACAAGAAACGCGTGAAGGAGCTCATTCGCGGGATGATCGAGCGGAACCTGACGCCGCAATGGGGTGCCCAGGTGCGCACCGAGACCGTGGACGACCCGGAGCTCCTCGAGCTCATGCGCGACTCGAACTGCTTCAACGTCTACGTCGGCTTCGAGTCCATCAATCCTCGCACGCTCAAGCTCTTCAACAAGAAGCAGGATCTCGGCAAGATCGAGCGCTCGATCGAGCGCTTCCACGACTACGGGATCAGGATCCACGGCATGTTCGTGGTGGGTTCGGACGAGGACGACGTGGAGACGCTCGACGCCACCGCGGATTTCGCGCTCAAGCACGACATCGACTCGATCCAGTTCATGATCATGACGCCGATCCCGGGCTCGCCCGACTACGACACGATCTACGCCCACGGCGAGAAGTACATCATCAGCCGGAACTGGCAGTTCTACGACGGCCACCACGTCGTCCACCAGCCGCGCCGGCTGAGCCCGTACGAGCTCCAGGTCGGCGCGATCCGGGCGATGGAGAAGTTCTACTCTTGGCGTGGGATCGGCCAGAAGCTCCTCAAGCGCGACATCTACTACGCGACGATCCGGTACTGGGGCAAGAAGATGATCCGCCAGTGGTGGAAGAACGAGGAGAACCGGGCCCACGTCGCGTGGCTCAGGGCGCAGCTCTACGAGGACGCCACCGAGCTGGGCCACGGCGCGGTGAAGACGGTCGCCCTGCCGGCGCTCCTGCTCCAGGACTCGCTCGGCCGCCTGCTCGAGCGTTTCCTTGCCGAGCTCGGCGTCAAGGTGGTGCCGCTGGCCGAGGCCGCTGCGGAGGGCGGGAAGCGGGCGCGGGAGACCTTCGATTGCCTGATCACGCCGATCGCCAAGCGCGCCGCGCAAGAGCGGGAGGAGTTCCACGCCCGCCTCGCGGCCGTGACCGCCGCGCTCCAGACCCACTGGGAGAAGCTGCCGCGGGTGAGCTTCCCGCTCGTGGACGGTCAGGGGCCCGTGTTTGAGCCGTTCGCGAAGATCGGGCTCCTCGTGACCAAGAACCTGGACCGCATCCGGGAAGCCTACAAGACCGCGGGCGTGGCGGAGGGGCTGTGGGAGGCCGCGTAAGACAGTCGGAGGGGGCGTCTGACCGACGGGCTCCGCCCTCTGGGGCCCCCTCCGAGCCCTAAGGATCGACTAGGGCACCTTCGGCTCCTGGATCGACGACGGCTTGCGGGTGTGCCGCCGCCGCACGAACTCCTCGTTGAGGGGCACGCCTTTCTTGCAGAGCGGACACACCTCGGGATCGTAGGTCGGGAAATCACGGCTCACGAGGCTGAAGACCGGCTTGCCGCTCACCTCCACCGACGTGCGTCGCCACAGACACCCGACGCCGACCACCTGCGCGCCGAGCTGCTCGATCAGGTTGATCAAGAGATTGAGGGTCGACCCGGTACTGACGAGGTCCTCGATGATGAGGACCTTCGAGGTCGCGCGGATGAGGCGCTGGAACTCGACCGGCAGCGTCACGCGCCGCTTGCCCCCCGAGAGACCCTTGGTGCCGTAGACGACGACGGGACGCGAGGGATGGGCCCGCGCCACACAGTGGGAGAGGATGAGCGCGCCCGGCCCCGTGGACAGGACGACGTCCACGGGCCACTGGGCGAAGTGCTTCGCGATCACGGCGCCCAGGCCCTCGGTGAACGAGGGCTCGGTCGTCACGAGCGTCTTCTCGATGTACTCCGTCGTGTGCTGGCCCGAGGGCAGGAGCACGTGGTCGTTGGCGTGGTAGGCGCCGGTGCGCTTGAGGATCTCGAGGTGGATCTTCTCGCGGACTTCGGCCTCGACGGCGACGGGATCCTTCCTGGGCGTGGCGCTCATCCCCTTCCTCCCCGCGCATTATCGCATTTTATTGCTACACTCGGCCCATGCGCGTGCTCGCCGTAGAAACCTCGACGCTCGCGGGCGGCGTCGCGCTGCTCGACGGTGACGTCCTCCTGGGTCAGTACGTGCTCGACGTGCGCGTCACCCACTCCGAGCGCCTCATGGTCGCGGTGGACCGCCTCCTCGGCGACGCGGGCTTCACGGCGGGCTCCCTCAGCGGGCTCGCCGTCGCGGTGGGGCCGGGCTCGTTCACCGGGCTCCGCGTCGGCTTGAGCGCGATCAAGGGCCTCGCCCTGGCGCTCGGGATTCCCGTGGCCGCCGTGCCGACGCTCGACGCGATGGCCGCGTCGCTGCCGTTCGCCGCGCTGCCCGTGTGCCCCGTCCTCGACGCCCGCAAGGGCGAAGTCTACGCGTCGCTCTACCGCTGGGACGGCGTCGCCATGCGGCGCGAGTGGGAGTATCAAGCGCTCGCGCCGGAGACGCTGGCCGCGCGGCTCGGCGAGCCCGTGATCGTGCTCGGCGACGGAGCGCCCGCGATTCGCTCGCCGCACGCGCGCCTGGCGCCGCCGAGCCACCGCGCGCCGTCGCCCGTGTGGGTCGCGCTCCTCGGCGCCGAGCGGCTCCTGGCGGGCGACACCGTGGCGGCCGCCGACCTCGTCCCGATCTACCTCCGGCCCTCCCAGGCGGAGCTCACGCGCCGTGCCGTCGTTGTCCGTTGACCTGATGCGACCCGAGGACCTCGACGAGGTCCTCGGGATCGAACGCGCGTCGTTCTCGATGCCGTGGTCGCGCGGCGCGTTCCTCTACGAGATGCAGCAGAACCGGGTGGCGCGCTGCTGGGTCGCGCGCGAGGACGGAGGCGTCGTCGGCTACCTCTGCCTCTGGGAGGTCGCCGGCGAGCTGCACATCACGAACGTCGCGGTGCATCCGACGGTTCGCCGACGCGGCATCGCTCGCACGCTGCTCGGCGGGGTTCTGGACGGCGCGCGCCAGCGCGGGCTCCGTCTCGTCGTCCTCGAGGTGCGTCCGAGCAATGCCGAGGCGCTCGGCCTCTACGACTCCTTCGGGTTCCGCGTTGTTGGCCGCCGTCGCGGGTACTACTACGACACGGGCGAGGACGCCCTCGTCATGGAAGCAGACCTGCAGGCCGCCCAACCGGGAAGTCGCGCCTAGCGTCACGCGGTTTTGCGCGGGAACCTAGCGCCGGTTCGAGCGGTTAGTTACAGCTGAGCTCGTCTGCAGTTCACTCCGCTGTCAGGGGGAAGGCTCGATGAGACAATTGGTCAGCGCCCTCGGCCTCTCGACGATGTTGCTCTCCATGGCCCCGCCGCACACGTACGGCTACTCGGGTGGCCCCCTCCGGAACGTCACCGACCTCGCGCCCACCTGCGCCGGGTGCCACTCGTCCTACTCCAAAGACCAGCTCCGGAACGAGCCGGAGGCGTTTGCCAACGGCCAGGTGAAGGAGAACAAGCACTACAAGGCCATCGAGGATGGCTCGGGTCCCTATCAACAGATGTCGCTCGCCGACCGCCAGAAGCTGCTTGCCGACGTCAAGCTCATGGACGAGCTGGCCTCGGTGAACCTCAGCGCGCCCGCTAGCCTCCGACCCGGTCAGGAGGCGCAGGTCACGGCGACGGTGAAGGGAGGTCACGGCGTCGTCGGCGTCCTCCTCCTCGACACGGACCTTCGCTTTCAGGCGCGGCCCATCCAGGCCGAGGGCTGGATGATCGTCGGCCCGCCGAAAGTGTGGGGCGGCGACGGCCAGGAGCAGACCAAGTGGGTGGATGGCCGCGCGCCGGGGCTCAAGAAGAACCTCAACAGCGTTCTCATCTTCGACCAGAAGACGGATCTGGCGGCGCGTAAGCTCGCCGAGGGCAAGGTTGTCTGGACCGTCAAGGCTCCGCAGGAGCCCGGCACGTACTCGATCACCGTCGCCTTCCACTTCGGCGGCGAGAAGGCCTCGTCCGTCGGCACCGTGACGACGCCCACGGGCGTGGTGCTGCCTCGGGGTGGTCCCGGCGGCCCCTCCGCGCGCGTCATGTTCGCCAGGCCGGTGATGGTGACCGTTCGCTAGCAGCCCCGGGAGGAGGGCCACCGCCATCGGCCGGTCGCTCGGACGGTCCCTCGCGCTCTGCGCGGCGGGCGGGGCGGGGGCTCTGCTCCTCGGCATGCTCTTCCTGGTGGCGCTCGCCGCCAAGGAGCGCGACAACCGCTTCTGCGTCTCCTGCCACCTGCACGATGAGAAGTTCGGGCGTCTGATCGCGGCCCCGCCCAGCGACCTGGCCGGGCAGCATCACCGCAAGGACGCGGCGGTCGGGTGCATCGCCTGTCACGGCGGCGCCGACCCTGCGATGCGGCTCACGGTCTGGGCGGTGGCGGGATTCGACACGCTGAAGTTCTTGGCCGGGGCCTATCGGGAGCCGACGCAGATGCGGCTGCCGCTGCGTGACGCCGAATGCCGCCAGTGCCACACGCCGATCCTACGCGTGTCGCGCCCGACTGGCGCGGCCTCGGAGACGCGGGCGCGGGCCGCCCGCCCCGGCGATGAGTCGGCGTTCGCGGCGGAGGCGGCGACCGAGGGCCGGGGTGGCACGTCCTACCATGCCATCCGCGAGCACGACCCGGTGCGAGTGGCCTGCGTTCGCTGTCACACGACGCACACGACGGACAGCGACGCCGGCCACCGGTTCATCTCTCGCGATAGCGTCGTCCGCGTCTGCCGGGAGTGCCACACGGAGATGTAAGGCCGTCCTCAGGTGAGGGCACCGAGGAGGAGCGCCAGCCCGAGCGCCGCGGCGCCGAGCCAGCGCGCGAGACGTCCACACAGCACCGCGGTGACGCCGACGCCGAGGTGGAAGAGAGCGAGTGCAAGGTAGAAGTCCGTGAGGACCATGCCGAGGCCGTTGAGGACGAAGAATCCCCCGCCGAGCGCCAGGAGAACGCCGAGTAGCCGCGGTCGCATTCCGAGCCCGACCGCGATCAGGCAGGCGAGATCGGCGACGAGCAGCCAGCGTGTCGCGGTGGCCGCGGGGACGATGATCGCCAGGCCGTCCAGCCACGCCCGCTGCGGAGTGAGGTACCGCTCGGCGACGACGAGCGTGACCCGCGCCGGGATCCCCCGCATACGTCGCGATCCTAGCAGACGGCGGTCGGCGACGCGGTCCTGACGCCACGCTCGACCCGGACTCCGCCGCGGAGGCGATTCTCACTGTGCTAAGGTTGGAGTCCTCATGACCGCGTCCGTCCCGTTCCGCGACACATTCTGGAACGTTCCGGGCTGGGCCCAGGTCGCGCTCTACGTCGGCGCCATCGTCGCCGTCACCGTGTTCGTCTACGGCCTCGCGCAGCGCGTCCGCCTCTGGAGCGGCGGGCGCCCCGAGCCGCGGTTCGACCACATTCCCGAGCGTGTCACGCTCGTGGCCAAGCACGCGCTCGGCCAGGCGCGCACGCTCTCGCAGGCGTACCCCGGCGTCATGCACGCGATCATGTTCTGGGGCTTCCTGGCGCTCTTCATCGGGACGGTCCTCGCGACGATCGACTACGACATCACCGTGCCCTTGCTCGGCTACAAGCTGCTGAAGGGCTCGTTCTATCTCGTGTACGAGACCGTGCTCGACATGTTCGGGCTCTGCTTCGTGCTGGGCCTTGGCATGGCCCTGTGGCGCCGCTTCGTGCTCCGTCCCGAGCGGATCGATCCGACGGCACGCTTCGCCGGGGCGTTGGCCCTGCTCCTTGTCATCAACGTGACCGGGTTCGTGATGGAGGCGTGTCGCCTCGCCGCGGTCCGCCCCGCCTGGGCGGCGTGGTCGCCGGTCGGCTGGGTCCTCGGGCAGGGGATGCTGGCGGCCGGGATGTCGGAGGGGGCGCTGCGGGCGACCCACCTCACCGTGTGGCTCGTCCACGCCGCCGTCTCGCTCGCGTTCGTCGCCGTCATCCCGTACTCGTACTTCGTCCACCTGATCACGACGCCGCTCAACATCTTCTTCGCGAAGCTCGGCCCGCGCGGCGCGATTCCGGCGATCGCGAACATCGAGGAGGCCGAGAGCCTCGGCGTCTCGAAGCTCGAGGAGTTCTCGTGGAAGCGACGACTCGACTTCGACGCCTGCGTCGAGTGCGGGCGCTGCCAGGCCGCGTGCCCCGCGTGGATGGCGGGCACCGCGCTCTCACCCAAGCAGATCATCGTGAAGCTCAAGCGCCACATGCACGGCGAGCTGCCGGGCCCGATCCACGGCGCGCTGATCCGCCCCGAGGAGCTGTGGGCGTGCACGACGTGCATGGCGTGCGTGGAGGAGTGCCCGGCGTTCATCGACATCGTGGACACGATCATCGACCTCCGGCGCTACCTCGCGCTCTCGGAGGGCGCGCTCCCGTCCACCGCCCCGCAGTCGCTCCAGAACATCCAGCGGGCGGGCAACCCGTGGGGGCTCCCCGCGGGCGAGCGACTCGCGTGGGCCCAGGGGCTCGACGTGCCGGTCATGGAGCCCGGCCGAGAGGTGGAGTACCTCTACTGGGTGGGCTGCTCGGCGTCGTACGACAGGCGCAACCAGGCGATCGCCCGGGCGGTGGTGAAGATCTTGAAGGCGGCGCGCGTGACCTTCGGCGTCATGCAGGAGGAGCGGTGCCACGGCGAGGTCGCCCGGCGGCTCGGCGAGGAGTACCTCTATCAGACCCTCCAGCGGGAAAACGTCGCCGCGATCAACCGGTACCGCTTCCGGAAGGTGATCACCCACTGCCCTCACTGCTTCAACACGATCCGGAACGAGTTCCCCCAGTTCGGCGGAACCTACGAGGTCCTCCATCACTCGCAGGTGATCGACGAGCTGATCCGCGCGGGGCGGATCAAGCCGACGAAAGCGCTCGACGCGACGCTCGCGTTCCACGATTCCTGCTATCTCGGCCGCTACAACGGCATCACGGAGCCGCCCCGTCGCGTCGCGCGCTCGGTGCCGGGGCTCCGAGTGGTCGAGCTCCCCCGCAGCGGTGCGCGCGGCCTCTGCTGCGGTGGCGGCGGCGGCCACATGTGGATGGAAGTGAAGGCCAAGAAGCGGGTCAACCTGATCCGCGTGGAGGAGATCCTCGAGGCGAAGGTGGACGTGGTCGGCACCGGCTGTCCGTTCTGCCTCGCCATGATGGACCTCGGCCGTAAGGTGAAGGAGGCCGAGGGGACGCTCCAAGTGAAAGACGTGAGCGAGCTCGTCGCCGAAAGCTTGGAATGAGAAGGGACGGGAGGAACGGAGCCGCGGCGCACCTCGTCTCGGGCCACCCACCGACGGTGCCGGCCCCGCGGCTCTCGATACCATGAAGGCGCTGCTCCAGGCACTGCCGGACCTCGCGCGGACCATCGTGCGCCTCGCCGCCGACCCCATCCTGCCGGCCGCCACAAAGGTGGTGCTCGCCGCCGCCGTGCTCTATCTGCTTTCGCCGATCGACCTGATCCCCGATTTCATTCCCGGGCTCGGCGCGCTCGACGATATTCTCGTCGCGGCGGTTGTCGTCGACGGCCTCCTGAACTGGGTCGATCGCGGCCTCGTGCTGAAGTACTGGCCCGGGAGCGCCGAGTCGCTCGAGCGCGTGGCGCGTGCCGCGCGGGTGCTGGCCGCGTGGGTTCCGCAGCGGGTCAAGGTGAAGCTCTTCGCGCGGAGGCCCTGAGGCGTCGCAGCGCCGCCGCCGTGTCCGTGCGGAGCTCACCCGTCCGATTCTGTGGACCGCGTCTGTCCTGACCCACCCCGGCGTCATGGCTCGAGCGCAGCCGGCGGCCAGAGTGCACCAGCGTGATGCATCTGCACCGAGTTGGTGCACCCGACCGGGTCGGCGCTGATCCAAACCGGAGTCCAAGACGCATAGAACCCGATAGTTAGCGGCCGCCAGGCCCTGGCATGGCCTGTGATCGCTAGTTATTTTGGGGTGCGACGCCGTGTCACGGATAATCATGAGGGAGAGGGTGAGAGAAGGGCCCCGCTAAAGGTCATTTGCGCACCTGAGCAATGAAGCCATCAGGACCTCCGTCGGACATGGCGGGTGAGCTCACAGACGGGCGCCGGGTATTCCTGTCGACGCTGCCCGCGGGGCACGGCGAGCGCCGGCTCACGCTCGCGGTCGTTCTGGTGTCCGTCGCGATCTTTCTCACGGCGGCGCCCTTGGCGAGGGTGCCGCTCGCTCAAGTCTGGGCCTTCATCCCGATCTATGAATCGGCGCTCGTGATCAACGATCTGATCACGGCGGTCTTGCTGTTCGGTCAGTTCGGCTTCTTGCGCTCGCGGGCGCTGTGTGTGCTGGCCAGCGGCTACCTGTTCACGGCCTTCATGACCGTCGCGCACGCGCTCACGTTCCCCGGCCTGTTCTCGCCGACCGGTCTGCTCGGCGCCGGACCCCAGAGCACGGCCTGGTTGTATATGTTGTGGCACGCCGGCTTCCCGCTCCTCGTCATCGCGTACGGGCTGCTCAAGGACGACGGGCGCGAGACGAGCCGGCCACGCGGCCGCGCCGGGGTCGCCGTCCTGTCGAGCGTCGCGGCGGTTCTCGTCGCCGCGTGCGGGCTCACGCTTCTCGCCACGGCCGGCCAGGATTCTCTCCCCGCGATCATGGAGGGCAACCACTACACCCCCGCGATGATCCTCGTCGTGTCGAGCGCCTGGGTGCTGAGCCTCCTCGCGCTGATCATCCTCTGGCGGCGACGGCCGCACGCGGTGCTCGACCTGTGGCTCATGGTCGTGATGTGCGCGTGGCTCTTGGATATCGCACTGGCCGCGGTCCTCAACGCGGGCCGCTTCGACCTCGGCTTCTACGCCGGCCGGATCTATGGGTTGCTGGCGGCGAGCTTTGTGCTGACGGCGCTGCTGATCGAGAACGGCAAACTCTACGTGCGGCTCGTCGCGGCGCACGAGAGCGAGCGCCGGGAGCGCCAGCGCGTCCAGGAGCGAACCACCGAATTGGTCGCCGTGAACGCGGACCTGGCGACCGAGGTGGGGGAGCGCCGTCGGGCCGAGGCCGAGGCGGAAGGGGCGAATCGCGCCAAGAGCGAATTCCTCTCGCGGATGAGCCACGAGCTTCGGACGCCCCTGAACGCGATCCTGGGCTTCGCGCAGCTCTTGGAGCTCGAGGTGCAACGGCCGGAAGACCGCGAGAGCGTCGAGCAGATCACGAAAGGGGGCCGGCACCTCCTGAGCCTCATCAACGAGATCCTCGATATCGCGCGAATCGAGGCGGGGCGCCTCGCGCTCTCTCTGGAGCCCGTGCGCGTCGACGACGCGATCCAGCGGGTGTTGGACCTGGCACGGCCGCTCGCCGCGGGGCGCGGGGTCGAGCTTCAGACCGACGGAGCGGCACGGTCCACTCAGCACGTCTGGGCCGATGCGCAGCGGCTCCAGCAGGTGCTCCTGAACCTGGTGTCGAACGGCATCAAGTACAACCGGGAACGGGGGAGGCTCGCGGTGACGTGTGACGAGGTCGGGGAGGGCCGGCTTCGGATCAGCGTGACGGACACGGGACCCGGCATCTCCCCGGCGTCGCGCGAGCGCTTGTTCCAGCCCTTCGATCGGCTGGACGCCGAGCAGCGGGGGGTGGAGGGAACCGGCCTGGGGCTGGCGCTGTCCAAGGGGCTCGTCCAGGCGATGGGCGGCACCATCGGCGTGGAGAGTGTGCCGGGCGAGGGCAGCACGTTCTGGATCGAGTTCGTCGAAGCGGAGAGCCCTGTATCCCGTCTCGAGCGCCTCGAGCCGAGCGTCATGGCGGTGCCCAGCTCGTCGGACCAGAGTGGGACCGTGCTCTACATCGAGGACAATCTCTCGAACCTGCGCCTGGTCGAGCGCACGATCGCCCTGCGGCCGGGGGTGAAGCTCATCCCCGCGATGCAGGGCCGGCTCGGACTCGCGTTGGCTCAACAACACCGGCCGGACCTGATCCTGTTGGATCTGCACTTGCCGGACATCTCGGGGGATCAGGTGCTGCGTGCGCTGCACGAGGATCCCGAGCTCTCGCAGACGCCGGTGGTCGTCTTGAGCGCCGACGCCACGCCGGGGCGGGTGCAACGGCTGCTCGGGGCCGGGGCGCGCGCCTATCTCACCAAGCCACTGGACGTTCGACAATTCCTGGTGCTCCTCGACGAGGCGCTGCCAGCCTCACGGAGCGCCTGATGGACGCGCAGAGCCTCAAGGGCGCCCGAATCCTGATCGTCGACGACGAGGCCGCCAACGTGCGGCTCCTCGAGCGGTTGCTCCAGCGCGACGGCTACACCACCGTGACGTCCACGACGGACGCGCGCCAGGCGCTGCCGCTCTACACCACGTTTCGGCCCGACCTCGTCCTGCTCGATCTCGCGATGCCGTACCTGGATGGCTTCCAGGTCCTCGCGCAGATCAAGCCGCTGGTGGAGCCAACGGCGTATCTCCCCATTCTGGTCCTGACGGCCGACGTGACGTTCGAGGCCAAGCGCCGCATGCTCGAGGGCGGGGCGAAGGACTTCCTGACCAAGCCGTTCGAGCATATCGAGGTGCTCCTTCGGATCCGGAATCTCCTCGAGACCCGCTTGCTCCATCTGGAGCTCGCGCGCCACAACGAGAGCCTCGAGCAGACCGTGCGCGAGCGCACCGAGCAGCTCTTACAGACCGAGAAGCTCGCCACGATGGGCGAGCTCCTGGCCGGCGTCGCCCACGAGCTCAACAATCCGCTCACCGTCGTGATCGGTCAGACCCATCTGCTGCGGGGCGGGAGTACGTCCCTCTCGCCCGCCGCGCGAGGCGAAAAGATCCACGCCGCCGCCGATCGCTGTGTTCGCATCGTGCGCAATTTCCTGGCGATCGCGCGCCGCCATACGCCGGAGCGTGGCGAGGTCCACCTCAACGACGTGGTTCGGGCGGCGCTCGAGCTGCTGGCCTACGAGCTGCGCACCGGGAACGTCGAGGTCGCCTTCGACCGCGCCGAGTCCCTGCCGACGCTCTGGGCGGACGGTCACCAGCTCCACCAGGTTCTGGTGAACCTCATCGTCAACGCCCAGCACGCGATGCGACGCGCACCGGGGGCGCGCCGGTTGACGCTCGGGACACGGCACGACCGCGAGCGCGGCCACATTCGGCTCGAGGTCGGCGACACGGGTCCGGGGATTCCGCGCGAGATCCAGGCGCGGATCTTCGAGCCCTTCTTCACGACCAAGCCAAGCGGTGAGGGGACGGGACTCGGGCTCTCGCTCTGCCAGTCCATCATCAAGGAGCATGGCGGGACGCTCACGGTCGAGAGCGAGCCGGGCCGCGGCGCCACGTTCCGCATCGAGCTGCCGGTGGTCGCGCCGCCGGCCGCCGCCAGGAAGTCCGCGCCGGAAGAGACGCTGCCGGCGCCGACCCCGAGGGCGATCCTCGTCGTCGACGACGAGGCGGAGATCGCGGCGCTGCTCGCCGAGATGCTCGAGGGCGCCGGCCATCGGGTGGAGATCGCGGCGGATGGCGCGGTTGCCCTGGAGATGCTGGAGCGCCGGGGCTACGACCTGATCCTGACCGACACGAAAATGCCCGTGCTGGACGGCGTCGAGTTCTACCGCGCGCTCGAGCGGCGCTTCCCGCAGCTCTGCCGCCGCCTGATTTTCGTCACGGGGGACGTGCTGGACCAGGAGAAACGACGCTTTCTCGAGGAGACGGGCGCTCCCTGCCTGCCGAAGCCGTTCGATCTCAACGAGGTCGGCCGGGTCGTCCAGCGAATGCTCCGGTAGTGCGCGGGAGGACGCCGCCCAGTATTCGAGCGCCGAGGTCCTCCGTCCGCTAGAATCGAAGAACGGAGGGGCCGTCGCCAATGGTGTCCGGGCTTTGGTCGATCGCGAGGCGCTACGGCCTCGCCGTGCTGTTGACGGCGCTCGCTATCATCGCCAGCATCGTCCTGGCGCCCCACTGGAACCCGCGCCATCTCTTGCTGCCGTTCTACCCCGCCGTGATGCTCAGCGCCTGGTTGGGCGGCTTCGGGCCGGGCCTGCTCGCGACGCTCGTGTCGGCGCTCGCCATGGACTACTTCTGGCTGCCGCCGACCTTCGCTTTTGGCATGCGGGAGCCCGGCGACTTCATGGGGTTCCTGCTCTTCCTGGGGGTGGGGCTTCTCGTGAGCGCTCTCAGCGAGCGACTGATCGGCGCGCAGCGCCTCGCCGAGGCTGCGGCGGCGGAAGCGCGGCGCGAGATGGACGAGCGGCGAAAGGCAGAGGCGGGGGCCGTCAAGCTCGCGATGCTCGCGGAGGAGCTCAGGACCTCGGTCGAGCGGTATCGGCATCACTTCGAGCGGAATCTCGCGGGCGTGTTCCGCGCCGAGCGAACCGGGCGCATGGTCGAGTGCAGCCACGCCTTCGTCCGCCTCCTCGGCGCGAGCTCCTCCGCCGAGATTCTGGGGGTCAACGCGAAGCAGCTCTTCGTCGATCCGGCCAAGTGGCGCGAGCTGACGGCCACCCTCGCCCCGGGCGTGGTGGTCTCGAACCAGGAGCTCGAGTGGCGGAGGCGCGATGGCGCGCCCCTCACCGTGCTGGTCAACGTCCGCGAGACGGATGGCTTCGTCGAGTGCCTCGCGATCGACATCACGGACCGCAAGCGCGCCGAGGAGGCGGAGCGTCAGACGATGCGGCTCCGCGCGGTCGCCGATCTCGCCGCGGCGGCCGCCCACGAGATCAACAACCCGCTCACCGCCGTCCTCGCGCACCTGACCCTGCTCAAGCTCGAGGGCGAGCCCGCCGAACGGGTGGAAAAGGCGCTCGAGGCAGGGCGCCGGATCCAGGAAATCATCGAACGCATGGCGCGGATCGACCGCGTCGAGATGGCCGCGCAGACCTCACCGCACGTGCCGCCGATGCTCGACATCCGGAAGTCGTCCCCGTAGCCGGGTATTAGCGTGACGCCCGTGAAGTCAATCCTGGTCGTCGACGACGATCCGATGTTCGCGAAGCTGCTCGAGGATATCCTGAAGGGCGATGGCCACCTGGTGACGCTCGCCGGGAATGGCGTCGAGGCGCTCGCCCTGCTCGCCCATCAGGCCTTCGACCTGATCATGATCGACATCCGGATGCCCGAGCTCGACGGCCCGAGCTTCTACCGCGAGCTGGAGCAACGCAACCCCGAGCATGCGCGCCGGGTGATGTTCATGACGGGTGGCGCGGTGGGCGCCGAGACGGCGGAGCTCCTGTCGACGGTCCGGACGCCCGTCCTGCGCAAGCCGCTCGAGGTCAAGGAAATCCGCGCCACGGTGCAGCGGTTCTTCCTCGCCGGCGACAGCTTCCGTCGCCGCGTCTAGGACGCTCCCGCCGACGCTCTAGCCCGGAATCAGCAGCGCGAGGCCCGTCAGGGCCGTGCCCAGCAGCACCGACTCCACGTGGATCTCACGCGCCTGGCGCTTGAGCTGCGTGACCATCCACGGGTCCGCCACGGCGTCCTCGCCGCCGTCGAGGTCGCGCCGACCGCGCGCCGCGAGTCGCACTCAGGTGTGACCCCGCGCCTGGAGGATACCGAGCGCGCCCGCCCAGAACGGCGCGACGAGCGCCACCCGCCAGGCCCGGCCCGAGCCACTCAGGACAAGGACGACGAGGACGGTGATCCCCGCCGCCAGCGCCACGGCGCCCGTCACAGCGCGACGCCGGCGGCCCTTCGGCCCGATGTTCGCGGCGCGCTCGGCCCTCAGCGCCGACCCCTCGGAGGCATGAGGCCGTTGAGCGCGAGGCGGCCGCCGTCCACGTACACGGTGGATCCGGTCATGTACGAGGAAGCGTCCGAAGCCAGGAAGACCGCGACCTCGGCGATCTCCCGGGGCTCGGCGACCCGCTGCATGGGAGTCCGCGCGTAGACCGCGTCCCGCCACCGGCGGTCCTTCAGGAGGTGGCGCGTGAGACCCGTCACGACAGTGCCCGGGCCGATCGCGTTGACCCGGATCCCGTGCGGCGCCAGCGCGATCGCCATGGCCTTGGTGAGCTGGCGCACGCCGCCTTTGGTCGCCGCGTAGGCGGCCGATTCGGGGCGGGCCACTTCCGCGTTCACCGAGGACAGCGTGATGATGACGCCCCGCCGGCGCCTGGCCATGCGCCGCGCCGCGGCCTGGGCGACGAGGAACGTGCCCTTCAGGTTGACGTCGACGATGCGGTCCCACGTCGCCTCGGTGAGCTCGAGGAAGGGGGCGATGGGCTCGACGGCCGCGTTCGTCACGGCGACGTCGAGCCGCCGCCAGGCCCGGTCGATCGCGTCGAAGCCGTCACGGACCGATGCGGAGTCCGCCACGTCCATCTGGAGCGCCAGCGCCTTCGCGCGCCCGATCTTGTTGGCCGTCGCCCGGGCGGTCGTCGGGTCGACGTCGGCGACGGCGACCTTGGCGCCCTCACGGGCGAATGCGAGCGCGATCGCCTGCCCGATCCCGCGTCCCGCGCCCGTCACGAGTGCGACCTTGTCCTTCAGCCTCATGCGATTCGGAAGGGTCAGTCGGCGACCAGGACGAAGTCCATGTCGATGTGCGCCTGGCCGGGACGCGGGTAGAGCTGCGTGACGAGCGGTCTGTGGCCGGGCGCGGTCACGCGCACGTGGATATGGAGTGGCCGACCCGGGTAGCGGCCCGGGAAGTCCGTTTCGTAGCGGTAGCGCCCGGCGCCGTCCACGCGCTGCGCGGCGCGGTGCTCGGCGTCGTAGTCGCCGCGTGGGCCGGCCGACCACCACTCGATGCGCGCTGCGGGCAGCGGGGCGCAGCCCTTCGCCGCGCTCACCCGGCCCGTCACCGTGAGCCCGCGACCGGTGACCGAGCGCTCCGGAGCGTCCGGCTCGTAGAACGGCCCCAGCATGTCGGGACGCGTGGGCGCGCACGCGGGCTGCCCCTCGGCGCGCGCCGACAGCGTCGCAAGCAGGATCAGCGCCGCGGAAGCCAGGACGCGGGTCACGCGCCAATGCTATCATTCCGCCCGCACACGCGTATGAACGAGCCCCCTCGTCAGCTCCGGGTGGATGTCGCCGACCTCGCGGCCGCGATCGAGCGCCTCGCGGGCGACCTGTCGCTTGCCGAAGAACCCTCGGGCTTCAGCGTGGTTCTCGAGAACGACCCCGACGTGCGCGAGCAGCGTGACTGACTGGACGATCGCGACGCTCGGCCGCGAGATCGCGGCCCGCCAGGTTTCACCCGTCGAGGTGACGCGCGAGTGCCTGGAGCGCGTCGCGCGGCTCGACGGCAAGATCCGGAGCTTCATCACGGTCGACGCGGAGGGCGCCCTCGCGACGGCGCGAGAGCTCGAGGCCGAGCTGTCCGCCGGCCTCTCGCGCGGGCCGTTCCACGGCATTCCGCTCGCCTACAAGGACCTCTGCCACGTCCGCGGGCTGCCGACCTCGTGCGGCACGGTCACGCGCGAGTACTTTACGTCCGAGCACGAGTGCACCGCCGTGTGCCGCCTGCGCGACGGCGGCGCCGTGACGCTCGGCAAGCTCAACATGACGGAGCTCGCGCTCGGGCCCTTCGGGGACAACGCCCACCACGGTGACGTCCAGAACCCGTGGCGGCCTGGTCACGTCGCGGGCGGCTCGTCGAGCGGCTCGGCGGCCGCGGTCGCCGCGGGGTTCGTCCTCGGGACGCTCGGCAGCGACACGGGAGGCTCGATCCGGCTGCCCGCGGCCTGCTGCGGCGTCGTCGGGCTCAAGCCGACGTACGGGCGCGTGAGTCGGGCGGGCGTGATGCCGCTGTCGTGGTCGCTCGACCACATCGGGCCCCTCGCGCGCACCGTGGCGGACGCGGCGCTCGTGCTCGGCATGATTGCCGGCCACGACCCGCACGACGCGACGTCGAGCCGGCGGGGCGTGCCCTACTACGAGCGGTTGCTCGACACACCCGTCGACGGCCTCCGCGTCGGGCTTCCCGAGAATTATTTCTTCGACGGGCTCGACGGCGTGATGGACGCGGCGGTCCGTGCCGCGGCGCGGGTCCTCGAGGGGCTCGGCGCCGAGGTCGTGACCACCCGCGTCCCCGACCCGCGGCCCGTCGTCGACGTGTCGAACGTCATCGCCCGCGCCGAGTCCTCCGCGATCCACGCGCGGATCGTCCGCGAGCGGCCGCACGAGCTCCAGCCGGCGGTGCGAGCGCGGCTCGAGGTCGGCTTCCACATCTCGGCGCACGACTACCTCCAGGCTCTCCGCCTGCGCGCCCGCTACGCGCGGGACTTCGTCGCCCAGGTGTTCGCGGGACTGGATGCGCTGCTGGCGCCCGTGATCCCCGAACCCGCGCCGCCGCTGGAGGCGGTCAAGGCGGGAACCGTGGAAGAGATCGTCAGCCGGATGGGCCGGTTCTCGCGCCTGACGCGCCCCTTCAACGGCCTCGGGCTGCCGGCGCTCTCCGTCCCGTGCGGCTTCTCGGGGGACGGCCGCCCGCTCGCGGTCCAGATCGTGGGTCGTCCCTTCGACGAGGCGACGGTGCTCCGCCTCGGCCACGCCTACGAGCGCGCGACCGACTGGGGCGCGCGACGCCCGGCGCTCGCCTGACGCCCGCCGCTCCGTCGTGGACCAGAGAGCCCTCGGCCCGCCGCGCCTCTGGCCGGTCTTCGCCGCCTACGTCGTGGCCTTCGCGTCGATCGTGGTCCTGTCGCTCGTGGCGGCGAGCACGTTGCGCGCGATGTACCCGGACGTCCCCGACCACGCGCTCTTCGACGGGCTCCCGGGCCTGATCGCCGGCGGGCTCGCCTCCTCCATCGGGCTCGTGCTCACGGTCGGGCTCTTCAACCAGCCGCTCGAGCCGGTGCTCCTGCGGCTCGTGCCGGGCTGGGAGACGGGCAGCACGCTCGCGGTGATGATCGTCGGCATGCTCGCCCTCGGCCAGGCGCTCGATTCGCTGACCACGCTCGCCGGGCTCGGCGACAAAGGTGCCTTGGCCGCGATCCGCAGTGCCATCGCCGCCGCGGCCGGGCCGGAGCTGTTCGTGGCGGTCCTCGTCATCGGCGTGCTCGCCGGCTCCGCCGAGGAGCTGTTCTTCCGCGGGTACATGCAGACGCGTCTCGGCCAGCGGGTGCCGCCTGCGCTGGCCGTCCTCGTGACCTCTCTGGCCTTCGGGCTCCTCCACCTCGAGTGGATCCACGCCCTGCTCGCCTTCGTCCTCGGGCTCTACCTCGGGTGGATCACCGAGATCGCCGGGAGCGCCTTGCCCGCGATCGCGTGCCATGTGATCAACAACGCGCTCTTCACCGTGCTCACCGCGCTCGTCGGCACCGTCGCGGGCGCGGGACCGAACGCGGCGCTGCTCGCCGGGTGCGGATGCGTGTTCGTGGGCGCGGTCGTCTGGCTGCGACACTGCCGGACGTGGTAGCCTTGGCCGACCGTCCGGTCGTCGAACAACAGTGAGCGGTGACGCCACACGCCTCGCAGAGCTTTTCGATCGCGCCCGGCGCGCCGTCGCGTTCACGGGCGCCGGCGTCAGCACCGAGTCGGGCATCCCCGACTTCAGGAGCCCGGGCGGGATCTGGGACCGCTTCGACCCCAACGAGTTTACCTACGCGAACTTCATCGGGAGCCTCGAGGGGCGGCGAAAGTACTGGGAGCTCGGCCGGGTGACGTACCCTGTGATCCGCGCCGCCCGGCCGAACGCTGCCCACGTGGCGCTCGTCGAGCTCCACGGGCGCGACCGCCTCGACTGCTGCATCACCCAGAACATCGACGGCCTCCACCAGGCCGCCGGCCTGCCGCCCGAGAAGGTCATCGAGCTCCACGGCAACGCGACGCGCGCGCGGTGCCTCGCGTGCTCCGCGGCCTACACGCGTGACGAGGTGCACGCCTGGCTCGAGGCGGGTGACGCGGCGCCGACCTGCCCGGCGTGCGGCGGCATCGTCAAGCCCGCGACCGTGCTCTTCGGGGAGGCGATGCCCGAGGGGGCGATGGCGGAGGCGGAGCGGAGGGCGCGGGAGGCCGACCTGTTCGTCGTGCTCGGCTCCTCGCTCGTCGTCTATCCGGCGGCCTACATCCCGTTGCACGCCAGGGAGGCGGGCGCCACGCTCGTCATCGTCAACCTCGCGCCGACGCCGCTCGACGCGCGCGCGGACCTCGTGATCCGCGGCCGAGCGGGGCAGATCATGTCGGCGGTGCTCGAGCGGATGGACCGCTGACCTGATCCGCGCATGCGCCTCGAGGATCACGCCGTGGCGATCACCGGCGCGGGCGGCGGCATCGGCCGCGCCGTGGCGCTCGCGTTCGCGGCCGAGGGGGCGGGCGTGGTCGCCGCGGATCTCGGAGAGCGCGCCGACGCGGTGGCCGAGGAGGTCCGCCGCGCGGGCGGGCGCGCCGTCGCCGTGCGGGCGGACGTGAGCCGCTCGGCGGACATGCGCGCCCTCGTCGAGCGATCGGTGCGGGAGTTCGGAGGGCTCGACGTGCTCGTCACGTGCGCCGGCCTGGGCACGGCCGGCCTCCTCCTCGAGCAGGACGAGAGCGAGTGGACGCGCGTCATCGACGTCAACCTGAACGGCACCTACCGCGCGATCCGCGCGGCGCTCCCGCAGATGATCGCCCGGCGGCGCGGGCGGATCATCACGATCGCGTCGGTCCTCGGAAAGATGGGCGGGTACGGCTTCGTCAGCGCCTACGTCGCCTCCAAGCACGGCGTCGTCGGCCTCACGCGCGCCCTGGCGTCCGAGCTCGGCTCGCAGGGTTATCCCGGGATCACCGTGAACGCGATATGCCCCGGGTACGTGCGCGCCGGGATGGGCGTCGCGACGCAGGCCACCAAGGCCGGGCCGATGTCGGGCACGGAAATCTTCGAGCGCTACTACAAGCGCCTGGTCCCGCAGCGGCGCATGATCGAGGCCGAGGAGATCGCCCACGCCGCGGTGTTCCTCGCCCTGCCCGAGTCCGCCGGGATCACGGGCCAGGCGCTGAATGTCGACGGCGGCTTTGTCACGTCCTAGCGCCGGATGCGTGTGAGCACGGTCCGCCGATGACCCTCGACGAGCTGGCGGCGCGCACGCGGGAGCGGCTCGCCGCGCGGGCGCGGCGGGTCGTGGCCACGGGACCGCTCGTCCAGGCCGCGGTGCTGGTTCCCCTTATCGAGCGTGGCGGGCCGTATCTGGTCTTCGCCAAGCGCACCGACCGCGTCTCCACCCACCGGGGCCAGATCTCCTTCCCGGGCGGCACCGTCGATTCGCGCGACGCCTCGCTGCTCGACGCCGCGCTGCGGGAATCCGAGGAGGAGATCGGCCTCCCGCGAAGGGCCGTCGAGCCGCTCGGCGCGCTCGACGACACCGAGACCGTCGCCACGCAGTTCGTCATCACGCCGTGGGTCGGCGTGATCCGCGAGCCCGTTGTCTGGCGGCCAGACGGTGAGGAGATCGAGAAGGTGATCGAGGTGCCGCTCGCCGCGCTCCTCGAGCCCGCGAACTTCCGGGTCGAGCACTGGACGCGCGACCGCGTCCGGCGTCCCGTGTACTTCTACGACTACGACGGCGAGATCATCTGGGGCGCGACGGCGCGGATCGTCAAGCACTACCTCGACCTCGTGATCGGCGCGCCGTGAGCGAGGCGAGCCGACGTCGGAGGTCCTATCTGCCGGCGAGGCGGGCCACGACAGGGGCGAAGGCGTCCAGACCCGCCTCGAAGATGAGGTAGTCGGAGATCCCCCAGCGGCGCCGGCGAGCCTGGAGATCGTCGACGAGCTGGTCCACCGTGCCGGCAAGCACGTAGGGACTCTCGAGAATGTCTTCGGGGTCGAGCTGGCTCCAGCGGCGCGCCAGCTCCGCGGCGGCCTGGCGGCGGTCGTCCGTGACGACGACCCGCTGCACCAGCGCGCTCAGCTCGAGCCGGTCGTATCGCTCGCCCGCCGCCTTGCGGATAATCTCAACCCGCTCGTCGACCGCCGCCGCCCGGAACGTGGCGACGTCGGGCTGGGCTCCGCCGCGCTGGAATGTGATACCCGTCAGGCCGACGACGTCAGCTTCCCGTGCGGCGAGGACGAGGAGCCGTCGCGCGTTGCCACCGATCAGGATCGGCGGGCGGGGTCGCTGGACCGGAAGCGGGTAGATCGCATGGCCGGTCACACGATAGTGCCGACCGGCGAAGGTGACCTTCTCGCCCTCGAGCAGTCCCTTGATGATGGCGACTGCCTCTGCCAGCCGCTCGACCCGGGTGGCTCCCGCATCGAAAGAGAGCCCCGCCTGGTCGTACTCGGATTGCGCCCACCCGGCGCCGAGGCCGAGCTGGAGCCGGCCATCGGTCAAGAGGTCCACCGTCGCGGCCTCGCGCGCGACCACGACGGGATGCCGGAGGTCGTTGTTGAGCACGGCGGTGGAGAGCCGGAGGCTCTTCGTTGCCTCGGCAGCGCTCACCAGGGCCGGGATCGGTGCCAGAACCTCGGCGAGATGATCGGGCACGGCCAAGACGGCGTAGCCGAGGGCCTCGATCTTGCGGGCCTTGTCCGTCCACTCCGCCCGCGAGGCTGCGCTGCGGGCGACCACGCCGAAACGGAACGGCTTCATCCCACCTGCCGTGCGGTCCGGATTCGGCCCGCGCGGCTCGGCCTCAGGGCCACCAGAAGTAGAGGAAGCGTGGCCCAGCGCCCAGGACCGCCGGGAGCTGCATGAGCGAGCCCTCCATCGCGCCCGCGGGCGCCTCGGAGCGCGCGTAGTAGGTGGCGCGGTACTCGCGGGGGCGGCGGTACACGACGACCCGTGCCTCCTCCACGCCGATCGCGCGCTTCGCCGCCTCGATGGCGTCGGGCATGTAGCCGACGCGGTCGATCAGCTTGAGCTCGAGCGCCTGCTGGGCCGTGTAGATCCTGCCGTCGGCGACTTTCCGGGCCGTCTCCAGGGGCAGCTTCCGGCGCTCGGCGAGCTTCGCGACGAACTGGTCGTAGAGCCCATCGATGACCACCTGGAAGATCTTCCGCTCCTCGTCGGTCATCGGCCTGAAGGGGCTCCCCATGTCCTTGCGCTCCGCCGACTTGATCGTCGTGGTCGAGAGACCGAGCTTCTGCATGAGCCCCTCGGCGCTCAGCGTGACCATCAGGACCCCGATCGAGCCCGTCACCGATGTCGGATGGGCCACGATCGTGTCGGCGACGAGCGCCACGTAATAGCCGCCGGACGCGGCGATGTCCAGCATGACGGCGACGACGGGTCTGCCGGTGGAACGCTTGAAGAGGTCGAGCTCCCGGAAGATGACATCGGAGGCCGTGACCGTCCCGCCCGCGCTGTTGATCCGGACGACGAGCGCGCGCACGTCCCCGTCGTCGGCGGCCTTCGTGAGCTCCTCGCGGACGCGGACGAGCAGCGGCACCCGCGGCGCGGACGGCGCGCCAATGACGAGGCTCGGCGCGCCGGCCTCGTCGGAGAGGAATCCAGAGATGTCCAGCAGGAGGATCTTGGCGCGGCCGCTGCCCTCGACCGTCTGCTCCCGCAGCGGTTCGATCCGCGGCGTGAGGTCGAGCGAGATGAGGGAGCAGCCCGCGAGGGGCAGAACCAGCGCCGCCGCGAGCCACCGTCGCATGGGACGAGTATATAATCTCGCCGTCGTGATTGGCGCCTCCACGTTCACCGTCGACGACGTCCACGCCGCGGGCCGTCGGCTCCTCGGTCGCATTCACCGCACCCCGGTCATCGTGTCGGAGTCCTTCGACGACGCGAGCGGTTACCGCGTGTCGTTCAAGTGCGAGAACCTCCAGCGCGCGGGATCCTTCAAGATCCGCGGCGCGCTGAACAAGCTCCTCTCGCTCCCGGCGGCGGAGCGCGCGCGGGGCGTCGTGGCGTACTCGTCGGGGAACCATGCTCAGGGCGTCGCGCTGGCCGCGCGGATCACCGGGACGAGCGCGGTCATCTGCATGCCGACCGACGCGCCCGCGCTCAAGGTCGAGGCGACCCGCGGCTACGGCGCCGAGATCGTCTTCTACGACCGGATGAAGGACGACCGGGCGGCGCTCGCCCAGCGCATCGCGTCCGAGACCGGGCGCGTGCTCGTGCCACCGTACGACGACTACGCGGTCATGGCGGGCCAGGGGACGGCGGCGCTCGAGCTGTGGGAGGACGCCCCCGCGCTCGACGCGCTCGTGACGCCGGTGGGCGGCGGCGGGCTCATGGCGGGCTGCGCCACGGTGGCGAAGAGCCTCGCTCCGACCATCGCGGTGATCGGCGTCGAGGCCGACACCGCGAACGACACCTACCTCTCGCTGCGGAAGGGCGAGCGCGTCACTATCGCGCCGCCGCCCACGATCGCCGACGGGATCCGTGTCACGAGCCCCGGTGCGCTCACGTTCCCGATCCTCCGCGAGCGCCTCACCGACGTCACGCTCGTGACCGACGCGGAGATCGTCGCCGCCGTGCGGTTCTTGGCGCTTCGGGCGCGCATCGTCGTCGAGCCGACGGGTGCGGTGGGCGCCGCCGCGGTGCTCGCCGGCAGGCTTCCCCTCCCGCGCGGCGCGCGCGTCGGCGTGGTCCTGTCGGGCGGCAACATCGACCCCGACCTGCTGATCAGAATCCTCCAGTCGAGCTGACCCGATCGCCCCGTCACGGGTCGGGCTGGCGGAGAGGGGTCGGCGAGACCCGTTCCCTCGGCGCGTCTGCGGGCTCACAGCGTGTGATGGAGTAGAGCCGCAACGGGCCATGCGGGCGCGTGCCGCGTGGTCGAGCGACGCCGCTGCGCCAGGCCGACGCGCGGCGGGGCGCTGCGGCCGAGGGACCTAGCGACGGTGGAAGGGCGGGATCACCTCGTCGGCCAACCGCGCGAGCTGGTCGAGCATTCGCTCGGACGGACCCATCGGCCGCACGATGAACTTCGAGGCGCCGCCCGCCACGTACTGCTCGAGTCGCTCGGCCAGAAGCTCGGGTGGGCCGAAGGCGGTGCAGGCGGCGAGCGTCGCATCGTCGACGCGGCCGCGCGGGACGAAGGGCGCCGCGATCGCGCGGGCGCGCGCGGGGTCGGGGTCGAGCCAGAAATTCACGAGGGCGCCGAAGTGGTCGCCGGGGATCTCGCGCCGCGCCTCCCCCGCGTACGCGCACGTCTTCTCGACACCGATCCGGAACTCGGCAGGGGTGATGAAGGAAGGGATCCACCCGTCGCCGAGGCGGCCGGCGCGGCGCATCGCCGCCTCGCTGTTGCCGCCGATCCAGAGCGGCATCGGCTGCTGGACGGGTTTCGGCAGGACCGTGACGCGCTCGAGCTTCCAGAACTCGCCGTCGTAGGTCACCTCGTCCTCGGCCCAGCAGCGGCGCATGATGCCGATCGCTTCGTCCGTGCGGCGGCCGCGCTCCTTGAACGGCACGCCGGCGGCCCGGAACTCGCGCTCCTGCTCGACGCCGATGCCGACGGCCGGGAGGACGCGCCCGCCGGAGAGGTAGTCGAGCATCGCGAGCTGGCGCGCCGCGAGGACGGGGGAGCGGAACGGCGCCACGAGCACGCTCGGACCGAACTTGAGCCGCCGCGTGCGCGCCGCGACGGCGGCCATGGCGACCATAGGCTCGAGGACGGGGGTGGGCGAGGAGAGCCGCTCGGAGAACCAGACCGAGTCGATCTCGGTGCTCTCGCAGGTCTGAATCACCTGCCAGAAGAGATCGCGGCCGTCTGGCGCCGCCGGCCACGCGCCCGGCATGACGCCGATCCTGTACTTGATCTGCATGGGGGGGGCGTCTAGCCCCCGGTCCCGGCGCCGTACAGCGAGAAGTCCACGGCTTTCTCGGTGATGAACTCGACGAGCGCGGGCACGCCCTCGTCGGTCTTGCGGATCGCCCGCTTCAGCGCGGGGATGATCTCGCCGGGCTCGGTCACCCGCTCGCCGTGGCCGCCGAACGCGCGCGCCATGTCGGCGTAGTTGCCGCTGATGTCCGTCGAGCGGTACTTCTCGGTCGCCACCTTCATCACCTTCAGCTCGATCGCCATCGAGAAATTGTTCAGGAGCACCGAGAGGATCGGGATGCGCTCGCGCACCGCGGTCTCGAAGTCCATGCCCGTGAAGCCGATGGCGGCGTCGCCCCAGACGTTGACGCAGAGCTTGTCCGGCGCGGCGAGCTTGGCCCCCATGGCGTAGCCCAGCCCGGTGCCGAGCTGCGTGGTCTTGCCCCAGCCGATGTAGGTGAGCGGGGCCACGGGCTCCCAGAAGGGCGAGATCTGGTCGCGGGGGCTGCCCGCGTCGTGGGTGATGATCGTGCGGGACACGTCGACCGTGTGCATGAGGTCCCACAGGACCCGGTACGGCGAGAGCGGCTTCGCGTTCGACGTGAGCCGCGGCATCCACTGGGAGAGCCACTCCGTCTTGAGCGTCTTGATTTCCTGGGCCACGGCGCCGGCGCGACCGCGCGGACCGCCGCGCAGGCGGTCCTTCACCTCGGCGATGAGCGCCCGGAGGGTGAGGCCGGCGTCACCGATCAAGGCCAGCTCGGCGGGGACGTCCTTGTTGAGGTCCGTCGGGTCGAGCGTCGCGTGGATGATGTTCTTGCCCTTGGGCATCGCGACGCCGTAGTTGGTCGTGGCGAAGCTGCAGCCGATGCCGAAGATCAGGTCGGCGTTCATCAGAAAGTGATAGAGCTGTTTTCCGATCGACCGCCCGCCCGAGCCGAGCGACAGCGGGTGAGTCTCGGGGAACGCGCTCTTGCCCTGGAGGCTCGTCGTCACCGGCGCCTCGAGGAGCTCGGCGAGCTCGCGCAGCGGTTGCCAGGCGCGCGCGTAGTGCACCCCCTGGCCCGCGTAGACGACGGGCCGCTCGGCGGCCACGAGCGCCTCCGCGACACGCGCCACGTCGCGCGGATCGGGCGCGGTGGAGAGCCGCGGCGCCGGCCGGTACTGGAGCGGCTCCGGCACCTCCTCGCCGAGGACGTCCCGCGGGAACTCGACGAGCACCGGGCGCGGGCGGCCGTTCTTCACCTGGGTGAAGGCCCGGCGCATGGCGTCGGGAACAGCATCGGCCATGACCACCTGTTCGGCCCACTTGGTCACGTGCTGGTAGTTGAGGAACGAGTTGAAGTTGGGCGGGATATTGATGAGCCTTCGCGGGTAGCCGGCCGGCAGCACCACGATCGGCACCGAGTCGCCGTACGCCTGCGCCACGCCGCCGAACGAGTTCTCGGCGCCCGGCCCGTGCTGCATGGCGAAGACGCCGATGCGCTCGCCGGACGAGATGCGGCTCACGGCGTCGGCCATGTGGAGCCCGGTCCGCTCCTGGCGGACGATGATCGTCCGGATGTCGGCCTCGGCGGCCGCCTCGAGGATGGGGTTGACGGGATAGCCGATCAGGAAGCCGACGCCCTCACGCTTGAGGATCTCCGCGACCGCCGCCGCTGCTTTCATAGGGTACGCTCCCCGGGTCCAACGAGTTTCAGCGCCGAGTCAGGAATCGGCTTATCCTACACCAGACCCTTTCACGCGGGAGGCCACGATGGCAGGCAAGAAATTCGATCGCGGCAGCCAGGACGTCGGCAACATCCTCGCCCTCGAGCACGTCAACGTGAGGATCCCCGACCAGGCGCTCGCCACGCTCTTCTACGTCGTCGGGCTGGGGCTGACCCGCGACCCCTACCTCATGGTTGGCCTCGAGAACATGTGGGCGAATGCCGGTCAACAGCAGTTCCACCTGCCGACTGCGGCGCCCCAGGTGCTGCGAGGGTGCGTCGGGCTGGTCGTCCCCGACCTCGAGGCCCTCCAGGGGAGGCTCGGCAGCGTGAGGGACAAGCTCGCGGGCACGCGGTTCGACTATGCGGTGGAGAACAAGCACGTGGCCGTCACGTGTCCCTGGGGGAACCGGATCCGCTGCCACGCTCCCGCGCCAGAGTTCGGCGACCTCACCCTGGGCATCCCCTACGTCGAGTTCCCCGTCGAGGCCGGGTGCGCCAAGGGCATCGCGGCGTTCTACCGCACTGTCTTCAAGGCCCCCGCCACGGTGACGCCCGACGGGGGAGGTGCGCTTGCCCGCGTCCAGGTCGGGGTGAGGCAGGAGCTTGTCTTCCGTGAGACCCGGGAGCCGCTGCCGCCCTACGACGGCCATCACATCGCGATCTACATCGCGGACTTCTCGGGCCCGCACCACTGGCTCGCGGAGCGGGGCTTGATCACCGAAGAGAGCAGCGATATCCAGTACCGGTTCACCGAGATCGTGGATCCCGAGTCGGCGCGCCCGCTCTTCACGATCGAGCACGAGGTGCGGTGCGCCACGCACCCGATGTACCTGCGCCCGCTGATCAACCGCAACCCGGCCCAGCGGCAGGCGACGTACGTCCGCGGGCGCGACGCGTTCGTCCCCGGGCTCAGCTAGTCCCACCCGGGTGACGCGCGACGAGCTGAAGCAGCGCGTCCACGAGGCGATCGAGCGCCACGCCGAGGCGATCGTCGCGGTCGGGGAAGCGATCCGGCGCCACCCCGAGCTCGGCTTCAAGGAACACCGGACGGCGGCGCGGGTCGAGGCGGAGCTCCGGCGCCTCGGCCTCGCCCCGCGTACCGGGCTCGCGCTGACCGGGGTGCGGGCCGACGTGGCGGGGGGCGCCGGTGGGGGCCCCACGTTCGCGCTCGTGGGCGAGCTCGATGCGCTCGCCGTCACCGGCCATCCCGAAGCGGACCCCTCCACAGGGGCCGTCCACGCCTGCGGTCACAACGCCCAGATCGCCGGCCTCGTGGGCGCGGCGATCGGCCTGCTGACGTCGAAGGCGATGGAGCACCTGGCGGGCCGCGTGGCATTCTTCGCGGTGCCGGCGGAGGAGGGCGGCGACCTCGAGTGGCGACTCGACGAGGTCCGCGCGGGGCGCCTGGAGTTCCTCGGCGGCAAGTGCGAGCTGCTACGGCTCGGCCACTTCAGCGACGTGGACCTGGCGATGATGATCCACACGACGCCCCGCCCGGAGGACGGGCCGGTGTGCGTTCCGCACTCGAACAACGGCCGCGTCGGCAAGACGGCGCGCTTCGTCGGCCGCGCCGCTCACGCCGGGGGGGCGCCGCACGCGGGAGTGAACGCCCTCTCCGCCGCCCAGATCGCGCTCGCGGCGATCAACGCCGTGCGCGAGACGTTTAGGGACGACGACACGATCCGCGTCCACCCGATTCTGACGCACGGCGGCTCGCAGGTGAACGTGATCCCCGGCGAGGCGCGGCTCGAGACGTACGTGCGCGGGCGGACCCTGGAGGGGATTCGCGACGCCAACGCCAAGGTGGACCGCGCGCTGCGCGCGGGCGCGCTGGCGCTCGGCGCGACGGTCGAGATCGAGACCCTGCCGGGCTATCTCCCGCTTCGCACCGACCCGACGCTGGCGCGCGTGTTCAGGGAGAACGCGGACTCGCTCTTCGGTCCGGGCGCCTGTCGCGAGACCGGGCACCGCGCCGGCTCGACCGACATGGGCGACCTGAGCCAGGTGATCCCGGTGCTTCACCCGTATATGGGCGGCGCTCGCGGTTCGGGGCACGGAGCGGACTACGAGATCGTGGACCCGCATCTCGCCTACGTCATGCCGGCGCGTGCGATGGCGGCGATGGTCGTGGACCTGCTCTGGGAGGGCGCCCGCGGCGCCCGAGAGGTGGTTCTTAACGCTCGGCCGCCGATGACTCGCGAGAGCTACGTCGCCTTCCAGCGCAGCATTCGGCGACGGGAGATCTACCCGGGGGACGGCGTCGTCTAGGCGCGAGGAGGCAATGTGGGAAGGATTGCCGCCGGCGAGCAGCGGCGGCGTCGGGCGCGGGCGGCGGCGTTGGCGCTACTGGAACCGCACCTCGAGGCGCACGGTCGGAAAGCCGACCGAGCGCTCGTCGGACCGGATCCGAATGTGGCTGCCATCGTCCGCGAGATAGAAGTGGGCGGGTGAGTCGCGGTGCCTTACGGCTCTCCCGAGAAGGTCGATCCCGAACGGGAGCCGGAACTTGCCCATGAAGTGCAGCGTCACGAGTTGCCCGGTCGTCGGATCGGGAAACGTGAAGGTGCCCTCGACCGAGCCATGCGGCACGCGGCGCACAACCGCGGCGGACAGATCGACGCTGCCCTCGAAAGTCCCGCTGATGACCGGCAGGTCGGGGACGTGGACCGGGTCGTTGCCGGGCGCATTGATGAGGACATCGAACGTCCCGCTCACGAGCCCCAGGCCCGTCACGACGGACACGCTACTCGTCCCATTGGCGCTCACGGTGCAGCTCCGCAATCGCGGGACCGAGATCAGAAGGTCCGACGGGCACAGCGGCGTCCCGACCGCGGCAAACCCCAAAAGCGGCGACGTGGCGGTTCTGACGATGACCGCAGGGTTGTGAGGGTCGGGGTCAAACGTGACTCGCTCGCTGATCTCGTACAGCGTGACGTCCGCCGAGCCCCGACCATCGGATTGCTCGCGGCGATCACGATCTCGGCGGTCGCCATCTTCGCGATCACCAAATCCGCGGTCATCCGCGTAACTGGCGACAGGAAATACGAGGCACGACAGGGTGAGTCCGAGGACGATCAGTGCGCGTTTCGTCATGTCTCTTTTCCTTTCGGACGAGTGGCCGCGAGCACACGCCCGCTCGAGTTCACAATCTCCCGCGGCTTCACGCTGCAGGAGACGTACCAGCGAGTCGAATTAACGGAAATTCAGCGAATTCACGTCATTACTCGAACCGAAGATTGCTCGAATGGCTCAGTCGCTCAGTTCCTGGCCGGCGCGTCTGGCACGGCTGGCTGGAAACGCCCCGCTTTCCGGAATTCCGTGCGTGTCTCGAGGACCGAAGCCGGGCAAACGCGCGGGGGTTGATTCTCGGAAGCCGCCTTCGTAGAATGAACCGCGATTCAGTCAGCATCCATGCGTGATCCCGACAAGCCCCAAGCGATCATCGACGCCGCGATCCGCGTGTTCGCGCGCAGCGGCTACTACAACTCGCGCGTCTCGGACATCGCGCGCGAAGCAGGGATCGCCAGCGGCACGATCTACCTCTACTTCAAAACCAAGGACGACATCCTCGTCACGCTCTTCCGCGAGAAGATGGCCGAGTGGGTGGCGCTCGTGCAGAAGGAGGTCGCCGCGGAACGCGACCCCCTCGCCAAGATCCGGAAGATCGTCGCGCTCCACTTCCGGATGATCCAGGACAACCCCGAGCTCGCCGAGGTCGTCCAGGTCGAGCTTCGCCAGGGGCACAAGTTCTTCCGCGGCGCTTCCGCCCACGAGGTTTCCGCCTACTTCGACGTGATCCAGTCTGTGCTCGAGGAGGGCGTGGCGGCCGGACGCATCCGGCGCGACCTGCCGCTCAAGGTCGCCACCAAGATGCTCTTCGGCGCGATGGACCAGCTCGCGACGTCCTGGGTGCTCGGCAAGCGCGCCTACCGCCTCACCGACGCCGCCGAGCCGGTCGCGTCGATCTTCCTCAAAGGAGTCACGACCGATGGCGTTTGAGACCTTGCGCTTCGCGCGCGAAGAGAGCTTCGTCGTGGTCACGCTGAACCGCCCGCCGGCCAACGCGATCAGCGCCGAGCTCATGACCGAGCTCAACGGCGCGCTCGCCTCGGTCGAGGAGGACGACGCCGTGCGCTCGGTGATCATCACGGGCGCGGGCGACAAGATCTTCTGCGCCGGCGCCGACCTCGGCTCGGCGTTCTCCGGCGGCAGCGTGGACACCTTCATCCGCTTCGGCAACGGCGTGATGCGGCGGATCGAGCGCTTCCCGAAGCCGGTGATCGCCGCGATCAACGGCCACGCCCTCGGCGGCGGCTGCGAGATCGCGATGGCGTGCCACTTGCGCCTGCTGAAGGAGACGGCGCGGATGGGGCAGACCGAGTCGAACCTCGGGATCATCCCCGGCTACGGCGGCACCCAGCGGCTGCCGCGCCTCATCGGACGCACGAAGGCCCTCGAGTTCCTGATCCTTGGCACCCAGATCCCCGCGCCGGAGTGCCTGGCCCTCGGGCTCGTCAACCGACTGTGCAAGGAGGGCGAGACCCTCGACGACGCCAGGGCGCTGGCGCGGCAGATCGCCAAGCGCCCGCCGATCGCCACGCGCCTGATCATCGAGGCGGTCGACGAGGGCCTCGAGGCGCCGATCGACAAGGCGAGCGAGATCGAGGTGCGCGCTTTCCTCCGGACGCTCAAGACCGAGGACGCCTCGGAGGGCATCCAGGCCTTCTTCGCCAAGCGCGAGCCGAGCTTCAAGGGACGATAGGGATGGACCTGGGGGTCCGCGACCGGGTCGCGCTGGTCACGGGTGGCGCGCGGAGCCTCGGCAAGGCGGACGCGGTCGCGCTCGCCGCCGAGGGGTGCAAGGTCGCGATCGTGGACCTCAACGCCGAGGGCGCCGCCGAGGCGGCCCGGGAGATCGAGGCGTCGGGCGGCCGGGCGCTCGGATACGTGTGCGACATCCGCGACACGGCGGCGGTCGGGGAGACGGTCGCCCGGATCGAGGCGGACCTCGGCCCCGTGGATATCCTCGTGAACAACGCCGGCATGATCTACACCGTCGGCCAGCTGAAAGACCTGCGCGACGAGGACTGGGAGCTGAATCTCGGCGTGAACCTGACGGGCACCTATAAGATGACCAAGGCGGTCTTCCCGGGGATGCGCGAGCGGCGCTGGGGGCGGATCGTCTGCATGGCGTCGATCGCGGGGCTCATGGGCGGGTTCGGGCAGGTCGCCTACGCCACGACGAAGATCGGCGTCATCGGGTTCGCCAAGTCGGTGGCCCTGGAGGGTGCGCGGTACAACGTGACGTGCAACGCGATCGCCCCGGGCATCATCGCGCCCAACGCGAAGCTGTCACCGCTCTACGACCGGATGGTGAAACGCGTCGCGATGCAGCGGGAGGGCGAGCCCGAGGACGTCGCGAATGCCGTGGCGTTCCTCTGCTCGGAGCGCGCGCGCTACATCACGGGCGCCGTGCTCACGGTGACGGGTGGAATGGACCTCTTCACGTTCTGACAAGGAGGCGACCACATGGCGACAGTGAAGGAGACGTTCGACGCGATGCCGAGCCGCTTTCGCGCCGACAAGGCGGCGGGGACGAGCGCGGTGATCCAGTACGACGTGAGCGGCGAGGGCGGCGGCACATGGCACGCCGTCATCAAGGACGGGACCTGCGCGGTGAGGACCGGGCCGTCCACGGGCGCCAACCTGACGCTCCAGATCGCGGCCCAGGACTGGCTCGACATGCTGGGGGGCAAGCAGTCCGGCCAGATGCTCTTCATGTCGGGCAAGCTCAAGGTGAAGGGCGACATGGGCCTCGCGATGAAGCTGGGCTCGATGTTCCAGATGTGACCCCCGCGTTTGCGCGTGATGCGATACTGGCGCAGGCGCCGGCGCTGCGCGCGCCGGCGCTCACTCGGGACAAGGAGCCCGCATGGGTCCGACCGTCTCGCCGGAGGCCCTCCAGCGGTGGCAGGGGGAACTCGACCGGACCTTCCGGCAGCTCGAGGGTCTACGCGCGTTAGTGGGGAGACCGAGCGGGCCCAAGATCGGCCAGACGCCGGGCGGCACTGCGGATGCCGGTGCACACCCCGGACAAGGAGCCCGAATGGGTGCGGAGCGACTCGCCGACGTGATCGAGCGATTCACCGACGACGGTGGGGGCCCTGGTGCGGCGGCCTCGTCGGAGACGACGAAACAGTGGCAGGAAGAGTTCGACCGGAACTTCCGGCGGTTCCGGAACCTGCACGCGTTGGTCACCCGACCGGTCGAGCCCAAGGTCGGCCAGACGCCGCGTGAGGAGGTCTACAAGAAAAACAAGTCGCGCCTCTACCGCTACGCCTCGACGCGGCGCTACCGGACGCCGCTCCTGTTCGTCCCCAACCTCGGGATCAGCCGGCCGTACATCTTCGACCTGCTCCCGGGCGGCAGCTTCATCGAGCACATGACGCGCGAGGGATTCGACTTCTACCTGCTCGACTGGGGCGTCTTCGGGCCCGAGGACAACGACCTCACCGTGGAGCACTGCGTGACGAAGATCCTGCCGCGCATGGCCCAGCAGGTCCTCGCGAGCTCCGGCGCGCGAGAGCTCAGCGTGCTCGGCTACTGCATGGGCGCGCCCATCTCGGCGTCGTTCGTCGCCACGCACGCCGAGATCCCGGTCAAGAACTACATCGACATGGCCGGGCCGATCGACTTCTCGAAGGTCGGCCTCTTCGGCCTGTGGCTCAAGAAGGAGTACTTCGACGTCGACCGCGTCGTGGACACGCTCGGCTCCGTCCCGGCCGACCTGGTGCGTGCCGGGTTCAAGCTCATCAAGCCGACGATAGATCTGTCCACGGGCCTGAACCTCTGGTGGAACCTCTGGAACGACACGTACGTGGAAAGCTTCCAGGCGCTCAACCGATGGGCGAACGAATACGTCGCCTTTCCCGGCGAGTTCTTCCGGCAATGGGTGCGCGACTTCTACCAGGAGAACAAGCTCTATCGGGGCGAGCTCGTCATGGGCGGTCGCCCGGTGCGCCTCGGGACCATCACCTGCCCGGTCTTCGTCGTCGGGGCGAAGGAGGACTACATCGCGCCGCCTGCGTGCGTGCGCGCCCTCCTGGACGTGGTCGGCAGCCGCGAGACGGAGTACGCGGAGCTCCCCGGCGGCCATATCTCACTGATCGCCGGGCGGGGCGCCGCGCGACACTGCTGGCCGAAGGTCGCCGGCTGGCTCGCGCCCCGATCATGACGGCCTCTCGTGGGATCAGGACGGTGAGTCATGGCTGAGGCTCGACCCGATGCGCTGTTCGAGATGTGGAGGAAACAGGTCGAGGATTCGACGCAGGCGTGGACGCGCCTCCTCTCACGAGAGCCACCGGCCGCGACGCCACCGGATCCGACCGTGTTCTGGCGGCCGGTCCTGGACCAGGGGCTCCAGACGTGGGCAAAGCTCTTCGGCCAGACGCCCGCGACGCCGGAGCTCCTGACCCAGTGGAAGCAGTTCCTCGACCAGTGGATCGAGGCGTGGTCGAAGATCCTGGGTCAAGCGATGGGGACCGAGCAGTTCGCCAAGCTCATGGGCCAGTCGCTCGATCAGGTCCTCGTGCTGCAGGCGCCCTTCCGGAAGGCCGCCGAGCAGCACACCGAGCAGGCGCTCCAGGCGCTCGGCCTGCCCTCGCGCAACCAGGTGACGGCGGTCGCCAAGCAGATCGTGGAGCTCGAGGAGCGGATCGAGCGCCTCGAGGACCGCATCGACGCGGTGCTGCGACGTCTCGGCGGGAAGGAGCCCACATGATCGGCGACGGTCACATCAAGAGGCCGCCGTTCATCGAGAGCTCGGCCCCGGTGATGTAGTCGCCGTCGGTCGAGACGATGTAGCACACGGCCCGCGCGACCTCCTCCGCCGTCCCGAACCGCTTCAGCGGGATCTGAGCCAGCAGCTTCTCCTTCACCTTGTCGGGGATCCCCCGGACCATCTCGGTTTCGATGAACCCCGGCGCGATCGCGTTCACCGTGACGCCCTTGCTGGCGAGCTCCTTGGCGAGCGACTTCGTGAACGCGGCCACGCCCGCCTTCGACGCGGCGTAGTTGGCCTGGCCGAAGTTCCCGATCTGACCGATGACGGACGTCATGTTGACGACGCGGCCGTAGCCCTGGGCGAGCATCTGGTCGACGAACACCTTGGTGCAGTTGAAGACGCCGTCGAGGTTGATCGCGAGCACCTTCCGCCACGAGGCGTGGTCCATCTTCACGAAGGTCTTGTCGGAGCTGATCCCGGCGTTGTTGACGAGGATATCGAGGTGCCCGAACTCTTTCAGGATCTCCTGCGCCATCCGGAACGTGTCGGGGAAATCGGCGACGTCGGCTTGCGCGAGCACCGCGCGGCGGCCCAACGTTCGGATCTGTTCGGCGACGTCTTTGGCCGCCGTCTCGCTCGAGACGTAGTTGACGGCGACGTCGGCACCCTCCTCGGCGAGCGCCAAGGCGACGGCCCGACCGATCCCGCGGGAGGCGCCGGTGACGAGTGCGGTGCGGCCCTTGAGCTTCATGATGTCCTCCCCCCGGCCGCGGGCAGTCTAGCACGGCGCCCGGCGTGGCCCTTGACGCGGAGTGTTATGCGATTCATGATGGCCTCAGGGGGACACCCCGCAGAGGAGTGCCATGGCGTACGTCATCAAACGGTACTCGAACCGGAAACTCTACGACACGCAGGAGAGTCGTTACGTCACCCTCGAGGAAATCGAGGAGATGATCCGCGCGGGCAAGGAGATCTCCGTCGTCGACGCGGCGTCGGGCGAGGACCTCACCGCCGTGACCCTGACCCAGATCGTTCTCGAGAACGAGCGCAACCACCGCGGTAACCTGCCGATCGGCTTCCTCCACCAGCTCATCAAGCACGGCGAGGCCTGGCAGGACTTCCTGCAGCGCTCGATGAAATCGAGCCTCGAGGGGGTCGTCTCCAACCAGCGCGAGATGGAGCGTGTCTTCCAGGAGTGGATGAGTCGCGCGGGGTGGGGGAGCCTGATGCCCGCGTCGGGCCTCGGGGCCCGCGCCGAGCCCAAGCGCGACGGCGCGGACGCCGACGCCGACCGGCTCCGCGAAGAGGTAGCCGCGCTGCGCGAGCGCCTGAAATCGCTCGAGGAGCGGCTGGAGAAGCGCAAGGCCCAGCCGAAATAGAACGGCCCGGTGTGGGACCGGGCCGTCGGGATCGCGGGTCCGCCGGGCACGCGCTCAGCTCTGCGCGAACACGTCCCTCATCTTCGCGACAACGGCGGTGTACGTTTCCTGAATGCCCTTGCCCGCCTGCTCCGCCGAGGTCTGCAGCCGCTCGGCCGAGCGGGTGACCGCCTGGGCCTGCGTCTCGAGGACCTTGAACGCCTTCTGGGCGTTTTCCACGCCCTCGGCCACGGCCTTCTGATAGAGCTGGACCGGGTCCTTCGCGCCGTCCTGCCACGCGGTCTGCCAGCGGAGTGCCGTCGCCTGCGAGTTGGGCAGGGCCTCGATCGCGCTCTGCTGCAGCTCGGCGTAGAGCCGCACGCCTTCCTTTGCGCTCGCCGCCCCGAACTCGACCATCTCGTGCAAGACGCGCTGATTCGCGTCGGCCCAGACGGTCATCGTCTCGACGGCCTTGCCGGCGATTTGATCGAGGAACTCCTGAGCCTTCTTGGGATCGTCCATCATCGGTCGCTCCTCCTGTACCCTCTTTGTTCTCGTCCCACCGGGGTTCGCCAAGCGCGCCTCCCCTCTACCCGAGAGACTAACGCGACGCGTTATACATGTCAAGCTAATTCTCGCATCGCGTCAACGAGGAGCGCATCAGCGACAGCCCCAGCGGGACGCGCGTCGGTGTGAACCACTCGACGAGACGAGCTAGAAGCGGAGCGACGCGCCCACGAACGGCCCGGAGAGATTCACCTTTGCGAAGTTGCCGCTATCTTCGGCGCGAAGGTCGAGGACCCGATAGCCGGCCGAGAGGCTGAAGAGCGGCACGGGGAGGAAGCGCAGGCCCGCTTCGGCATCGACGATGTGCCCGAGGTCACCGGCGGGCAGGCCGGAGGCCTCGGCGAACAGGTGCACCGTCCGGTGCAGCGTGAGATCGAGCGCGACTCCGATCGTGGGCAACACGAGAGGGAGGGTCGCCGATTCCTTGGACTCCGGCGTGACCCCGCGGTTCTTCAGGGTGGCGTCAATGAGGAAGCCCTTGGCCTCGAGAATCCCGCCGAACTTGAGGACTCGGGGGATACCGAGCGGCTCCCAGATCCAACCGATCCGGCCGTACTGGACCTCGACGTCCGTGGCCACGCGCGAGTTCGCCGCAAAGCTCGTCCCGTCGAACGCGATGGTCCGGCCGACGGTCTTCTCGCCTTCGAAGTGCAGCGGGGTGTAGGCGAGGCGAATTCGGCTGTTGGGTCCGGTCAGGAATGTCAGACGGCCTTCCGGGGCGTCCGCTCCCTTGAGCCCGAGGTCGTCTTTCACGTCGATGTCGGTGCCGGGCAGGGAGCCGCCCTTGGCCTTCATGGTGGCGCGGAGATCGGTGAACCAGTAACGCCCCTCGAGCTCGACGATCTGCCCCAAGGCCACTCCCTGGGTGAGGAGAACCGCGAGCGCCGCCAGCAGGACGGTCCGGAGCATCGAGCACCTCCTTGTCGCGAGAGTCGCTGCCTTCGAGTGTAGCCGGCGACCCCGGGAGCACGAAAATGGATATAGGGGCGATCCGCACGCCCCGCTATAATTTTTGGCCAGTGCGATCCGATGCTCGGGGGCTGGCCGGCCTCCCGTTTCACGCGCTGACCCTTCGAGACCGCTGAGTCAAGGAGGAGCCCATGGCTGCCGACACGTTGGCGCGGATGTTCTGGGACCGCGTGGAACAGAGCGCCGGCCGCCCGGCGCAGTCGTTCAAGGTCGGGGCAGAGTGGCGGACCATCACCTGGCGCGAAGTGGGTGACATCGTCCGCGAGCTGGCCCTGGGCCTGATCGCCCTGGGGCGACAAAAGGGCGACCGCGTCGCGCTCCTCTCGGCGAGCCGCGCGGAGTGGGTGCAAGCCGACTTCGCGATCTTCAGCGCCGGCTGCGTGACGGTGCCGGTCTATCCAACCTATCCGCCGGACCTCATCGCCTACGTGGTCAACGACTCGGAGGCGAAGACCCTGATCGTGGAGGATCCGGCCCAGCTCGCCAAGGCGCTGCAGGTCCGCGACACGATGCCGGGCCTCGAGCAGATCGTGGTGATCGCGGGCTACGACGCCCCGCAGCCGCCGAAGATGGTGGTGACGTGGCAGACCCTCCGAAGGCTCGGGCGCGAGCACGAGGCGGCCCACAAGTCGACGCTCGCCGACCGGGTCACGACGACGCGGCCCGAGGACCTCGCGACGATCGTCTACACCTCGGGGACGACGGGGCCCCCGAAGGGCGTGCTCCAGACCCACGGCAACCACATCGCGGCCCTCAACGCCTCCATGCAGGCCAACCCGACGCAGGAGGGGTGGGTGCACCTCCTCTTCTTGCCGCTCGCCCATTCCTTCGCGCGCCTGGAATCGTTCCTGGGCGTCGCGCACGGCCTGACGACCGCGTTTGCCGAGAACCTCGACAAGGTGGGCGAGAACCTGAGGGACGCGCGGCCGCACTTCATCTGCTCGGTCCCGCGCGTCTTCGAGAAGGTCTACGCCAAGATCCTGGCCGGCGTCCAGGCGGGTTCGCCCGTGAAGCAGAAGATCTTCCGCTGGGCGGTGAGCGTCGGCCGCGACGTGAGCCGCCACCAGCAGCGCGGCCAGCCTGTCCCGGCGGGGCTCGAGTTGAAGCGCAAGCTCGCCCACAAGCTTGTCTTCAGCAAGCTCCACGCGGCGCTCGGCGGGAGGCTCCAGTGGGCGGTCTCGGGCGGCGCGCCCCTGTCGCGTGACATCGCGGAGTTCTTCCACGCCGCCGGAATCCTGCTCCTGGAGGGCTACGGCCTCACCGAGACGTGCCCGGCGCTGACCTTCAACCGCCCGAGCCGCTTCAAGTTCGGCTCCGTCGGCCAGGCGCTGCCGGGGGTCGAGCTCAAGATCGCGCCAGACGGCGAGATCCTCGCCCGCGGGCCCAACGTGGCGACGCGCGGCTACTTCAAGCAGCCCGACGCGACGCGGGAAGCCTTCGAGCCCGACGGCTGGTTCCACACGGGTGACATCGGGAGGCTCGACGCGGACGGGTTCCTCTTCATCACCGATCGGAAGAAAGACCTCATCGTCACGGCCGGCGGCATGAACGTCGCGCCGCAGAACATCGAGAACATGCTGAAGGCCGACCCCTTCATCAGCCAGGTGATGGTCCACGGCGACCGGCGCCCGTACCCGGTGGCGCTCATCACCGTCAACCCCGAGGAGCTCACGAAGTTCGCGCGCGACCAGGGGCTCCTCGTCAACGACCCCGCGGTGCTCGTCAAGCACCCCAAGGTCGTCGAGCGCGTCGGGCGCACCGTGGAGGAGAAGAACACGCAGCTCCAGTCGTACGCGCGGATCAAGAAGTTCGCGGTGCTCGCGGGAGACTTCACGCTCGACGGCGGCGAGCTGACGCCGACCCTGAAGGTGAAGCGCAGGGTGGTCGCACAGAAGTACGCGGCCGTCCTCGACGGCCTCTATCGGTGACGCTCGCGGGCAAGGTCGCCGTCGTCACGGGCGCCTCCCGCGGGCTCGGCCGCGCGATCGCGGCGGCGCTCGCCGGGGCGGGCGCCGACGTCGCGCTGGCGGCGCGCTCGAAGGCAGATCTCGAGGAGACCGCGCGTCAGGTCCAGGCGGCGGGCCGGCGCGCCCTCGTCGTGCGCACGGACGTCGCGAGCTACGCCGAGGTCGAGACGCTCATGGGGCGCACGATCCACGAGCTCGGCCGCCTCGACATCGTGGTGAACAACTCGGGCGTCGCCAAGGTGGCGCCGCTCGTCGAGATGACCGCGGACGACTGGCGGTTCATGGTGGACGTGAACCTCACCGGCGTGTTCAACGGCTGCCGCGCCGCCGCGCCCCACCTCATGGCCCAGCGGTCGGGCAAGATCGTCAACGTCGCCTCGGTCCTGGGGCAGGTGGGGCTTCCCGGCTACACGGTCTACGCGGCCACCAAGGGCGGCGTGATCGCGCTCACGCGCGCGCTCGGCGTCGAGTGGGCCCGGCACGGGATTCAGGTGAACGCGATCGCCCCGGGCTGGTTCGCCACGCCCATGACGGAGACGGCGTTCGCAGACCCGAGGATCAACGAGCGGCTCACGCGCGACATCCCGATGCGCCGGATCGGTCGGCCGGAGGAGATCGGCCCGCTCGCGGTCTTCCTGGCTTCCGCCGCCTCCGACTTCATGACGGGCCAGACCATCTTCCTGGACGGCGGCCACTCGGCAGGCTAGGTGACTCGGAAGCCGGCGCTCGAACCTCGGCTGCTCCGCCTAGGAGCCGAAGCGACGATCGCGCTGCTGGAACGCCCGCACGGCGCGCAGGAAGTCGATCTTCCTGAGCGCCGGCCAGTGGATGTCGCAGAAGTAGAACTCGCTGTACGCGCTCTGCCAGAGCATGAACCCGGAGAGCCGCACCTCGCCGCTGGTTCGGATGATGAGGTCCGGATCGGGAAGGTCTGGCGCGTAGAGATACTGGGCGAACGTCTCCGCGGAGATGCCCTCGATGATCGTCTCGAGGTCCTCGCCCTGCTTGGCCTTCTCACGGAGCATCGCCTGCATCGCGTCGATGATCTCCTGGCGCCCGCTGTAGGCGACGGCGATCATCAGGACCATCCCGCGATTGGTGGCCGTCGCCGCCTCGGCCTCACGGATCGCGGCGACGACCGAGTCCGGGAGGAGATCGAGCTTGCCGACGGCGCGGACCCGCACGCCGAGGCGGCGGAACCTCGGGTGACGGGCGAGCTGGACGAGCTTCGCCTCCACCGTCGCCAGGATGGAGAAGACTTCGCTCGGATCACGGCGGAAGTTCTCCGTCGAGAAGACCCAGAGGCTCACCGCGGGGATCGACAGCTCGGCGCACCAGAGGAGCACGTCGTCGAGCTTCCGCGCGCCGAGCGCGTACGCCTCGCGCGGGTCGACGAAGCCGCGCTCGAGCGCGTAGCGGCGGTTGCCGTCGAGGATGATACCGAGGTGCCGGGGGACCGGTCGCCCCCGGATCTGCCGCAGGAGGCGCCGCTCGTAGACGTAGTAGAGGAACGACGTCATCAATGGTCCCGAGAGCAGGCTACCGTCGAACGCCCGAGCTCGTCAAGATTGCCCCGACGAGTCCGCGAGATCCGCGGGCGCCTGTCTAGGAAAAAGCCGGGGAGTGGGGTACATTTCCCGCGTGAAAGCCGCCGTTCTTCACGGTCCGCGCGACTTGCGGGTCGAGTCGTCGAGGGCTCCTGAGGTCCAGACCGACGAGGTCCTGGTGCGCGTCGCCGTGGCCGGTCTCTGCGGCACCGACTACCGCATCTGGTCGGGCGACCGGCCCGTGGCCTACCCCCGGGTGATGGGGCACGAGTTCGTCGGTCGCGTCGAGGCGGTCGGTTCCGGCGTGACGCGCGTGGCGCCCGGCGATCGCGTCGCGGTCGAGCCGAACTACGCGTGCGGGACGTGTCCGCTCTGCTGGGAGGGCAACCGCAACCTCTGTCTGGCGCGCACGGCGGTCGGAATCGACGTGGACGGCTGCTTCGCCGAGCTCGTGCGCGTCCCGTCGCGCTGCTGCTGGCAGGCGCCGGCCACGGCCGCCGACGAGGACCTGGCGCTCACCGAGCCCCTCGCGGTCGTCGTCCGCGCCGTCGGCCGTGGTGGCGTGCGGTCCGGTGAAACCGTCGCGGTCGTCGGGGCGGGAACGCTCGGGCTCCTGGCCCTCCAGGTGGCGCGCGGCCGCGGGGCCAGGGTCCTCGTCGTCGGCCGCAGCGCACGGCGCTTCGCGCTCGCGCGCGAGCTCGGCGCCGAGGCGACCCACGCCGTGGCCGACGCGCCCCTCGAGACCGTCGCCCGTACCTTCTCGGGTCGCGAGGGCGTGGACTGCGTGATCGAGACGGCCGGCACGGCGGAAGCGGTGAATCACGGACTGGCGCTCGTGCGGCCGGGCGGGCGGGTCGTCTTGACAGGGCTGCCCCACGAGCCGACGCCGGTCGAGTTCTTCGCCGTCGTCCGCCGCGAGGTCACCATCGTCGGCTCGATGATCTATCAGGACGAGTTCGCCGAGGCGATGGGCCTCGTCGCCGACGGGACTGTCAAGACGCGTCCCCTCGTGACCCACCGCTTCGCGCTCGACAAGATCGGCGACGCCTTCACGGCTCACGCAGAGCCCGGCTCCATCAAGGTCGCCCTGGTGATCTGATGCCCTTCGCGGTCGTCAACCAGATCCGCATCCACTACGAGGTGAGCGGGCAGGGGGCGCCCGTGTTGATGATCAACGGCCTCTCGGCGCCGTCCGTGAACTGGGCCCTCCAGGCCAAGGCCCTCGCGCCCCACTTCCAGGTGATCACCTTCGACAACCGCGGAGTCGGGGAGACCGATCTACCGTCCGAGCCCGTCTACGCCACGGCCCAGATGGCCGACGACGCCGCGGCGCTGCTCCAGCACCTAGCGATTCCGCGCGCCCACGTCGTCGGCGCCTCCATGGGGGGCACGATCGCGATGGAGCTGGCGCTTCGCCACCCGAGGCTCGTCCGCTCGCTGACCCTCGCGTGCACGTGGGCGGACGGGGACGCGCGGTTCGTCCATGCGATCGAGGCGTGGGTGGCGCTCGCCTACCGCGTCCCCGTCGAGGAGCGATTCCGCTACGTGCTCTATCCGTGGATCTTCTCCCCGGCGTTCCTCGCCAAGAAGGAGAACGTCGAGCAGGCCTTCCAGCGGACCCTCGCCTATCCGCACCAGACCAAGCCCGAGGCGATCGAGCGGCAGGCGCGGGGCCTCCTCGCCTGGAACGGCACCCGCGTGAACCGGTTGGGCGGGATCCGCGTGCCGACGCTCGTGCTGGTCGGCAAGGACGACATCCTCACGCCGCCCGCGTTCTCCAAGTTCCTCGCGACGAAGATCCGTCGCGCGCGTCTCGTGGTGCTCCCGGGCGGCCACGGATTCTTCCTCGAGCAGGCCGACCTCTTCAACCGCACGGTCTTGCGCTTTCTGAGATCCGTGCGCTCGAAGTAGCCCGCTCAGTCGAGCGCGGCCGGTGCAAACGAAGGCGCGAAGGGGTTGACGAACTGGATGCCCTCGAGCACGCGACCGTGGACGAAGTCCTCGCTGAGGATTGTCGGGATCTGACTGAGCCGGGCCGTCGCCCAAAGCTGGGCGTCCCAGTATTGGAGCCCGTGCCCTGACGCTCCGCGCGCCGCCTCGAGGACCACGAGCGGGGTTACGGACACGACGGGCCACGTGGCCGTCAGCGCCGCCACCTGACCCGCGGCTTCCATCGGCGTCAAGGGAGGGTTCAGCTTCCTCGTGCTCGTTACATAGAACTCGCCCAGGACCTGGGTCGAGATCTTGCCGCGTGCCGCGACGACGAGATGGCGTAGGACTGCGAGGGCCTGGCGCTGCTTGGCGCGGTTTCTCGCGTCGTAAGCGTAGACGAGGACGTTCGTGTCGATCAGGACGTCAGCGGTCATAGAGTTGGTTCCGCGTCCACGCCCGCTTCTGCTGCCGGAGTCGGCCCGTCCGCCGACGCCTGATGAAGCGCTCGACCTGCTTCCACGCCTCGGGGTCGGGTGCGCGCGTCGAAGTCCGTTCGAGCCCCCGGTCGATCGCTTGGCGGATCAGATCGGCCTCCGTGACACGGTACCTCCGTGCGCGCTCCTTGAGCAGGCGGTCGTGCCGGGGCTCGATGTAGACTTGCTTGCGGATCATCTCGGTCATCGCGCGCTCTATACATCGTAACATACATCGCCATGAGGAGTGTCCCGTACACGGAGGCGGCCCGTGACGCGTGGAGCGTCCCGGACGTCGCGCTGGCGCTCGCGATCGTTTCGGGCGCCGCGGGAATGGTCGGTGTCTATCTCGACACGGCGTGGCACCGCACCGTCGGCCGCGACTCGTTCTTCATCCTGCCGCACGTCTTCATCTACTGCGGTGGGCTCGGCGTCTGGGCCGGCGCCCTGGCGAGCGTCGCCCGCGCGACCTTCGGTCACGCCGACGAATTCGGTGGCCCCGTCTACCGGTGGGGGCCGCTCCGCCTGCCGTTCGGCTTCACCCTCACGGCCCTCGGGATCCTCATGATCCTCGCGGCCGCGCCGGTGGACGCCTGGTGGCACAACACCTTCGGGAAGGACGCGCTCATCTGGAGCCCGCCGCACCTGCAGCTCCACTGTGGCGCCGGGATCGCGGCGCTCGGCCTGCTCTTCGCCGCGGCGGCGCAGCACGGGCGCGGCGCCCTCGGACGCCCCTGGCTCTGGCGCGCGGCGATGCTCGCGATCCTGGTCGATCTCGTCCACCGCGGCCACTTCGTCCTCGCGCACTACACGATGCTCCCCCACACGCGGACGCCCGACCTCTATCCCTTCCTGGTCGCCCTGCTCGCGCCGTTCGTCCTGGTCGCCGCCGCGCGGGCGATCGGACCCTGGGCGCCGACGGTGGCGTGTCTCGTTTTTCTCGGCGTCGCCTGGCTCATGGACGTGATGCTCCGGGTCGTCGCGTTCGAGCGCTACACGTTGACCCCGATCCTCGCCGTGCCCGCGGCGGCCCTCTCGCTCGCGTTCGCATGGGCCGGCCGTCGGCGCGAGCGGGCCTGGCTCGCGGTGGCGGCGGGCGTCGCCTTTGCCCTCGTCTTCGTGGGCATGGAAGTAGGGTGGATGCGGTGGGCCGTCGGCCGACCGTGGCCGCCGGAGCGCGTCCTCGCGGCGCTCCCGCGGGTCCTCCTGACCGCCGCGGCGAGCGGCTGGATCGGCTGGGTCCTGGGCGGCTTCCTCCGCGCCGCCCCTGCGCCGGCCGCCGCCGTCGCCACGGCGGCAGCCGCGGAGTTCGGCAGTCGCGCGCGTGCCCGCGCGGCCGCGCTCGCCGCCCTGGTGCTGGCGCTCGCCGGGCTCGGCGCGACGTACCAGCCTCAGCGGTTCGGCCCACCGATGACGCTCGAGGAGCTCGGCCTCGAGCCGCTCGGCGATTTCCCGTACACGGAGGCGATCTTTTGGAACGTGTTCTTCGCCGCGGGCTGGCCGTCGGGGACGAAGATCGAGGCGCGGAGCGAGGGGGTCATCGATGGTCAGCCGGTTCCGGTGGGCCCGGCCTGGTGCGCGCCGACCGCCGCCGGCCTGGAGCGGGCGCTCGCGAACGTGCGCTTCGGCATGGAGGTCAACGGCCGCCCCGTCGAGCTGACCGCGTACCCGCTCGTACGCCTTCGGTTGCGCGAGGGTGACTCCTGCGCGTGGCTCGGTGTCGCCTCGAGAATCCAGCGCGCGAGCCAGAACCGCTTCGTCTACACCATCGAGCACGCGGCGCTCGGCGGCCCCACCCGGACGCGCGTCGAGCTCGGCGTGACCTTCAAGGACCCGTGAGCACCGGGGTCACGATCGCGCTCGCGCTCGCCCTCGGCGCGGGGTGGTTCGGCTTTCCCGGGCTCCTCTGGGACGTCGCCTGGCACCGCACGATCGGCCGCGACAGCTTCTTCTCGCCGCCGCACGTCCTGATGTACACGGGCGTCGCTGTCAACGGCCTGGTCAGCGCGTGGGCGCTCTTCTGGGGGCGGCGGCGTCATGGCGCCCCCGCCGGCCTTCTGCTGGGCGGCGTGGGCGTCCTGGTCGCCGTCGCCGGCGCGGCGCTCGACGAATGGTGGCACGCCAACGTCGGCAAGGACGTGAACCTCTGGAGTCCACCCCATCTCGTCGGCCTCGCCGGCGCGGTGCTCATCGTCCTCGGCCTGGCCTTCGCCCTCGCCGCTCACACCCGCTACGGTCTTGAGCCTCGCCGGTGGGTGCCGCGCGTCATCCTGCTCTGCGCCTTCGCCGATCTGGTTCACAAGGCGATGGTCGCGCTCGACCACTACACGCTCGATGCCTGGGGGCGCACGCCCGACTTCTATCCATTCCTCCTCGCCCTCTTCCTGCCGGCGAT
>MNCR01000021.1 GCA_001914535.1 Candidatus Rokubacteria bacterium 13_2_20CM_69_15_1
CGACGAGCAGGACCCTCAGTCGCCGATGCCGGCGACGATGGCGTCGCAGGATTTGCGGATCTCCGCGATGAGCTCCTCGTGCGCGGGGACGGACGCGTTGTGCTTGCGGTACATCCGCCATTCGGCGACGCCGTACTCCGATTTCAGAATGTCGCCGATCTTCGCGAGGAGCCGATCCGAGTTGAACTTCGTGTTCTCGATGAGGCCGACGCGCTTGCCTTCGAGCGACGCCGGCCGGTCGACGTACGCGATCGTCTGGGACGCGACTCCCGTGGTGGGATCCAGGAGCTCAATCATCGTCTGACCTCCTCGGTCCAGGAACTTGAATCGGGGCCATCACGCCACAAAAAAGGCCCGTCCGCAAGTGTTTGACGACTATGCGGCCGATCCTCGCCTGACCTCCTTGGTGACGGCTTGGGAGCTTCGACTGCTGGACCATCCGGGGATGTACGCCGAAAACGCGCCGGCGCGGCCGCCGGCGGCCACGACGAGAATGTCGTCGGGCGAGGCGATGAGCGGCCTCAGCTTCGCCTCATCGCCGGGATCGATCGACCCCGACATGCGCGCTGTGCGCTTGAGATGCGCGTGGGTGTTCTGCGTCTGCTCGAAGACGAATCGTCGGATGTCCTTCTTGCCCCAGCCGTCCTTGGCGATCGTCCGCATGTGCTCGCCGGCCAGCACGATCGCGTAGTGCGGCTGGCCCATCACGTTGCCCGAGATTCGCATGTCGTCGCACAACGTCGTGAGAATCCCTTCCGCGGTGTTCGAGAGCTGGTTGTAGAACTGGTGGGGCGCCTCCGCCGCCATCACCGTGACTGTGGACTGCTCCGCTCGGAAGCCGCGCTCCACGTGGAGCGGCGTCCACGGGCTCTCCGCCTCGTTCTCGGCGATGACATACGAGAGCTTGCCCGGGTGGCCGAGCGTCCCGCGGTCGAGCGTGCCGGGCATCGAGCCGCAGACGTTGCGCATCACGAGGCGCACGGCGCGGCCGATCGTCAGGTTCGCGCGCCAGCCGGGGCCGAAGAGGTTGTCGCCCGCGTTGACGTCGAGCTCGCGGGCGACCGGCCCGTTGACGATCATCAGCACGCCTGCTCCCGCCGTGGACGTCCCTGGACCGTGGTAGCTCCAGCGCGGATCGGCGATCGCCTCGATCGCGGCGACGACGACGGGCATGTACTCGCGCTTGCAGCCGGCCATGACGGCGTTGATGGCGGCCTTCTCCGCGGTGATGGAGACGCCTCGGTGAGCGACGAAGCCGATCTCCTGCTTCGGGTCGAGCCGGGCACCCCCAAGCATCGCGCCGACGAGCTCGGCGGTGGGCGGGACGACTGGCAGGCCATCCGTCCATCCCTGCTGGAAACAGAACTCGATGGCGTCGGCGAGCGTGCCTTCGACGCGGTGGCGCCTGGCGGTGAGTTGAGACGGCATGTCGTCCCCCTTTGCGGTTGGCGCCACGCTACCACCGCCGCGACGGCAGGCGCAACTGGGGGCGTGGAACTCGGCTACCGCGGGCCCGGAAGCAGAGCGGCCACGCTCATGTTGGCTCCAGGGGCCCTGAGGGGGGCAATCTGTGCGTCGGGGCCGAGCTCCCGAACGGCGCCGTACCGCCAGCCCAACGGCGCCTCTCGGTCGACCCTCGGATCTCGCCGAACTTCCATTCGCCGGCCGTCGACGTCGAGGATCCAGTAGTCGGGCACTCCGCCTCGGGCGTAGAGGCTGGCCTTCTCGTCACGGTCGAATCCGAGGCTCGAGACGGCGACCTCGACGACCAGGGCGGCGTACGCCGGATGCGCGTCGAAGAAGTCGCCCGGGCCACCCTCGACCACCGCCACATCCGGCTCCGGCTCCGAGTCGTCGCCGAGGGCGATCGGCATCTGGATCCTCACCTGCCAGCCGGCGCCGAACGCCCTCCGGAGCGCCTCGGCGACCAGGAGAACGGCTGCGGCGTGCCGCGCGGACTGCGGCTCTTTGCAGACGAGCTCACCATCGACCAGCTCCACGGGCTCGTCCTCGTCGAGCAGGCCCAGGTCGATCAGGCGAGCATACTCGACCCGCGTCCATCGCCGGGTGCGCACGTGCGGGCTCGCCATCAGTCAACCTCGACCCGAGGGTATCGGGCCCGTTCCGGCGCGTCAATGCGCTCGATCGGACACACCGCAGCGTAGGGCTCAGTCGTTGATCGCGACGGTCACCGAGCGCGTGGCGCCGAAGGTCGGGACGATCGCGGAGTGCTTCCCCGGCCCTCCCGCGACGACCACCATGAGATCCTCCGGGCCGGTACAGAGTGCCACCTCCTCCGCGAGCGGCCGATCCTCGAAGCGCGCGGGGTCGATCCGCGCGAAACGGACGCGGTTCGCGGGACTGAAGCGGTCGAGCCGGACGCGGGCGCGCTCCCAGATCGCCCGTTTCACGTCGGCCTTGGACCAGGCTCCGGTCGCAAAGGTCTGGGCGTGCTCCGGCCCGAGGATGACGAGCGGCTCGCCGCCCAGATAGATGTTGTTGCTCCCCGTCGTCGCCGCCGTGCCCGCGATCGCGAACACGAGCGCCTCGGCGGTCGCCGAGCCGTGGTCGTTGACGTTGTGGGGCGCCTCCGAGCCGCACACGGTGACGCAGCTCTCGTCGGCCCGGAAGCCGCGCTCGACGTGGAGCGGCGCCCACGGGCTCTCCGCCTCGTTCTCGGCGAAGCAGTACGAGTACTTCCCCGGATGGCCGAGCGTCGCCCGGTCCTCGCGTCCCGGCCGCGCGCCGCCGACGTTTTGGAGTACCAGGCGCACCGCGCGGCCGATCGCGGCGTTGGCGCGATGACCCTGGCCGAGCGCGTTGGCGCCGCCGTTGATCCCGAGCCGCGGCGCGATCGGGCCGTTGACGATCACGAGCGGCGTGCACGGGTGCGTCGTCGTCTGGATCGCGTTCAGGTTGAAGCGCGGATCGGCGAGGGCGCGGATCGCGGCGACGACGACCGGGAGGTGCTCGGGCACGGCGCCCGCGAGCGCCGCGTTGGCGGCGATCGCCTCGAGGGTCGCCACGCCGCGGCGCGGCGCCAGGATCGCGATCACCTCCGCGCGGCGGGCGGCCAAGCCGCCGAGGATGCGCCCGACGCGCTCCTCGGTCGGCAGGAGCACGGGCATCCCGTCCGACCAGCCCTCGGCGAGGGCAAAATCCTGGAACGCGTCGATGTCCGCGGGCGCGTCGACGCGCGTGACGACCGACGGTGAGATCGCCGCGGGCGGCGGCGCCGAGTCCTCCGTGAGGGCCGCGATCACGCGGCCAACGACGTCGTCGGCCTTCGCGCGGGCCAGCTTCGGGTCGATGCCCCCGAGCGGGTGCCCCACCGCGACGAGCTGGAGGTGCGGCATGCCGAGCGAGGCGGCCGCGGCCTCGGCGAGCGACGCGAAGGCATCGGTGCCGAGCACCGCGACGGGAACGCCCCGCGCCTCGATCTCCGCCGCGTCGTGGAAACTCCACGACGTGCACGACCCTCAGTCGGCCGATCCTGTCAGGACGACGTCGGAGGCGGCGACGACCTCGTCGATCACCGTCGCGGGGCGCGAGGCGCCCGGCTTCCGCCACACGGCGACCGGGCCGGCGCCCGCGCGCTCCACGAGAAGCTCGGCGACACGCTCCAGGAGCACGTCGGCGTTCGGCTTGGAATTGTCGAGGATCCCGACGCGTAGACGGCGCAGGCTCCCGCGGCGCGGGGCGGGCGGTCGGACCTCGCCGGGCGTGGCGCCGGCCGGGTTCACGACGCGGAGGCGTGTCATCGCTCGCGAGTATAAGCCCTGGCGACGAGCCCGGCCACCGCCGCGGCCGCGACTGCGAGGGCGGCGAGCGCGAACGCCTCCGCGAACGCGGCCTGAAAGCCCACAATCCCCCGGCGGCCGGCGAAGACGGCCGCGAGGACAAGGACGCCCGTGACGACGCCGAGCGTCCGCGCCAGGAACGCGAGCCCGCCGGCGGCGCCCGCATGGCGCGCGGGGAACGCGGCCATCACGCTCAGCATGTTCGGCACCTGGAAGACGCCGAGCCCGAACCCGGTGGCGCAGAGGCCGAGCGAGACGAGGGCGAGTGGGGTCGCCGCCTCCGCGCGGCTCAGCGCGCCGAGCCCGACCGACTCCAGCACAAGCCCCGCGACCATCGGCCCGCGGGCGCCGACCCGGTCGGCGAGCCACCCCGCGAGCGGCGCCGCGGCCGCGGTGGAGAGTGGCGTCAGCATGAAGAGCGCGCCGGCGGTCGAGGCCGAGAGGCCGCGCACGCCGACGAGATAGAAGGGTGCCAGGAGCCAGATGGCGAAGATCGCGCCGTTGGCGACGAACGACAGAGCGCTCGCGGCGAGCACCGGGACGCGCAGGACGTCGCGCGCCGCGACGAGCCGGGGCGCGGCCTCGTCGCTCACGCGCGCGCGGGCGGCGAGCGCCCAGCCGAGCGCGGCGAGCGCCGCCGGCACGCGCGCGTGGAAGACGGCGCGCCAGCCGAGGGCGTCGACGAGGACCCCCGCGAGCACCGGCCCGGACGCGAAGCCCAGGCCGATCGCCGCGTTGAGAAAGCCGAGCCGGCGACCGCGGAGCGTCGGGGCGGCGCCGAGCGTCGCCAGCGCGGGTGCGGTCCCGTAGACGAGCCCGCCCGCGATCCCCTGCACCGCGCGCCCGGCGAGGAGGAGGCCGAAGCTCGGCGCCCCGCCGCAGAGCGCGAAGCCGGCGACCGAGAGCGCCAGCCCCGCGCGAAACACGCGCAGGTGGCCGACGCGGTCCGCCGCGGCGCCGGCGACGAAGGACGTGACGGAGTAGCTGCCGACGTAGCAGACGATGATCCAGCGCACGTGCTCGGGCGGGATCCCGAAGGCGGCGGCCATCACCGGGAAGGCGATGTTGACCATCGAGTCGAGCGAGACAACGAAGGCCCCCGCGGCCGCGACCCAGCGAACCATGCGCCGTGTATGATGACACGGCTCGCTTGCGCCGTCGGCTCGTTCCGGGGTAATACTCTGCGTCATGGCCCTCGAGCCCGGAGCCACCGCCGAAGTCACCACGATCGTGGCCCCCGACCGCACGGCGCACGCGATGGGGAACCACGGCGTCCACGTCTTCGCGACACCCTTCGTCATCGGTCTCCTCGAGAACGCCGCGCACGCCGTCCTCGCGCCCCACCTCTCGCCGGGCGCCGGCACGGTCGGCACGATGGTCGAGATGAAGCACCTCGCGGCGACGCCGGTGGGCATGACCGTGCGCGCCAAGGCCACGCTGCTCGAGACCGACGGCAAGCGGTTCCTCTTCGCCGTCGAGGCGTGGGACGAGAAAGACAGGATCGCCGAGGGGCGTCACGAGCGGTTCGTCGTCCCCGACCTCCAGAAGTTTCTCGCGCGCGCCATGCACAAGCAGGCGGGCGCGTGATGCCGGTCACGGTCGACAAGTCCGTCGTCGGCAAGGAGTACCCGCCTTTTCTGGTCGCGGTCGAGCGGGGGAAGATCAAGGACTTCGCGCGAGCCATCGGCGATGCGAATCCATTCTATCTGGACGATCGAGTCGGAGCGGCGTCCGCGTGGGGCGATGTCATAGCGCCGCCGACCTTCGCCGTGACCTTCCGCGACGAGGGCGCGGACGCGGGCGTGCTGCTCCGCGATCTCGGCGTCGACATCTCACGCGTCCTCCACGGCGAGCAGGAGTTCGAGATCTTTCGGCAACTGACCCCGGGCGAGACCTATCTCTGCCGGATGAAAGTCGTGGACATCTACGAGAAGACGGGCAAGAGCGGCCCCATGGCATTCGTCGTCCGCGACACCGCGATCACCGACCGGACGAACACGATCGTCGCCACCATGCGCAGTATCATGGTGATCCGTCTCTAGCGCGGAGGCTCCATGAAGTACGCGAAGGTCTACTTCGAGGACGTCGCGGTCGGCGACGAGCTGCCGCCGCTCGTCAAGGGCCCGATCGCGCAGATCCAGCTCACGCGCTACGCCGGCGCGTCGGGCGACTTCAACCCGATCCACCAGGACGACGAGTTCGCGAAGGCGGCCGGCATGGGCGGCGTCTTTGCCCACGGCATGCTCTCGATGGGCTTCGTCGCGCAGGCGGTGACCGACTGGGCGGGCGCGGGCACGGTGCGGAAGCTCGGCGTCCGCTTCGCCGCG
>MNCR01000106.1 GCA_001914535.1 Candidatus Rokubacteria bacterium 13_2_20CM_69_15_1
TCCGATCGGTGTTTCGAGTGAAATCGGCTCTTGCGCGATCTTCAGGACTTTTCGCACCTTGTCCACGGGGACGTCCATCTTCGTCGCGATCTCCTCCGGGGTGGGCTCGCGGCCGAGCTCCTGCACGAGTTGGCGCGAGGTCCGGATGAGCTTGTTGATCGTCTCGATCATGTGCACGGGGATGCGGATCGTGCGCGCCTGGTCGGCGATGGCGCGCGTGATCGCCTGCCGGATCCACCAGGTCGCGTAGGTTGAGAACTTGTAGCCACGCCGATATTCGAACTTGTCGACCGCCTTCATCAGGCCGATGTTGCCTTCCTGGATCAGGTCGAGGAACTGGAGCCCGCGGTTCGTGTATTTCTTGGCGATCGAGATCACGAGGCGCAGGTTGGCCTCGACCATCTCCTTCTTGGCCTGCGCCGCCTTGATCTGGCCCTGCCTGATGATGGTCATGACCCGCTTGATCTCGTCGGCCTTGCTGTTGGCGCGCTGCTCGGCGAGCTTGATCTCCTGCTGCGCGACCCAGATCTGCTGCGCCTTCGGCGACTGGAACTTCTTGGCGGCCTTGAGGTGGAGGTCGCCGACCTGGCCGTTGACGGCGCCCGTGCCCGGGTCGCGGAACGAGACGTAGATGAGGTTCTGGACCTCTTCGGGCGAGGGGCGGCGGCCGTTGGTCCAGAGCTTGATCACGCGCTCGGCGCGGTCGATGTCGTCGAGGAGATCGCGCAGCCGCTGGACGAGCCCGCGGCGGACGGGGTCGCCGTCCTCGCGATCGATGATCTGGTTGCCGATGTTGAGCTTGCGGAGGTTGTCGAGCACCTTCTCCTGATACTTGTGCGCCTGGGCCTCGAGCCGCTTCCATGCGGGCTCCTTGCCCTTCTTCGTCTTCTTCCGGCCGCCGGCCTTGAGCCGGAGCTTCCTCGCCTGGCCGACGAGCTTGTCCCGATCGCGGAGAAGCCGGTCGACCGTGCCGAAGGCCGCGACGACCTGACGCCGGAGCTCCTCCTCCTTCTCCTCGGTGAACTCCTCCTCGTTGACGTCCACGACCTCCTTGACGGAGATGTCGCTGCGCCTGAGCTGCTCGCGCAGCTCGCGGAAGCGCTCGAGGGCGAGGTCGGTCGAGAGGATCGCAGCGGTGACCTGGTTCTTCCCCTCCTCGATCCGCTTGGCGAGGGCGATCTCGCCCTCGCGCGTCAGGAGGGCGACGCGACCCATTTCGCGCAGATAGAGCCGCACCGGATCTTCGGTGCGGCCGACGGGCCCCGGCGTCAAGTCGATCGGCTCGGCCGGGCCGTCGTCGTCGGCCTCCTCGGCCCGCGCCGCCTGGCGCTCACGTCCGACCTCCGAGGGGAGGCGCCCAGCCTTTGCGGAGTCGACGACCTCGATGTCCATCGCGCCGAACATCATCATGATGTCGTCGAGCTGGTCGAGCGAGACGATGTCTGACGGCAGCGCGTCGTTGACCTCGTCGTAGGTGAGGAAGCCCTTCTGCTTCCCCATCGTGATCAGCCGGTCCAGCTCCTCCAGTTTGGGCTCTTCACTCATCCGTCTGCGCTCCTTCGGACCCTGGAGTCCTCGGTTCGAGAGACTGAGCGACACCCCCGGTGATCTCGTAGACCACGGCGGTCTCCTGGTGGAGCACGCGTAGCTCTTCAGGCGGCAGCGGCGCCGCCGCGCCGGTTTTGGCTTGGACGTCCGCGATAGATTGGCTCATCTCGCGCGCCCGCCGGAGCCGCTGGCTGCGCTCGAGACGCCTCCTGAACTGTTCAATGCTAACCCGGACGTCAAGCTCCGCGCGCTCTTCGACGAGGAGGGCGGCCAGGACGCCTCGCGCCTCGGCAGCAGCCAGGTCGGTCATCAGGCTCTCCGCGGGGTCGGAGGGCCGGAGCCGGAGGGCCGCGACGATCGTGCGGAACGGGACATACGCGAAGTCCTCCACCTCCACGACCAGGGGCAGAAGGGCGTCTCGGGCCTCGATCGAGTGGAGCAGGAGCGCGACCAGGTCGCGCTCGACGGGGGGAGGCGTCGCGGCCGGTGTCGCCGCAGGCGCGGACGGCACCGGGCGGCGCAGCGCGGTCTGCAAGCGCTGGGCCTCGATCCAGAGCTGCGTCGCGTCCACGCCGAGCTTCTGGGCCGCCTCGCGCGAGAGCTGCGCCGCCTCCTGGGCATCGCCGACCTTGGCAAGCATCAGCGCCGCGCGGGCGAACGCGTTGGTCCGCGCGCGCGGCCCCGTGGCACCGTCCGGGTCGGCGATCGCGCGGTCGAGGGCGTAGGCGAGGAGGCTTCGCGCCGCCCCGATCCGCTCCTCGAAGGCGGCGGCGCCGCTCTCTCGGAGGAACGTGTCGGGATCGTGGCCCGCCGGCAGGAGCGCGACGCGCAGGCGCAGCGCGCCCGAGGCCTCGATGGTGCCGGTGCGGTTGACGGCCCATGCCATGCTCGAGCGCGTGGGCTCGAGCAGCTCCTCCGCGCGCTCGGCCGCCCGGCTCCCGGCCGCGTCGGCGTCGAAGAACAGGACCGCCTCGTCGCAGTAGCGATTGAGGAGCCCGAGCTGTGCGGGGGTGAAGGCGGTGCCCAGCGCGGCGACTGTCTCCGTGAATCCGTGCTGGTGCGCCATGAGGCAGTCCACGTAACCTTCGACCAGGAGCGCGCGGTTCTTCGCCTGGATCGCGGGCCGGGCGAGGTCGGCAGCGTAGAGCAGGTTACCCTTCGTGTAGAGCGGCGTCTCGGGCGAGTTGAGATACTTGGGCTGCTCGTCGCCGAAGGCGCGGCCGCCGAAAGCGACGACGCGGCCCTGGAGATCGCGGATGGCGAAGAGGAGCCGGCCGCGGAAGCGATCGTACACGCCCGCCCGGCCCTCGCGGGGGATCGCGAGGCCCGCCGCGACGAGGACGTCCTCCGTGACCTTCTCGGATTTCATGAAGCTCGAGAGCGTGTCCCAGCCCTCGGGCGCCAGCCCGAGACCAAAGCGCCGCGCTACCTCGGAGTCGATTCCGCGCTGGGCCAGGTACTGCCGCGCGCGCTCGCCCGCGGGCTTCGCGAGCTGCTCGACGTAGAAGCGCCAGGCCAGCTCCATCGCGCGGAGGAGGTCTTCACGGCCGCGCTCGCCTGCCTGGCCGCCGCGCTCCTCCGGGAGGGCCACGCCTGCCTGCGTAGCCAGCGCGCGCACCGCCTCGGGAAACGAGAGCTTGTCCTGGCGCATCAGGAAGCCGAACGCATCGCCGCCCACGCCGCAGCCGAAGCAATGGAAGATCCCCTTCCTGGGATTGACCATGAAGGAAGGCGTCTTCTCCATGTGGAACGGGCAGAGGCCCTTCCAGTTCTGACCGGCCTTCTTCAGATTCACGAACCGGCTGACGAAGTCGACGATATCGGTCGCCGCGCGGATCTCGTCGAGCACCGTTTGAGAATAGGACGCCATGCTCAGCTCACCTTCAGCGCGGCTACGGTGGCCCCGGCGCCGCCCTCCCGGGGCTCGCCGTCCCGAAAGGAATCGACGAGGGGGTGGCCGGCGAGGAGGTCACGCACCGCCTTGCGGAGGGCGCCCGAGCCCTTGCCATGGACCAGTCGGACGCTCGGCAAGCCCGCGACGAACGCGTCGTCCAGGTACTTCTCGACGGCGTCGCGGGCCTCGTCCGTCGTGCGCCCGAGCAGGAGCAGTTCGGGGGAAATCGAGCGGGGGGCGGGGGCACCCTCCTTTGCTCGGTACCCCACTCGCACAGAGCCTGCCCCGCCCCCCCGCGCACTCGCGCCCGGGCTTTCATCGACTGGGTGGAGCGCTTGAAGAGGGACGCGGACCGTGAGGCTCCCTGATCGCACGGTCGCGGTGCTGCCGGTGATGGTCAAGAGCTCTCCCCGAATCCCCAGGTGTTCTGCCGCCACCGTCTGACCCGGCGTGAGCGTCATCCCGTCCCCGGCGCGCGGCGGTAAAAGAGCCGCCCCCGCCGCGTCCACGCGGCCAGCGGCGTCGTGCAGGCGCTGGCGACCGTCCTCGAGCGTGCGCCGCGAGCGCTCGGCGCGCTTGAGCCGGTCCCACTCGGCGGCGATCGCGCGGCGAATGTCGACCAGGAGCGCCGCCGCCTCCGCCTTCGCCCGCTCGATGATCGTCTTCGCCTTCGCCTCGGCCTCCTGTACGGTCGCGTGCGCCTTCGCGAGCTGCACCGCGGCGTCGGTCCGGGTCTGCTCGATCTCGCGCGCGCGCTCGGCCTCGGTGCGCGCGCGGGCGTCGAGCGCCGTCAGGAGCTCCGACAACCGCGCGGCGTGGCCGGAGCGGTGCGCCTGGGCTCGGGCGATCAGCTCGGGTGAGAGGCCCAGCCGCGCCCCGATGGTCAGCGCGTAGCTCTGGCCTGGCTGGTCGTAGCGGAGGCGAAAGGTCGGAGCGAGCGTCGCCGTGTCGAACTCGACCGAGGCGTTGCGGGCACGGGGATGCGTGGAGGCAAAGGCCTTGAGCGGCTCGAGGTGGGTCGTCGCGATCACAAGCGCGCCCCGCTCGGCGAGCTCCTCGAGGATCGCCTGGGCGAGCGCGGCCCCCTCGTCGGGGTCGGTCCCGGCGCCCAGCTCGTCGAGGAGCACGAGCGAGCGCTCGCCGGCCTGGTCGAGCACCTCGCGGATCCGCTTCACGAACGCTGAGAAAGTCGAGAGGTTCTCCGTGACCGACTGGTCGTCGCCGACGATCGCGTGAAGGTCCGTGACGACCGGCAGCCGCGAGCCTTCCGCGGCAGGGATGTGGCAGCCCGTCTGGGCCATCAACACCAGGAGCGCCGCCGTCTTGAGCGCGATCGTCTTGCCGCCCGCGTTCGGGCCGGTGATCAGGAGCAGTGGGCGCAGAGCCGTGAGCTCGATGTCCATTGGAACGACGGGACGCTCGGGGTCCGTCCAGCTCTGGGCCAGGAGCAGTGGGTGGCGGGCGTTCTTGAGCGACAGGGCGCGCCCCGTGTCGATCAGCGGCTCGATCGCCCCCATCCGGTCCGCGGCCTCCCCGCGGGCGAAGATCCAGTCGAGGCGCCCGACGGTCGCGGCGAGCCGCCCGAGCTCGTCGATCCGCCCGCGGACCGCGTCCGTCAGCTCGGCCAGAACTCGGGCAGTCTCATGCGCTTCCTCGTGCGTCGCCTGGACCAGGTCGTTGTTGGCCTCGACGACGTGCTCCGGCTCGACGAAGAGGGTCTGGCCGCTCTGCGAACGATCGTGGACGATGCAACGCACTCGGCTCCGAGCCTCCGCCCTCAGAGGGAGAACGTAGCGCCCGTGGCGGATCGTGACGTACCGGTCGGCGAAGAGCCGCTCGGCATCCGGATCCTGGAAGGCGCGCTCGAGCTCGGCGGTGAGCCGGCGCCGTCGCTCGCGGATCTCGCGACGCAGGTGGCGGAGCCGGGCGCTCGCGTCGTCCGTGACCGTGCCGTCCGTGTCGAGCGACCGGCCGAGTCGGTCGGCGAGCTCGGGGAAGCGGGGCAGGGAGTCAGTGATCGCGGCCACCTCGGAAGCGACGGTCCTGACCGACTGACCGTACGCGGCGAGCGTGGGGACCGCCTGGAGGGCCGGCACCAGCCGGACCAGCTCGACGCCGTCGAGGACGCTCCCGGCCGCCCGGGAGCGTCCGAGCGTCGGTCGGATGTCGGGGAAGCCGTTGACCGGAAGGGCGCCGGACGTCGCGCGCGCGACCCGAGCCTGGCGCGTCAGTTCGAGCTCGGTGTGGACTCGGAGAGGGTCCGAGAGTGGCTCTGCGGCCGCCGCCAGCTCGCGACCCATATCGGTTCGTGCTTCGTGAGCCAAGAGCGCGCGCACCGCGTTCCATTCGGTGGGTCGCTCCCAGGTGCGGCCTGCCGCCACGCGCCGCCTCATCTGCTCCCGCTCGGGACCACGGGAGTGTCGGCGTCACGTCCAGGCGTGTTCCAGCTAATCGGCCATCCGCTCCCGGCGCTTGGCTTTCTTGCGGGCGGCGAGCGCCTTCCGCTTGCGCCGGACGCTGGGTTTCTCGTAGTGCTGGCGCTTCTTGAACTCTGACAGGAGCCCGGCCTTCTCGCACTGCTTCTTGAATCGCTTGAGCGCGCTCTCGAAGGACTCGTCGGGCTCGATGATGACCTTGGTCACTCCGCTCCCCCCTCGGGAACCCCGCACCGCGGGACAAACACCAACTATATAACACGCGCCCCACCCCCCGGCAATCGAGCACGGGCTGCTACACTAGGTGCGCCGACATCCCCTCCCGGGAGACGCCAAGCCGTGACGACCGCCGCCCTGTTGCCCGTCTACACCGTGCTCCCGTTCGGGGTCATGCTCCTCGCCATCGCGGTCCTTCCCCTCGCGGCGCCTCACTGGTGGGAGTCGAATCGCAACAAACTCGTCGTCTCGATCGCGCTCGGGCTGCCGGTGCTCGCGCTCTACCTCGTCCGCGAGCCGCGGGCGCTCCTCCACATGGCGTACGAGTACGTCTCGTTCATCGTCCTGCTGGCCGCCCTCTACGCGATCGCCGGCGGGATCTGTATGCGCGGTGACCTCGTCGCGACGCCGCTGGTGAACACCGCGTTCCTCGCGACGGGCTCCGTGCTCGCGTCGTTCATCGGCACGACCGGCGCCTCGATGCTGTTGATCCGCGCGCTGCTCCAGACCAACCGCGAGCGTACGCGCGTCAGACATACCGTCATCTTCTTCATCTTCCTCGTCTCGAACATCGGCGGCATGCTGACGCCGCTCGGCGATCCGCCGCTGTTCCTCGGATACCTGCAGGGCGTCCCCTTCACCTGGACCTTCCGGCTCTGGCCGCACTGGCTCCTGATGGTCGGCGCGCTGCTCGCGACGTACTTCGTGTGGGACACGATCCACTACACGCGCGAGCCGCTGGGGGCGATCCGGCGTGACCGGGCTCAGCTCGAGCCACTCCAGATCCGCGGCACGCTGAACGGCCTCGGGCTCGCCGGCGTGCTGCTCGCGGTCGCGCTCCTCCGCGGACCCTGGCGGGAAGGTGTCATGGCGGCCCTGGCGACCGTCTCGCTCTGGCGGACGCCGCGCGAGATCCGCCGCGCGAACCGCTTCACCTCCTACCCGATCGTGGAGGTGGCGATCCTCTTCTTCGGTCTCTTCGTCACGATGGTCCCCGCGCTCGAGCTCCTGCGGCTCCGGGGCGGTGAGCTCGGCGTGCGCGCGCCGTGGCAGTTCTTCTGGGTGGCCGGCGCGCTCTCGTCATTTCTCGACAACGCGCCGACCTATCTGACGTTCCTCGCGCTGGCGCAGAGCCTGGGCCTCGCGCGCGAGGTGGTGGGCGTCCCCCACACGATCCTGGCGGCGATCAGCGTGGGCGCGGTCGCGATGGGGGCCAACTCGTACATCGGCAACGCGCCCAACTTCATGGTGAAGTCGATCGCGGAGGAGCAGGGCGTGAAGATGCCGAGCTTCGTCGGCTACATGCTCTACAGCGGCCTGGTCCTGCTGCCGCTCTTCGCCGTGATGACGGTCGTCTTCTTCCGCTAAGTCAGCCCGCCCGGGCGCGCTCGGCGAGGAGTCCCAGCACGCGCTCCGCCGCCTCGGCGACCGCGGCGTCGACCACGGGCAGCTCGTCTCGCGCGAAGGTGGTGAGCACGTGGTCGGCGACGTCCTCCTTTCGGTCGGGGCGCCCGATGCCCACCTTGACGCGCCGGACGTCCGATGTGCCGAGCGTCTCGATGACCGAGCGCACACCGTTGTGGCCGCCGTGGCTGCCCTTCATCCGCATGCGGACCGCGCCGAGCGGAAGGTCGATGTCGTCGTAGACCAGGATGAGATCGGACGGCGTGGCGCCGATCCGATGGAGCGACCGGGCGACGACGGGGCCGCTCACGTTCATGAACGCGAGCGGCTTGATGAGGTGGATCCGCTCGCCCCGCCACTGACCCTGAGCCACGAGGGTCTGACCCTCGCGGTGCCACGGACGCTTGAGCATCTGCGCGAGCAGGTCGAGAACGCGCTGGCCCACGTTGTGGCGGGTGTCCCGGTACTCCGCTCCGGGATTCCCGAGCCCCACCACGACGTGGGCCACGCGGGTCTGGCTCCGCTACTTCTCCTTTTCCGTCTTCTCGGGCCTCTTGGCCTTCTTGCCCTCTTCGGGCGCGGCCTCCTCTTCCTTCGGCTTGCGCTCCGTGAGCACCTCCGGCTCGGTGACCGCCGCCGCCGCGGGCGCCGCCGCCACGGGCACCTCCTCGGCCATCGGTGGCACCACCGTGGCGACCGCCTGCCCCGGCGGGGTGAGGATCCGGACGCCCTCGGGTGCCCGGAGCTGGGCCACGGTCAGCACGTCGCCGATCATCAGGGCCGTCACGTCGGCCTCGATGCGTTCGGGGATCGCGGTCGGCAAGCATGAGACCTCGAGCTCGTGGACGACGATGTTGAGGATGCCCTTCTGCTCCTTGACGCCCGCGGGCTCACCCACCGGGCGGACCGCCACGCGCACCGTGATCGTGCGGTCGGCGGACACCTCCTGCAGGTCCACGTGGAGGAGATTTTCCGTCACGGGATCGAACTGGAGGTCGCGGATGATCGCCATGCGACGGCCGCCGCCCGCCTCACCGTCGAACTTGAGCGTGAGCAGCTGGGTCGTGCCCTCGTGGCCGTGGATCATCTTGAGGACGGCCTTCGGGTCGAGCAGAACCGGCTCGGGCTTGGCGCCGCCGTAGAGGATCGCGGGCACGTGGCCCGCGCGGCGCAACCGCTTGGCGACCTCTTTGCCGGTCGCCTCTCGCCGCGTGATCGTCAGCTCCTGCATCTCCATCGTCAGACTCCCTCTGCGAAGGTCATACGAACAGCGTCGAGACGGATTCTTCGTCGTGGATGCGGCGGATGGCCTCGCCGAGCAGCGGCGCCACGGTCAGCACGGTGACGCGCCCCGTGCGCTTGCCGGCTGGGACGGGGATCGAGTTGGTGACGACGACCTCTTCGAGAGGCGACGTGGTGATCCGGTCCACCGCGGGGCCCGACAGGACCGGGTGGACGCCGCACGCGAGGATGCGCCGCGCGCCCTCGCGCGCCAGCGCGCCCACGGCCTGGATCAGGGTGCCCGCGGTGTCGATCATGTCGTCGATCACGACGGTGTCCCTTCCGCGGACGTCGCCGATCAGGTGCATCGCCACCGCCGAGTTCGGCCCCTCGCGCCGCTTGTCGATGATCGCGAGGCTCGCATTGAGCCGCTTGGCGATCGCGCGCGCCCGCTCGACGCCGCCGGCGTCGGGCGCGACGATGACGGGTTCGCGCAGGTCCTTCTTGCCGAGGTAGTCGATGATGATCGGGTTCGCGAAGAGGTGGTCCACCGGGACCTTGAAGAACCCCTGGATCTGCCCGGCGTGCAGGTCGAGCGCCAGCAGCCGGTCGATGCCCGCGGCTTCGAGCAGGTCGGCGACGAGCTTCGCCGAGATCGGCACGCGTGGCTGGACCTTACGGTCCTGGCGCGCGTAGCCGTAGTAGGGCAGAACCGCCGTGATGCGGCGCGCGGACGCGCGTTTCAGCGCGTCGATCATGATGAGCAGCTCCATGAGCGTGTCGTTCACCGGCGGGCACGTCGGTTGGATCACGAACACGTCCGCGCCGCGGACGTTCTCGTTGATCTGCACGTACACCTCACCGTCCGAGAAGCGCGTGACCTCCGCGTCTGACAGCGGCAGGTGCAGGTACTGCCCGATCTCCTCGGCCAGTGACCGGTTCGCGTTTCCCGTCAAGAGCTTCATCTCGTAGGCCATCGGCGCCTCACTCACGGTGTGGTTGGGGCGGGAGGATTCGAACCTCCGAATACGGGATCCAAAGTCCCGCGCCTTGCCGCTTGGCCACGCCCCATCGTTGGCTTCTCCTCAGCGTTCCCGCCGCATCCGGATCGCCGGGCCTCGAATCGCGCGCACCGCCCAGCACGACCAGGAGCCCCGCGCGACCCGCGCCCGGATCTGCCGGGCGTGGTCGAACGAGCGTGCGACGCCGAACACGGTGAGCCCGCTCCCCGACATCCCCGCGCCGAGCGCCCCCGCTGCCAGGAGCGCGGCTTTCATCTGCGTCACCTGCCTGTACGCCGCGGTGGCAACGCCCTCGAGAGCGTTGTGGAGGCTCTCGGCGACCCGGGCCGGGCGGCGGCTCCGGAGCGCCGCGACCATCTGATCGACGCGGCTGCCGTCAGAATACATCGCGGGGGTCACGCTCCCATAGATCGTCGGCGTGCTGGTACCGACGCCGGGGTTGACCAGCACGAACGCGAGCGCTGCGCCGGCGACCGGCTCGACGCGCTCGCCCCGCCCCGTCCCGAGCGCGGCGCCGCCGCGCAGGAAGAACGGGACGTCCGTTCCCAGCGTCGCGGCCAGCTCCGCGAGCCGGGCCCTCGGCCAGCCGAGCCGCCAGAGGCGGCTCAGGCCCATGAGCGTCGCCGCGGCGTCCGCCGAGCCGCCCCCGAGCCCCGCCGCCACCGGGATCCGCTTGACGAGCGTGATGCGAGCCCCGCGGCTGACCGCCGCCGTCTCCCGCAACGCGCGCGCGGCCCGCGCGACGAGATTACTCCCGTCGCTCGGAACATCGGGAGCGCTGACGCGCAGTTCCAGGACCTCGGCGTCCTCGATCACCAGCCGGTCGGAGAGGTCCACGGCCTGCATGACCGTGGCCACTTCGTGATACCCGTCCTCCCGCCTTCCCAGAACCTCCAGGGCCAGGTTGATCTTGGCCGCGGCGCTGAGCACTAGGCGACGGGCGCCCCCCGACCTCTTCAACAAGACATGAGAGCCTAGCATGCGGCCCGGCCGATTTCAACGGATGCTCTGTGTTTTCGCCCCTTTCGGCAGCGCCAACGTGAACCGTTCGGGTTCGATCCCGCCTCCGACGACGAGGTTCCGGTACGTCACCGATCCGGCCACATCGGCGGGTTCGGATCGGAGGTCGAAGCCCGACAGAGCCTCGCCGTCGCGCCGGAAGGTGATCGTAACCGGGAAGGGTCCGCCGTCGATCTCCAGCTGCCGGACCGCGCCCGTCTCGAAGTCCATCCAGACGCGCTGGCGCCGGTCGGCGCCGACGAGGGTCAGCGAAGGGCCGAGACGGTCGTCGGGCACGAGCTCAGCGACGCGCAGGTCCTTCGGCGGCACGGCGTGCCCGGCGAGCACCGCGACGAGCGCGTCGGCGTCGAGCGGCAGGCCGAGCACGCGGGCGATCGTCTCCGCGGTGGCCGGCCCTACGCGCGCCGCGTTCTTCGTCGCGTCGTACGCGGTGAGTTGGCCCTCGTGAACGGTGACGAGGAAATAGGGCTGGCCGAGCGGCGAGAGCGCCTCGAGGCGCACCGAATCTGGGCCCTTCACGAGCAGGGCGCCGGTGAATCGCAGCGTTTCCCGGTCGCGCGTGAGCACGATGTCGGCGAGGGTGCGGAGGTCGGTGAACTCCTGCCGGCGCGCGTCGAGGAGCGCGAGGGCGCGGCGAGCGTCGTCGGCGACAGGCTGGCGCGGGGGCGCCGTGGCGCACCCGCCACAGAGCAGCAGCACCCAGAGGAGGCTACTGAGGCGCCTTCGAGCCACTCTTCACCCGGCGCGCGCGATCCTTGAGGTCCTCGATCTTCTTCTTGACCCCCTCGGCGGCCGGGTCGAGCTGCAGGGACTTCTGCCACGCGGCGAGCGCCTCGGCCTCGAGTGCATTCTTCAGATAGGCGTCGCCGAGGTGCTCGTAGATGATCGGGTCGGGTTCCTTCGTCTTCTCGGCCGCGCGCTTGAGCTCCGTCAGCGCTTCGGGGTAGCGACCCTTCTGGTAGTACGCCCAGCCGAGGCTGTCGATGAAGTACCCGTTGTCCGGCTCGATCGCGAGCGCCTGGGTGATGAGCTGGATCGCCTCGTCGAGATTCTGTCCGCGCTCGGCGTACATGTAGCCGACGTAGTTGTACGCCTCGGCGTGCTTGGGATCGAGCGTGATGACCTGCCGGAACGCGCGGACGGCATCGTCGAACTTCGCCTGCTTCTCGTAGACGACGCCGAGCTGGAAGTGGAGGTCCTTGTTCTGCTCGTCGAGGCTCAGCCCCTCCTGCAGGGTCTCCAGCGCGCGGTCGTACTGCTTGGCGCGGAAGTATGCGGTGCCAAGGTAGAGGAAGAGCTCGGACCGCTTCGGCTCGAGATTGACGGCCTCGCGGAGGACCGCGACCGCCTCGTCATAGCGCTTGGCCCGCCCGTGGAGGAACCCGAGCTGGACGCGCGCGTCGATCGAGCGCGGGTCGACGCGGAGGATGCGCTCGAGCTCGGAGCGCGCCTCGGCGTCCTTGCCGGCGTCCATATACGTGGTGGCGAGGAAGTATCGCGCACGGAGGTTCGTCGGCTCGAGCGTGACCGCCCGCCGGAAGGCGTCGGCCGCGCGGTCCCACTGCTTCTGCTCGTAGAAGACCGCACCGAGCTTCATCCACACGCGCGCGTCACGCGGCGCGACCTCGGCGAGGGCCTCGATCTCCGCTTGCGCCTCCTGGAACCGGCCGAGCCGGATCAAGAGGTCGCCGAGCCGCTCGACGAACGCCGGGTTGTCCGGGTTCAGCTTCGCGGCGCGCCGGTAGACCTCGACGGCCTCGTCGGGCCGGCGGCGCGTCTCGTAGACGTAGCCGAGGGCAGTCCATGCGCCGTCGTGGTCGGGGTCGAGCTCGACGGCCTTCTTGAGTTCGACGACGGCCTCGTCCCACGACTCGGTCTCGACGGCGAGGCGTCCGAGCAGGAAGTGCGCCTGCGCCAGCCGCGGGCTTTTCTCGATGAGGCGGAGCAGCACGCCATGCGCCCGGTCGTACGCCTTCTGCTCGACCTGGTAGCGCGCGAGCGTGAGGTAGGGCTCCTCCGCGTCCGGGTTCAGCGCGATGACCTTCTCCAGCTCCGCCTCGGCCTCGGCCCACTTCTTCTGCGCGCGCAGCAGCTCGGCGAGCGTCGTGTGGGTCGCGGCGTCGTCCGGCGAGAGCTCGACCGCGCGTCGCGCGGCGTTGAGGGCCTCGTCGGCCGCGTCGAGCCGCACGAGCCATTGCGCGAGCGTCATCCAGAGATGCGCCGAGTTTGGATCGCGCTTGAGGGCGTCCCGGAGGGCGGGGACCGCATCGTTGAGCCGACCCGCCTGCGCCGCCATCTGGGCGACGGTGTAGCCGTAATACGCCTCGGCGCGCCGGTCCGAAGCCTGCGCGGAACGCCGCAACGCCGCGCCGGCCGACGTCGTGACCGTCCCGGCGGCGCACCCGGCGAGCATCGCGCCGACCAGGAGGAGACCGATTCGAGCGAGCAGGCGCTGGATCATCGCCCGGCGCCTCGTGCCGCGGCGGAGCGCCACGCCTTCGTGAGCAGGCGCCGCGCGGCGGCCGCGAGGGTCGGATCGGAGATCGTGGAGGTCGCCTCGTCGACCGCGCGCAAGTCAGCGGCGCCGAGCGGCGCCGACGAGCGTGGGTCCCTCCGCGGCGACGCCGCGGGCGGAACCGCCTCGAGCGTGCCGAGGGTGAACCGGAGCGCGCGAAGGGAGGGGAATCGCTCGCGGAGCCGCGCGGTCAACTCGTCGGCACGAAGCGTCATCTCGTGCAGCCACGGGGAGTTGTCGACGACAACAGTGAGGCAGCCGTCGACCAGCGCCTGGGGCTGGGCCCGTCGCGCCACGTCGGCGCCGACGAGGGCGCTCCACGCGCGCCTAATGTGGTGCTCGGCGAGTCGGTCGCCGAGTTGCGGAATCGCGCTCACCAGCAAGTCGGCGACGGGGCGCGGCGCTCCGACTCTCATGTATCTGTATCATACTCCGTCGGCGCGAGGGCCGCGAGGTCGGGGTGCTATAGTGGCGTCGGTCATGGCGAAACCGCGGCGCGGCGACAGTCTGGAGCTCGTCATCGACGACCTCGCGTTCGGGGGCGAGGGCGTGGGGCGCGTGAATGGCTACGTCGTGTTCGTGCGAGGCGCGGTGCCGGGCGACCGCGTCCGCGCGAAGCTGGTGGACGCCCGTTCGCGGTTCGGCCGCGCCGTCATCGAGTCGATCGAGGCGCCGTCCCCCGACCGGGTCGAGCCGCCCTGCCCGTACTTCGGCCGCTGTGGGGGGTGTCGGCTCCAGCACGTCGCCTACCCTGCGCAGCTCGCGTCCAAGGAGAAGCAGGTGCGCGACTGCCTCGAGCGGATCGGCGGCCTCGGCGCATTCGAGCTCCGGCCGATCCTTCCAGCCCCCGAACCGTACGGATACCGCAACAAGATGGAGTTCACGATCGCGCGTCTCCCTCCGGCCACCCACGATGGTCGCGGGCTCGCGGACCCCGCTCGAATAATCGTCGGCCTGCACCAAGCCGACCGGTACGACGTGGTCCTCGACATCGAGCGGTGCCTGCTCGAGTCGGAGACCCTGAACGGGCTGCTCGACGAGTTCCGGCGAGAGGTCCGGCAGCGCGCGCTCTCCGTCTACGACGCGGACGCCGGCGCGGGGCTCCTGCGCTTCGTGTCGCTGCGCGAGGGCCGGCGCACCGGTGAGGTGATGGTGAACATCGTCGCGAGCACGCCGGACGTGGAGGCGCTCGGTTCCGTCGCCGAGCGGCTCGCGGCCCGGGTGCCTGTGACGGCGAGCGTCGTGCTGAACGTGAACGCCAACAAGGCGAGCGTCGCGGTCGGGACGGAGGAGCACGTGCTCCTCGGCCGGGATCACATCCGGGAGTCGCTCGGCGGGCTCACCTTCCAGGTCTCGGCAAACTCGTTCTTCCAGACCAACACCCTCCAGGCCGAGCGGCTCTTCGGCGTCGTCGAGGGGGCGTGCGGCCTCTCGGGCGGCGAGACCGTCATGGACCTCTACTCCGGCACGGGCGCGATCAGCCTGCTGCTCGCGCGCCGGGCGCGGTGGGTGTACGGCATCGAGGTGGCGGCCGCGGCGGTCACCGACGCCGTCCGGAACGCTCGCGCGAACGGGATCGAGAACTGCACGTTCCTGGCGGGCGAGGTCCGCCACGTGCTCCCGGCGCTGATGCGCGAGGGCGTCAAGGCGGAGGTCGTCGTCGCCGACCCGCCGCGCGCAGGATTCCATCCAAAGGCCCTCCATGCGCTCGCCGCACTCGGGCCCGACCGGCTCGTCTACGTCTCCTGCAACCCCGCGACGCTCGCGCGCGACCTCGGCGACCTCGTGCGCGAGGGGTATCGCCTCGAGTGGGTGCAGCCGGTGGACATGTTCCCGCAGACGCCGCACATCGAGGCCGTGGCCCGTCTTCGACGGGCCCCATGAGGACGTACCTCACCCGTCGGCTGCTCCAGTCGCTGCTCGTCCTTTTCGGCGTCTCGTTCGTCGTCTTCTTCATCCTCCACCTCACGGGCGACCCGGCCCTCGTCCTGCTGCCGCCGGATGCGTCGGCCGAGGACGTGCAACGCTTCCGCGAGGCGATGGGATTCAACGATCCGTTCTTCGTCCAGTACGCGCGCTTCCTCTCGGGCGCGCTGCGCGGCGACTTCGGCCAGTCGGTGCGCCACGGCGAGCCCGCGTTCGATCTCGTTGTCGAGCGGATGCCGGCCACGTTCGAGCTGGCGGGCGCCGCCCTTGGCGTCGCGCTGGCCCTCGCGATCCCTGCGGGCATCGTCTCGGCGGTCCGGCGCAACACGCTGCTCGACTACGTCTCCACGATCGTCGCCCTGCTCGGCCAGTCGATGCCGACCTTCTGGCTGGGAATCATGCTCATCCTCATCTGCTCGGTGCAGTTCAACCTGCTCCCGTCGTCCGGGCGCGGCGGGCTCGAGCACCTGATCCTGCCCGCGGTGACCCTCGGCCTGTTCAC
>MNCR01000112.1 GCA_001914535.1 Candidatus Rokubacteria bacterium 13_2_20CM_69_15_1
GCTCGCGCTCGCGCCTCGCCGGAGGCGGCGCGGGCTTCTCGATCTCCACCTGCTGCGCGGCGGTCGGCGCCACCCCGAGCAGCGCGAACGCGAGGACAATCAGAATCCTCATTGCATTCATCGTACCGCATCGTCGGGCCGCCGCCTAGCGGAACCTCGGCGCGTCCGACCGCGCGCACACGCGCGCCACAACGCCATGAGGTCGCGCCAATGCTACTCTGGCTCCATGCCGAAGCGCCTGGCGGCCGCAGTCGTGGCACTCGCCGTCGCCGCCTGCGCGCCCATGCGTGGCGTCGAGCCGGTACCGATTAGCGCCGCCGATTTCAGGCCGGCCCAGATCCGCCAACCAGCGCTCGTCGTCCGGCTCGCGTTCGGGGGCCAGGTGTCCGACCGCGAGCGCGAGGTGCTGCCCGCCGAGTACGAGGGCGCGCTCCTCGAAGGGCTCAACACGCGCGCCGTGCTGGCGAAGGACGTGCAGGTCGTCGCCGGGCGCGACGCGAAGCTCGACGCGCGCGCGGCGCTCGACCGGGCGCGCGCGCTCGGCGCCGATCACGCGCCGCCGGCCGTTTCGCGCGCCGGCGACCGTCTGGAGCCAGACGGTCCAGGTGCTGAGGACGAGCGACGGGGCCACGCGGCTCACGATCCCGGACGACGCGGGGCTCGCGGTCACCGACTTCGACGCCGATTGCGACGACCCGCGCGCCTCGCGCCGGCTCCCGAGCGGGGAAGCCATCGCGAGCGCGGTCGCGCGGCTCCTCACGCGGGTCGTCGGGCCCTAGCGCTCCCTACTCCGGGAGCTCCGGGAGCTCCGGGAGCGCGACCTTGCCGTCGGGCTCACGGACATTGCCGTCGCGCTCGCGTCTGCGGATCGCCGTCACCTGGCGCCCCTCCGCGTCCCGCACCTCGAACTCCTCGGCCAGACCAAGCTCGATGAGCTGCTGGACGAGCGCCTCGCGCTCGGGGCCGACCGGTGGGAGCGCGTGCGACTTCCATCGCATCACAAAGTACCCACGGCTCACGTGCGGCAGGCGTGCCTCCGCGCGCTGGAGCTCCTGGAGCCCGCGGTCGAGCTGCGAGTCCGACGGCGGCGCCGTGGCGGGCCGCGCGAGTCGCGAGGCCACCGCCCGCCCCGGCGCGCGCTCGTGCGGACGCCGCTCGACGCGAAACACCGACACGCCGTCGCTCAGGTGGATGTGGCCGAAGCACTTGACGCGCAGATCCTTCGACAGCTCCTCGGCGGACCACGTCGCGACCCACACCTGCCTGCCGAGCGCATTCACCGCCTCGACGGCCGGCACGAAGTCGTCGTCGCCCGACACGAGCACCGCCGCGTCGAAGGCGCCGGACGCGGCGTGATGGATCAGATCCGCGACCAGTCGCGTGTCCACGCGCTTCTCGGTCGTGTACTCGTACTCCTTCCCGCACGCGGGACAGCGGCCGGCGCGCCGCACCCGCGGCTCGCGCTTGACGAAGTAGCCCGGGCGGAGCTCGAGTCCCTTCAAAAACCCTTCGACGAGCGGAGGCGCGTCGGCCGAGACGCCGACGTAGTAGTAGGCGCCGGAAAAGCGCGCACTGGCTCCCCCCACCTGCTCCGTGATCCACGTCGCGAGCCGGTCGTAGTCGACGCGAAGCGACTCATCGTGGCGCAGCAGGGATCGGTAGAAGTTCTGACCGTCAAAGAAAATGGCGACTTTCATCGCTCACGCTCCAATGCAGAGGCCCTGTCAATGCTAGACGGTAGCAAGGATCCCGCAGAAACCCGCCCGTTTCAACCCCTTTCGCCCGGCTCGTCCGACGCCACCGCCGTGTCGCGCTGGACAAGCCGTGGCGCCCGAGCTACGATGCACGCCCCCCGCACCCCGCGGCGCGCGGCTCCCGAGCCTCGCCCAGACGGAAACCACGGAGGACGCCGAGATGCGACACGCATGGATGGCCGCCGTTCTGGCCCTGACCTTCGCGGGGCTCCACGCCGGCCCTGCCGCCGCCCAGGACAAGCCGATCGAGCTGAGGTTCTCGAGCTGGGTCGGCATCGGCCACGGCCACCACCGTGAGGTGCTCGTGCCCTGGGCGAAGCTGATCGGCGAGAAGAGCGGCGGGCGGCTCAAGGTGACGATCTATCCGGGCGGGGTGCTCGGCAAGCCCGCCGACCACTGGGACCTGATCAAGAACGGCATCGCCGACATGGGGTTCGGCACGCACGGCTACACCCCCGGCCGGTTCCCGCTCACCTCGGTGGCTGATCTGCCGCTGCTCTACAAGTCGGGCAAGGGCGGTAGCCAGGCCCTGTGGTCCATCTTCGACAAGCACCTCAAGGCGGAGCATGCGGACGTGAAGGTGCTATGGATCTTCGTGCACCCGCCGGGCCAGATCCACATGGCAAAGAAACCGGTGCACACCCCCGAGGATCTCGCCGGCCTCAAGCTGCGCGCGCCGACGGCGGTGACGGTGGCCATCGTGAAGGCCCTGGGAGGCACACCCGTGACGCTCGCCGCTCCGGAGACCTATAACGCCCTCGAGCGGGGCGTGATCGACGGCACCCTGTTCCCGTGGGAGGCGATCTCCGGCTTCAAGCTCGCCGAGGTGCTCCGTCACCACACGGTCGTCAACCTCTACGCCACGAGCCTCTTCATGACCATGAACCAGAAGAAGTACGAGAGCCTCCCGCCGGACCTCCGCAAGGTCATCGACGATCTGAGCGGCGCCTGGGGAGCGGAGTTCACCGGCGCCGCCTGGGACAAGAACGAGGAGGAGGGCATGGCGGCGGCGAAGAATGCCGGCGCGACGATCTATGCCGTGCCGGCGGCGGAGCGGGCGCGCTGGGCCGCCAAGCTCAAGCCCGTGGAGGACGAGTGGATCACGAGCATGCAGTCCAGGGGGCTGCCCGGCCGTGAGGTTCTTCAGGATCTGCGAGAGGCCCTCCAGCGTTACGACCGGTGACCGGCCCCGGCGCGGGTTGGGGAGCGAGCGCAGCCGCGCGGGCCGACGCGGTGGCGGCGCCGCTCTGCCGCCTCCTCACGCGCATCGCGGCCGGCTGTCTCGCGGCGATGGCGGCCCTCAGCGTGGCGGACGTCCTCGGCCGGTACCTGCTGAACCGGCCCCTTCCCGGCGCGCTCGAGCTTTCGGAGTTCTGCCTGGCGCTGCTGGTGTTCTTCGGCCTCGGCTCCACCGGGCTCGGCAACACGCAGGTCGTCGTCGACATCGTAATCGAGCGCTTTCCGTGGCGCCTGCGCGCGGCGACGGAAGCGGTGAACGCCCTCCTCGGCGCCGGCCTCTGGGGACTGATCGCCTGGCGAAGCGCCGACCAGGCGTGGCACGTGGCGCAGAAGGGCGAGATCTCGACGATCCTCGCGCTCCCCGCCGCCCCGTTCATCTACGCGGTGGCGTTCGGTAGCGCGGTGATGGTGCTGGCGCTCCTCGGCCGGATCCCCGCGGCGCTGGTACGGGCCGGGGCCCGATGAGCCCACTGGCGAGCGGGACGCTCGGCATCGGGGCCATGCTGCTGCTCGTCTTTGCCGGCACGCCGGTCGGCGTCGCCATGGGCGTGGTGGGCTTCGTCGGCTTCGCCGCCATCGCGGGACTGGACCCGGCGCTCGCCATGCTGGGGCTCGCGCCCTACAGCTCCGTGGCCTCCTACACCCTCACCGTGATCCCGCTCTTCATCCTCATGGGGCAGTTCGCCGCAATGAGCGGCCTGAGCCGCGAGCTCTACGAGACGGCCAACCGCTGGCTCGGTCACCGGCCGGGCGGGTTGGCCATGGCGACCGTCGTGGCGTGCGGGGGCTTTGCGGCGGTGTGCGGCTCCAGCCTTGCCACCTCGGCCACGATGGCCGTCGTTGCTCTGCCCGAAATGGAGCGCAACGGCTATGACCCTCGTCTGAGCACAGGCTCGATCGCGGCGGGCGGCACCCTCGGCATCCTCATCCCCCCGAGCGTGATGTTCCTGATCTACGGCTTCCTCACCGAGCAATCCATCGGCAAGCTCTTCCTGGCCGGCGTCGTCCCGGGCGTCATCCTCGTCGGGCTCTACCTCGTCGCGATCGCGATCGTCGCCGGGCGCAATCCGGCGCTCGGCCCCGCGGTCGCGCGTGTGCCCCTCCGGGAGCGAGTCGTGGCGCTCCGTCGGGTGTGGCCGGTGCTCGGGCTGTTCGTCCTCGTCATGGGGGGCATGTACGTCGGCGTGTTCACGGCCACCGAGGCGGCGGCGGTGGGCGCTGCCGGCGCGTTCCTTCTGGCCCTGGCTCGCCGGTCCATGACCTGGCGCATGCTCGGCCAGGCCCTGGTCGAGACCGTCCACAGCAGCTCGGTCATCTTCGGGATCCTCATCGGCGCGATCATCCTCGGCTATTTCCTCGCGATCACCCAGGTCCCCAGCGCGGCGGCCTCGGCGATCGGGACGCTGCCCCTGCCGGCCTGGGCCGTCATGGCCCTCATCATCCTTGGCTACGTGATCATGGGCGGCTTCATGGACGAGCTGGCGATGGTGCTGCTGACCGTGCCGATCTTCTTCCCGGTGGCCCAGACGCTCGGGTTCGACCCGATCTGGTTCGGCGTGATCATCGTCGTGGTGTGCGAGGCCGGCATGATCGCGCCCCCGGTGGCGATCAACGTTTTCGTCGTGAGCGGGTTCGCCAAGGGCATTCCGATGCGGACGATCTACCGGGGCGTCCTGCCGTTCCTGTGGGCGGATCTGGTTCTGCTCGCCCTGCTGATGCTGTTCCCCGATCTGGCCCTGATCCTGCCGCGCTCGATGAGGTAGCCGCCGGCGGCCGCCGAGGCCGCCCTGTGGGACACCGCACCCGTCCCGATCGCCGTCGATTCCGGTTACACTGTCACTCGATGCCTGGCGAAGGCCCCAAGAGCGCGTACGAGCTGGCGATGGAACGCCTCCGGCAGAAGGATCGCGAGGCCGGGGTCGAGGAGCGGCCGCTCACCGACGAGCAGAAGGCGGCGATCGCCGAGGCCCGACAGATTTACCAGGCAAGGCTCGCCGAGCGCGAGATCCTCCATCGGGACGCGCTCGGCCGAGCCCAGAGCCGAGAGGAAGTCGAGAAGCTCGCGAGCGAGCTGGCCCGCGACCGGGATCGCCTGCTGAGCGACCGCGAGCGCAAGATCACCGAGATCAAGCAGCGGTCGACGAAGGAACCCCCTCCGAGGAGCTAGAGGCCGCCCCAGACCTCGCGCGCCAGCTCCACGCAGAGCGACAGCTTGGCCTTCTCCTGATCCACCGTGACCTGGTTGCCCTCGATGGTCGAGGAGAAGCCGCACTGCGGGCTCAGGCAGATCTGCTCGAGCGGCACGTACTTGGCCGCCTCGTCGAGACGCCGCCTGAGGTCGTCCTTCCGCTCCAGGGTGCCGACCTTGGTGGTGACGAGCCCCAGGACCACGCGCGCACGTTTGGGGACGAAGCGGAGCGGCGCGAAGTCGCCCGAGCGCGCGTCGTCGAACTCGAGGAAGAAGCCGTCGTACGGCAGCTCGTTGAAGATGACCTCCGCGACCCGGGAGTAGCCGCCCTGCGCGCGCCAGCTCGAGCGGAAGTTGCCGCGGCAGAGGTGCGTGCAGACGGTCAGGTCCGCGGGCTTGTCGCGGAGCGTCGCCCGGACCAGCTTGACCGACAATCTGAGCTGGGCGTCGGGATCGTCGCCGCGCGCCCGCCCCTGCGCCCGCATCTCCTCGTCGCACAGATACGCCAGACTCACGTCGTCGAATTGTATGTATCGACATCCGGCGGCGTAGAGGTCGGCGATCTCGGCCCGATAGGCGGCCGCCGTGTCCTCGACGAAGGCGTCGAGATCCGGGTAGGCGGTGGCGTCGATGTTCGCGCGGCCGACTTGCGTGTAGAGCATGGACGGCGACGGGATGGTGAGCTTGGGCGTGCGCGAAACCACCGAGGCGAGGAACTTGAACGCCTCCACGAAGATCGGCCGGGGTCGGGTGACGCGGCTCGTGATCGCGAGATCCGGACGCGTGAAATGCACGTCCCCGGCCTGGCCGTGAAAGGTAACCGGAATGGTTTGCCCCTGGCTCGAGAGGCCCCCGAGCTGGAGCAGGAAGTCCATGTGCCAGGACTTGCGGCGCAGCTCTCCGTCGGTGATGCCCTGGAGGCCGGCCGCTTCTTGCAAGGCGACCACCTCCCGGATGGCGGCGTCCTCGGCGGCGCGAAGCTCGCCCTCGCTCGCGCGGCCCGACTCTTTCTCCAGTCGGAGCGCCTTCAGTTTGGGCGGGCGTAACAAGCTGCCGACGTGATCGGCGCGGAACGGAGGTCGCGCGGATAGTGGCATGACGGTCCCTCCCTGCCCTCGCTCCGGTGCGGGCGGGGCCATCCTGCATCGGGCACGCGGCCAGCGTCAAGTCGCCGTCGCGGGGCGTGACAGCGCCGATCGCCCGTGGTATGAGAGCGTGCGATGAAACGCAGCACCGAGCGCTTTCTGACGACGCACACCGGCAGTCTCCCTCGGCCGGACGACCTCATCCGAGCCATGTTCGCTCGGGAAGAGGGCGTGCCCGTGGACGCCGCGGCCCTCGGCGCTCGCATCCAGTCGGCGGTGGCGGAGGCCGTGAAGAAACAGGTCGCGGCCGGCATCGACATCGTCGACGACGGCGAATTCAGCAAGCCGAGCTACGCCACCTACGTCAAGGACCGCTTGAGCGGGTTCGACGGCACGAGCCAGCCGCTCCAGTACCAGGATCTGGTGGACTTCCCCGGGATGGCCAGGCGCGTGTTCGGTGATCCCGGTCGCGCGCGGCGCCGCACCCCCGCGTGCACAGGCCCGATCACAGTGCGGGACGTCCGCGCCGCGCAGACCGACATCGAAAACCTCAAGGCGGCGCTCGGCCAGGCCAAGGCGGAGGGCGCGTTCCTGACCGCCGCCTCGCCCGGCGTCGTGTCCCTCTTCTTTCGCAACGACCACTACCCGACCCACGAGGCGTACCTCTTCGCCATCGCCGACGCGATGAAACACGAGTACGAGGCGGTGGCCCGGGCCGGGTTCGTTCTCCAGGTCGACTGCCCTGATCTCGCGATGGGGCGGCACATCCAGTTCGCTTCTCTGGGCCTCGACGAATTTCGGACCATGGCGCGCCTGCACGTTGAGGCGCTCGACCACGCGCTGTCCAACGTCCCGCCCGACCAGGCGCGTATGCATCTGTGCTGGGGCAACTACGAGGGCCCGCACCATCACGACGTGCCGCTCGCCGACATCATCGACATCGTCCTCGGAGCCCGGCCGAGCGGCATCTCCTTCGAGGCCGCCAACCCCCGGCACGGCCACGAATGGCGGGTCTTCGAGCACGTGAAACTTCCGGCGGGCAAGGTCATCATTCCCGGCGTGCTCGACTCGACGACCAACTTCATCGAGCACCCCGAGCTCGTCGCCGAGCGCATCGGCCGCTACGCCCGGCTGGTCGGCCGCGAGAACGTCATCGCGGGCACGGACTGCGGCTTCGGAACGTGGGTCGGTCAGGCCGCGGTCGACCCCGACATCGTCTGGGCCAAGCTCGCCAGCATGGCGGCGGGCGCGCGCCTGGCCTCGCGGGAGTTCTGGTAGCGCGAGACAGCGCCCGCCTTCGGCGGCGGCGACACTGCCGCCGCCGGGCGAGGCGCCCCGGCAATCAGGGCGGCGGTGGTTGGGGCGTAGCGATGACGGCCCCACTCTCGAGCTCGAAGTGCTTGTTGCCCCTCAGGCACGCCCCCGCAATCTTGTTGGTCCCGCAGACGCCCGTCAGGCCCGACGGAAAGCCGTTCCCGGCGTCGCCGATCGGGGCCCCGGTGTTGGACAGCAGCGGATTGGGCATCGGGGAGAACCGCAGGATGGGCGGGATCGGTTCACGGGGCTGGATCTC
>MNCR01000084.1 GCA_001914535.1 Candidatus Rokubacteria bacterium 13_2_20CM_69_15_1
GCACCTCGACGCACGAGGTGTTGCCGCCGAAGCGGACCGTGTGCGGGCCCGGCGTCGCGATCGACCCGCGCGTGCCCCAGAACCGCACCTCCATGTCAGGCGATGCGGTAGACCCGCCGCACGTTCTCCCAGAGCATCTTTCGCTGGATCGCCGGATCGATCCCGCGGAACTGCGCCTCGATCGCCTCCTGCGAGAACGGCCACGTCCCGTCGCGATGCGGGTAGTCGGAGCCCCACATGACGTTGTCGGGCGCGATCGTGGCCATCGCCCGCACGCCGTGGAAGTCCTTCTGAAAGGTCGCATACATCTGGCGCCTGAAGTAGGCGCTCGGCACCAACGGAAGCTTGAGGTCGTCGGCCAGACGCTCCGCGTATGTGTCGTCGAGCCGCTCGAGGATGTAGGGGAGCCAGCCGATCCCGCTCTCGCCCAGCACGAGGCGGAGTTTCGGGTGGCGCTCGCACACGCCGGAGAGGATCACGGAGACGCAGATCTCGTCCATCTGCATCGGGGCGACGGTCGTCCACGAGCCGATGACTGCGGGGTGACGGATGCCCTTCACTTCGTACCCGACGGTCGCACCGCCGCCCTCGAAGACGTGGAACGAGACGACGAGGCCCGTCTCCTCGGCGGCGGACCACAGGGGCTCCCACATCTCGTGCCACACGGGCATCGCCGAGCCCCACGGGACGAACACGGCGCCGTGCAGACCGAGCGTGGCGCAGTGGAAGAGCTCGTCCGTCGCGAGCTTCGCGTCATGGTTCGGGAGACACCCGAGCCCGTAGTAACGACCGGGTCGCGTGCCGTTGAACGCGGCGATGTACTGGTTGTACGCGTGATAGACACTGGTGAGCATCTCGTGGTCGGCGATGCCCGCGTGGGTGAAGAGGCCGCGCGAGATACCGATGATCCCGTAGATCACCTCCGCCTCGACGCCGTCGCGCTCCTGGTCCTCGCGGCGCTCGCTCGGGTTCGACGGCCGCGTCGCGTTGCCCGTGGCGAAGCCCGCGTCGGCCAGGATCCGGCCGCGCTTGCCGCCCGTCACCCCCGGGCCGTACACGCCGTACGGGCCGAGCACCGCGTCGCGTGACACCCACCACTTGCGCCCGTCGCGCTCGACGACATGCGGCGCCGCGTCGCCCCACGTCCGGTCCATGCGCGAGGTGAAGGTGTCGGGCGGAAGGTAGATGAGGTCCATGTGGCTGTCCGCCGACATGACTCGGAGCGCCATAAACGCCTCCTCGATCGGGTCGGAATGGAGCGAGTGTTCGGCGAGGGTAGCCTCCATCATTCGTGAACGCAAGCGCGGCTCGGCGCACCCGCCGCGCGCGCCGGGAGCCTGTAGAATGGAGTCGCGTGAGGTCCAGGGCTCGCGTCTCGGCATAGGATGCGGTTTCCCCATCCGCTGCGCGCCCTCGCCCACCGCGCCTTCCGCCGCTTCTACGCCGCGCAGCTCCTGGCGCTCGTGGGCGGCTGGATGCAGACGGTCGCGCAGGCGTGGCTCGTGCTGCAGCTCACGGACTCGCCCTTCAAGCTCGGGCTCATCTCGACCCTGCAGTTCTCGCCGATCCTGATGTTCTCCGTCGTCGCCGGCGCGATCGCCGACCGGCTGCCCAAACGCAGACTGCTCGTTGCCACGCAGACGACGCTGGCCTGCCAGGCGCTGCTACTCGGGGCGCTTGTCGCGACGGGCCGAGCGCAGTACTGGCACGTCGCGGCGCTCGGGCTCGTGCTCGGCTTCGCGAACGTCTTCGATCAACCGGCCCGCCAGTCGTTCGTCATGGAGATGGTCGGCAAGGGCGACGTGGCGAACGCGGTCGCGCTGAACTCCGCCGCCTTCAACGCGGCGCGGATCGTCGGACCCGCGGTCGCGGGCGTCCTCATCGCCAAGGTCGGCGTCGGGCCCGCGTTCTTCGTCAACAGCGTGAGCTTTGTCGCCGTGATCCTCACGCTCGGCCGGCTCGACGCGCGCGGTCTGCCCGCGCGCACGGTCCGTGCGACGATCTTCGAGGACATCCTGGAGGCGCTGCGCTACGCGCGGCGCACGCCGCGGCTCCTGGTCGCGATCGCGCTCGTCCTCGTCGTGAGCCTCTGCGTCTTCAACTTCACCGTCTACGTGCCGCTGCTGGCGCGCACCGTGCTGGGGCTCGGCGCGGAGGGGTTCGGATTCCTCATGGCATCGCTCGGCGTCGGCGCCGTGGCGGGCGCGCTCACCGTCGGCGGCCGCGGCTCGCGCGAGCCGGGGCTCGGACAGATGTTTCTGTCGGCGGCGGTCGCCTTCGCCGCGCTGCTCGGGCTCGGCCTGAGCCGCCACGTCTGGATGGCGGCGCCCCTCCTGCTCGTCACCGGCTACTTCGGCATCATGCTGATGGCGAGCTGCAACACATCCATGCAGCTCCGCGCGCCCGACGCGCTCCGCGGCCGCGTGATGAGCCTCTACACGTGGGTGACCGGCGGCGTCTTCCCGGTCGGCGCTTTCCTCGTGGGCTCGATCTCGCAGGCGTGGGGTGTGTCGGCGGCCTTCCTCTGGAACGGCACGCTCGGGCTCCTGGCGCTCGCGGGGATCATGCTCTGGTGGCGGCTCCGCGCGCGCGGGCCGGCGTCGGCCTAGCGGCGCGGGGGGAGTGGTCAGCCGACTGTCCTAGCGTTGCGTCGCGTATCCTTTGGCCCGGAGCGCCTCGGCGATCTCGGCGAGGATCGTGGGATCGTCGATGGTCGCCGGCATCGTGTACGCCTGGCTGTCGGCGATCCGCTTCATCGTGCCGCGCAGGATCTTCCCCGAGCGGGTCTTGGGCAGGCGCGCGACGACGATCGCCGTCTTGAACGCGGCGACTGGGCCGATCTCGGCCCGCACGCGCTCGACGAGCTGGCGGACGATCTCGCTCTCGGTCCGGGTCACGCCCGCCTTGGTGACGACGAAGCCGACGGGGACCTCGCCCTTGATCTCGTCGGCGACGCCGATCACCGCGCACTCGGCCACGTCCGGATGCGCGGAGAGCACCTCTTCCATCGCGCCGGTCGAGAGCCGGTGGCCCGCGACGTTGATGATGTCGTCCACGCGGCTCATGATGTACAGGTAGCCGTCGTCGTCCTTGTAGCCCGCGTCGCCGGTGAGGTAGTGGCCCGGATGCTTCGTGAGGTACGACGTCGCGTAGCCCGCGTCGTTGTTCCACAGGGTCGGCAGGCACCCGGGCGGCAGCGGGAGCTTGATCGCGATCGAGCCGATCTGGCCCGCGTCCATCTCGCGGTTGTCCTCGCTCAGCACGCGCACGTCGTAGCCGGGCACGGGCCGGGTCGGCGAGCCGGGTTTCACCGGGAGCATCCCGAGGCCGACGCAATTGGCGGCGATCGGCCAGCCGGTCTCCGTCTGCCACCAGTGGTCGATCACCGGCACCCCGAGGCGCTCGCGCGCCCAGAGGAGCGTGTCGGGGTCGCAGCGCTCGCCGGCGAGGAAGAGCGTGCGGAACCGGCGCAGGTCGTGCTTCGCCATGTGCGTGCCCTGCGGGTCCTCCTTCTTGATCGCGCGGAACGCGGTCGGCGCGGTGAAGAGCACGTTGACGCCGTGCTCGGCGATGAGGCGCCAGAAGGCGCCGGGGTCCGGCGTCCCCACGGGCTTGCCCTCGTAGAGGATCGTCGTGCAGCCCTTGAGCAGCGGCGCGTAGACGATGTACGAGTGCCCGACGACCCAGCCGATGTCCGACGCCGCCCAGTACACCTCGCCCGTGCCGACGCCGTAGATCCCCTCCATGGACCACTTGAGGGCGACCGCGTGGCCACCGTTGTCCCGCACGACACCCTTCGGCACGCCCGTCGTGCCCGACGTGTAGAGGACGTAGAGTGGATCGGTCGCGGCCACGGGCACGCACTCGGCCGGTGGGGCACCCGACACGAAATCGCCCCAGTCGAGGTCGCGCCCGCGGACGAGCGCCGCCGTGTCGTGGGGTCGCTGGAGGATCACGCAGCGCTCTGGCTTGTGCGCGGCCAGGTCGATCGCGCCGTCGAGCAGCGGCTTGTAGGGGACGACGCGGTTCACCTCGATGCCGCACGAGGCCGAGAGGATGAGCCGGGGCTTGGCGTCGTCGATGCGCTTGGCGAGCTCGTTCGGCGCGAAGCCACCGAAGACCACCGAGTGGATCGCGCCGATGCGCGCGCACGCCAGCATGGCCATCACCGCCTCTGGCACCATCGGCATGTAGATGATGACCCGGTCGCCCTTCGCGATCCCCTGGCGCCGGAGCGCGCCGGCGACGCGCGCGACCGCGTCACGCAGCTCGTCGTAGGTGAAGACCTTGACGGTGCTGGTGACGGGACTGTCGTAGACGAGCGCGCGCTGCTTGCCGCGCCCGCGCTCGATGTGGAGGTCGAGCGCGTTGTAGCAGGTGTTGAGGACGCCGCCCGCGAACCAGCGGACGAAAGGTTTCCGCGAGTCGTCGAAGACGCGATCGCAGCGCTTCTCCCAGTGAATGTCCTCCGCCGCCCTCGACCAGAAACCCTCCGGGTCTTTCATCGAGCGGGCGTAGACCTCGTCGTAGACGCTCCTCGCCATCGGCGAACCTCCCTCGGACGCCGCCCGGGGGCGGCGCAGGAAAAGTATCATGACGGGCGCCGGGAGGGTGAAGGCCCGAGGGCCACGAGGCGTGCGAGCAATGTCGAATCGATCTCCGGGCGCGTGCGGCGGTGTTCCATAAGACGTTGCTAAACCTCACGTAACAGCCTCTTGACAAAACCGATCGATAATGGGTACTTTCGGGTTCAATGGCGGCGACCGAAACGAAGGCCCAGCGCGTCGAACGACTCAAGGGCGAGCTGAACCCGTGGGAGGCGTACGCCGAGATCGTGCGCTTCGCGCGCGAGGGCTGGGACGCGATTCCGCCCGAGTGGCTCGGCACCTACTTCCGCTGGTGGGGGATCTACACCCAGGGCGACGGCGTCGGCGCCATCGGCGGCAAGGGCGGCGAGGGCAAGGCGACGCGCCACTTCATGGTCCGCATCCGCATCCCGAACGGGCAGCTGCAGGCCCACCAGCTCCGCACGATCGCGGGACTCGCCGAGGGCTACGCCCGGGGGATCGCCGACATCACGGTCCGCCAGAATATCCAGCTCCACTGGGTGACGCTCGAGAGCCTGCCCGACGTGTTCCAGACGCTCTGGCGCACCGGGATCACGACGATGGGCGCATGCGGCGACGTGACCCGCAACGTCACCGGCTGCCCGCTCGCCGGCGTGGACGCCGACGAGATTGTGGACGCCTCGCCGCTCGTGCACGCGGCGACGCGCATGCTCAATGGCAACCCGGCCTTCTACAACCTGCCGCGCAAGTACAAGGTCTCGATCACGGGCTGCCGCGTCTGGTGCGCCTACCCCGAGATCAACGACGTCGGGCTGACCGCGCTCCGCCACCCGGCGACGGGCGAGATCGGCTTCGCCGTACGCGTCGGCGGCGGGCTCTCGACCGACCCGCGCCTGGCCGGGCGGCTCGACGCGTTCGTACACTGGCACGAGGCGCTGCCGGTCCTCCGGGCGATCTCGGAGATCTTTCGCGACTCGGACGTGCTCCGGCAGAACCGCGAGAAGGCGCGGCTCAAGTTCCTCTTCCTCCAGCACGGCTGGACCGGCGAGAAGTTCCTCGCGGCGGTCGAGGACCGGCTCGGCGGGTCCCTCGAGCACGGGGTGCCCGACGACCCTCCGGAGGACGTCTACCGGGACCACGTCGGGATCCATCGTCAGAGGCAGGACGGCCTGGTCTACGCGGGCGTCGCGGTGCTGCGCGGCCGCCTGACGCCCGCCGAGATGCGGGCCGCCGCGGATCTGGCGGAGCGCTACGGCACGGGCGAGCTCAGGACGACCACCATGCAGAATCTCCTCATCCCGAACGTCCGCCGCGAGCGCGCGGCGGCGCTCGCGCGCGAGCTCGACGCCGCCGGGCTCCGGCTGGAGAGCTCGCCCTTCTGGCGCGGGACCATCGCGTGCACGGGCTCCGAGTTCTGCAAGCTTGCGCTCACGGAGACGAAGGGGTTCGCGCGTGCGCTCGTGGAGGAGCTGGAGGCGCGGCTGCCCGGCTTCGACGAGCACGTGAAGCTCCACGTGACGGGGTGCCCGAACAGCTGCGGCCAGCACTGGATCGCCGACATCGGGATCGAGGGCAAGAAGGTCAAGGTGGACGGCGCGCTCGTGGACGCCTACTACTTCTGCGTCGGCGGCGGGCTCGGCCGTCAGGCGGCCACCGCGCGGCCCATCGGGCTCCGCGTCCCCGCGACGGACGTCGGCGCGACGATCGAGCGGCTGCTCCGTGCGTTCCTCGCCGAGCGGTTCGCCGGGGAGAGCTTCCGGCAGTTCTGCGCGCGTCACTCCGACGAAGAGCTCCGCGTTCGGCTCGCCGGCGGCCGCGTCGAAACGACGGAGCGCGACGTCCCGGCTGGCCGGCCCCCGCACGGCGTGGACGGCTGAGATGGGCTTCTATCCGGTCTTTCTGGAGCTCCGCGGCCGGCGCTGCCTGGTCGTCGGCGGTGGGGGTGTCGCCGAGCGCAGGGCGGAGGGCCTCCTGGCGGCGGGCGCGACGGTGACGGTGATCAGCCCCACGCTGACGCCTACCCTGGCCACGCTGGCCGCGGACGGGCGGGTCCGTCATGAGCCGCGCGGCTTCGAGCCGGCCGACCTCGACGCCGTCGACCTCGCCTTCGCGGCGACCGATCGGGGCGAGGTCAACGCGGCCCTCTTCGGCGAGGCGCGCGCCCGCGGGGTCTGGGTCAATGCGGCGGACGATCCGGCGCACTGCACGTTCGAGCCCGGCGCTCGCCCGCGCGATGCGGGAGGAGCTCGAGCGGTTCCTCACGGCGGAGTACGCCATCCTGGCCCAGATCGCGGCCGAGGCGCGGCGTGAGCTGCGTGCCGCCGGCCGCGTGGCCGACGCGGAGACGTGGCGGCGCGCCCTCGGGCCCGAGGTGCGCCGGCTCATCGTCGAGCGGGGGCCGGAGGAAGCCAAGCGCCACCTCCTCGAGCGCCTGGGAGTCACGGCATGCGCCTAGGTCCTCGGAGGGGGGCTTCGCCCCCCTTCCGAAACCTCCCCCCAGGATCGGTTGCGCCGGCGAAGCCGGCGCTCGAACCTCGGTCGACGACCTCACATTCCGGCGCGCGCGTAGGGTCGGTGGCGCTCGTCGGCGCCGGCCCCGGCGACCCGGGGCTGATCACCGTCCGCGGCCTCGAGCTCCTGCGTGGCGCCGACGTCGTCGTCTACGATCGTCTGGTGGATCGCCGCCTCCTCGCCGAGGCGCCGCGGGCGCGCCGGATCTTCGCCGGGAAGGCGAGCGGCGTTCGCACGCTGACCCAAGAGCGCATCAACGCGCTCCTCGTCAGGCACGCACGACGCGGGCGCCGCGTCGTGAGGCTCAAGGGCGGCGACCCCTTCGTCTTCGGGCGGGGCGGCGAGGAGGCTCTCGCGCTGGCGCGTGCGCGCATCCCGTTCGAGGTCGTGCCGGGTGTGACCTCCGCCCTCGCGGCGCCGGCGTATGCCGGGATCCCGCTGACCCATCGCGGCGTCGCGTCCTCGTTCGCGGTCGTCACGGGGCACGCGGGCGCGGCGGAGCGCGGGCGCCCCGTCGACTGGGCGCGGCTCGCCACGGCCGTGGATACGCTGGTCGTGCTGATGGGCCTCGAGCGCTTGCCGGAGATCGCGCGCGAGCTCGTCGCTCGGGGGCGTGCGGCGGCGACGCCGGTGGCGCTCGTCCGCTGGGGAAGCACCGACTGGCAGGAGACGGTCGTCGGCACGCTCGCCGACATCGCCGAGCGCGCGCGGCGTGGGCGGCTCGAGCCGCCGGTCGTGGCGGTGGTCGGCGACGTCGTGGCGCTGCGGGAGCGTCTCGGCTGGTTCGCGGAGCAGACCCTTCCGATCGGAGCGGTACGATCATGAGCCTCGAGCTGTCTCTGCCGATCGGCATCGTGGACGAGCACCCCGAGTGGTCGGCTCGCCTCCTGGCCGAGCTCGCGCGGCGCCGCCTGCCGGTCGAGAGGATCGATCATGCGAGTCACGGCTACGATCCGCGTGACCGGCGGCGCGCCTACTCCGTCGTCGTCAATCGCACGAGCCCGTCGTCGCACCGACGCGGCCACGGGAGCGTGCTCTTCTACGCCGAGGCACTCCTGAACCACTACGAGGCGCTCGGGATCCCCGTGATCAATCCTGTGGCGGCCTACCGCTTCGAGAAGTCGAAGGCGCTCCAGGTGGAGCTCTTCGAGCGGCTCGGCCTCGCGTATCCGCGGACGGTCGTCGTGAACGACCGCGCCGAGCTCGTCAAGGCCAGCGCGGGCGTCCGCTTTCCGGTGCTGGTCAAGCCCAACGTCGGCGGCTCGGGCGCGCTCATCGAGCGGTTCGATTCGCGCGTGGACCTCGAGGCCGCGGCCGAGCGGTTGGACTTCGGGCCCGACGGGACCGCCCTGCTCCAGGAGTACGTCGAGTCGGAGGGCGGCGCCATCGTGCGGGTCGAGGTGCTGGACGGGCGCTTCCTCTACGCGATCCGGATCGTGCGGACGGCGACCGATTTCAACCTCTGCCCGGCCGACATCTGCCAGGTCCCGTCGGCGCCGGCCGGGGGCGACCTTCACGCGTGCCCGGTGGACGCGCGGCCGGGGCTCACGGTCACCCGCTGGGACGCTCCGCCGGAGGTGGTCGACGCGGTGCAGGCACTCACGCGCGCGGCGTCCATCGACGTCGGCGGCGTCGAGTACCTCGTGGGCCGCGCCGACGGTCGCGTCTACTTCTACGACGTCAACGCCACGTCGAACTTCGTCGCGAACGCGCCGGCCGTGCTGGGCTTCGACCCCACGCCGCGCTTTGCCGACTACATCGTGGGCGTCGCGACCCGTGGCACGCGGCGCGGCGCGGCCTGACCACGGACACCATCCCCACCACCAAGGAGGCACACATGTCGCTGAGACTCGGAGACACCGCGCCGGACTTCACCGCCGAGACCACCGAAGGCCCGATCCGCTTCCACGAGTGGATCGGCGACCGCTGGGCCATTCTCTTCTCGCACCCGCGCGACTTCACGCCGGTGTGCACGACGGAGCTCGGTTACGTCGCGCGCCTGAAGCCGGAGTTCGACAAGCGGAACGTGAAGGTGATCGGCCTCTCCATCGATCCGGTGGACTCGCACCGCGGCTGGGCGGCCGACATCAAAGAGACGCAGGGCTACGCGCCGAACTTCCCGATCGTCGCCGACCCCGAGCGCAAGGTCGCGAACCTCTACGGGATGATGCACCCCGCGCACGACGAGGTCTACACGGTGCGGACGGTCTTCGTCATCGACCCGAAGAAGAAAGTCCGCCTGACGATCACCTATCCGCAGACGACGGGGCGCAACTTCGACGAGATCCTGCGCGTGCTCGACTCGCTCCAGCTCACCGACGCCCACCGGGTCGCGACGCCGGTCAACTGGAAGCAGGGCGAGGACGTCATCATCGTCCCGGCCGTCAGCGACGCGGAGGCGAAGGCGAAGTTCCCGAAGGGTTGGCGGGCGCTCAAGCCCTATCTGCGCCTGACGCCGCAGCCGCGCTGACCGGCGCCACGCGCGACCCCCGCCTCAGGGTGCCAGCGCGATCGCGCGGAGCGGGGAGCCGCTGGCGCCCTGGATCTTCAGCGGGGTGAGGATCAGCAGCGCGACGTGGGCCTTCGCGTCGCCCAGCGGCTCGAGGTTCGCGTTCTCGACGATGTAGATGCCGTGGTCGGCGAGTAGCATCATGTGGACGCTGAAGAGCTCCTTGCCGTACGCGGCCGGGCGCTTCTCGAACGTCGCGGTGTCGTCCCCCGCGAGCCGCACGCCCTTGGCGATGATCCAGCGGGCGCCGTCCTGACCCGGTCCGGGCGACTGCTCGCCCAGGTACTTCGCGTTGTCCTTGGCGAAGTACTGGCCCCAGCCCGTGCGAATGAGCAGCGAGTCGCCGCGCTGCACCGTGACGCCCTGCGCCTGCGACGTCTGCTCGAGATGCGCGGCCGTGATCTCGAAGCCCGGCGGCAGCGGGTCGGGCCGGCCGCCGGCCAGCTGCCGCGCGACGTCGAGGCACACGACCCGGTTCACCATCAGGTCGGCGGGGAAGCTGTCGATCCCGAGGCCGGAGCCGATACCGCCCGGCGTGGCGGTGGCGGCGACGGCGTCGACGCCGCCGTGGAGCTTCAGGTCGCGCCCGATATGGCCGATCGCGTCGATCGTCGGCGCGCCGTGCTGGCCGCTGAAATACATGATCTCCGACGCCCAGGACACGCGGCTGCCCGGCGCCTGGCCGAAGATCTCGTGCGTCATCCGGTGGGTGCGGTTGAGCGCGAACGAGTAGGGCGGGTTGAGGCCGAGCACCGGCGACTGCTCGCTCCACGTGAACGACAGGTCGAAGAGCCGCGCGCCCTTCACCGCGCGGACGAGATCGTCCGCCGAGCCCCGGCCCTGGGCGTTCGCCCCGCCCGCCGCCGTCGCCGCCACGCCCAGCCCCCCCGCCACCGCGAGCCACTCACGCCGTGACACGTCGCTCATCGGGTCCTCCTGTCGGGATGGAATCCGCGGGGAGCCTAGTCGGACTCGCCGCGAAACGCAAGGAGTCCTGGGGTAAACTTGGCGAAGCCCGCGCGGAGGGGCGGCCATGAGGGACGAGTTTCGCCACGTCTATCGGACCGAGCTCACCCCGGTGAGCTTCCTCACCCGCAGCGCGTACGTCTTCCCGCAGAAGGTGGCCGTCGTCCACGGGACCCGGCGGTACACCTACGCTGAGCTCGAGGAGCGCGTCCGGCGCCTCGCCTCGGCGCTCCGCGCCGCGCGGCTCCAGAAACACGACCGGGTCGCGTTCCTCTGCCCGAACATCCCGGCGATGCTCGAGGCACACTTCGGCGTGCCGGCCGCCGGCGGAGTCCTCGTCGCCATCAACACGCGGCTCGCCTCGGACGAGATCGCCTACATCCTCAAGCATTCGGGCTCGCGGTTCCTCTTCGTGGACGCGGAGCTCGAGGGGCTCGTGAAGCCGGTCGACCTGACGGGCGTGAGGGTCGTGCGCGTGGACGACACCGGCGCCGTGGGCGATCCGTACGAGGATTTTCTCGCGACGGGCTCGCCGGATCCCCTCGAGAGCTGGCTCGAGGACGAGGACGAGACGCTCTCGATCAACTACACCTCGGGCACGACGGGCCGGCCCAAGGGGGTCATGTACTCGCACCGCGGCGCGTGGATCAACGCGGTCGGCGAGGTGCTCGAGGCGCACATGAGCTTCGACACCAAGTATCTCTGGACGCTGCCGATGTTCCACTGCAACGGCTGGTGCTTCACCTGGGGCGTCACCGCCGTCGCCGGCACCCACGTCTGCCTGCGCAAGGTCGAGCCCTCGAGGATCTGGGAGCTCATCGACACGGAGGGCGTCACCCACTACAACGGTGCGCCGACGGTCCACATCGGCGTCGTCAACGACGCGAGGGCCCACACGCTCGTGCGCCCGGTCACGGTGTGCGTCGCGGGCGCCCCGCCCTCGCCGACGCTCCTCGGTCGGCTCAAGGAGCTCGGCTTCCGCCCCGTCCACGTCTACGGCCTCACCGAGACGTACGGCCCGCACACGGTGTGCGCGTGGCACGCGGAATGGGACGCGCTGCCGCTCGAGGAGCAGGCGCGCCTCGCCGCCCGCCAGGGGCAGGGCTACGCGCTCTTCGACCTCGTGCGCGTCGTGGACGCCAGCATGACCGACGTGCCGAAGGACGGCGAGACGCTCGGCGAGGTCATCATGCGCGGCAACAATGCGGCGAAGGGCTACTTCGAGCAGCACGGCGCGACCGCCGAGGCCTTCCGCGGCGGCTGGTTCCACTCGGGTGACCTCGCCGTGTGGCACCCGGACGGCTACGTCGAGCTGCGCGACCGGAAGAAGGACATCATCATCTCGGGCGGCGAGAACATCTCGACGATCGAGGTCGAGCAGGCTGTCGCCAAGCACCCCGCCGTGCTCGAGTGCGCGGTCGTCGCCGTCCCCGACGAGAAGTGGGGCGAGCGGCCCAAGGCGTTCGTCACCCTGAAGCCAGACATGACGGCGACGGAAGGGGAGCTCATCGAGTTCTGCCGCCGGCACATCGCCCACTTCAAGTGTCCCGCCGCCGTCGAGTTCGGTAACCTGCCGAAGACCTCCACCGGAAAGGTCCAGAAGTTCGTGCTGCGCGAGAAGGAGTGGCGGGGCAAGGAGAAGCGGATCAACTAGATGCCGCGCCTCTCGGTCCTCGATCAGTCGCCGGTGCGGAGTGGCGGGACACCGGCGGACGCGATCCACGAGTCGCTCGAGCTCGCCGAGCTGTGTGACCGCCTCGGCTACCACCGCTACTGGCTGGCCGAGCACCACTCGACGCCGGGGCTCGGGGGCTCGAGCCCCGAGGTCCTGATCGGTCAGATCGCCGCGCGCACGTCGAGGATCCGTGTGGGCGCGGGCGGCGTGATGCTCCAGCACTACAGCGCCTTGAAGGTCGCCGAGACCTTCCGCGTGCTGGAGACGCTCTTTCCCCGGCGCATCGACCTGGGCATCGGCCGCGCCCCGGGAAGCGACCCCGTGACGGCGCGGGCGTTGGGGGAGCGCGGCGAGGGGGTCGCGAGCGAGTGGGGTACCGGGCGGAGCAGCCCCGCCGCCGCGTTCCCGCAACAGGTCGCCGACGTCATCGGCTTCCTCCGCGCGAGCTTCCCCGACGGGCATCCGTACGCGAAGGTGACCGCGATGCCGAGCGGACCCACCGTGCCCGAGGTGTGGCTCCTCGGCTCGAGCGATGCGAGCGCAGCGCTCGCGGCCCACCTCGGCACCGCGTTCTCCTTCGCGCACTTCATCAACGAGGAGGGCGGTGGACCGATCACCCACGCCTACCACGCGTCGTTCCGGCCGTCCCCGCTCCTCGCGGCGCCGCGGGCGAGCGTCGCGGTCTTCGTCGTGTGCGCCGACACCGAGGCCGAGGCGCAGAGGCTCGCGCGGAGCCGCGACCTGTTCATCGTGCGCCTGTACACGGGCCGCGCGGGGCGCTACCCATCGATCGAGGAGGCCGAAGCCCACCCGTACACGGCCCGCGAGCTCCTGATCGTCGAGCACGCGCGCCGGCGCACGATCGCCGGCGCTCCCGAGCAGGTGCGCGACCGCCTGCTCGCGCTGGCCGACGCGTACGGCGTGGACGAGCTGGTGATCGTCACGATCACCCACGACCCGAAGGCGCGCCGTCGGTCCTACGAGCGGCTCGCGCAGGTGTTCGGGCTCGGGGAGGGAGCGTCGTGAGGGCGCCGCCTCGTCGGTGGTCGGTCCTCGTCGCGATCGCGGTCGTCGGCGCGTCGATCCCCCTCACGGCCGCGTCGGCCCAACGGAAGGGCGAGGGGCAGGCACCCCAGTTCCGCGTCGACCCGGAGTGGCCCAAGCCACTGCCGAACCAGTGGCGCATCGGCCAGGCCTCCGGCGTCGCGGTGGACGCCCGGGACCACGTCTGGGTCATCCAGCGCCCCCACACGCTGACCGAGGACGAGCGCGGCGCGACGCTCAACCCGCCGCGTTCGCGCTGCTGCGTGCCGGCGCCGCCCGTCCTGGAGTTCGACGCCGCCGGGAATCTCCTCCAGGCCTGGGGAGGCTCGAGTCGGGGCTACGACTGGCCGGGGGTCGAGCACGGCATCTTCGTGGACACGCAGGGTCACGTCTGGATCGGCGGCAATGGCGCGCGGGATCACCAGGTCCTGAAATTCACGCGGGACGGGAAGCTCCTGCTCCAGATCGGGCAGGCGGGCGTGACGGGCGGCGACAGCGACACCGCGCATCTCGGGCGCCCCGCGAGCGTGGCGGTGGATCCTGCGACGAACGAGCTCTTCGTGGCGGACGGGTATACGAACCACCGCGTCATCGTCTTCGACGCCCAGACCGGCGCCTACAAGCGCCACTGGGGCGCGAACGGCCGGCCGCCAGGCGACGCGCGCGTGAAGCCCTTTGGCAATCCGGTCCATTGCGTCCGGCTCGCCCGGGACGGGCTCATCTACGTCTGCGATCGGCACAACAACCGCATCCAGGTCTTCAGGCGGGACGGCACCTTCCTCAAGGAGTTCGCCGTCGCGCCCGCGACGCGCGGCAACGGCTCGGTGTGGGACGTGGACGTCTCGCACGATGCGCCGCAGACGTGGCTCTACACGGCCGACGGCGAGAACAACCACGTCTGGACGCTCCTGCGCGAGAGCGGCCGAGTCCTCACGAACTTCGGAGCGCCCGGGCGCCAGCCGGGGCAGTTCCACTGGGTGCACAACCTCGCCGTGGACTCCCGAGGGAACATCTACACCGCCGAGGTGGACCGGGGAAAGCGCGTGCAGAAATTCGTCTTCGGGGGCACGTTCCCCGTGCAGGAGTGATCCCGCGCGCCTGACCCTCGCGACCCTCTTGTCAGTCGGGGGCGACGGTGCGACACTCCCGCCACCGCCGTGCCAGGAGGGGTTCGACATGATCGGACGCCGCGCTCTCACCGCCGCGCTCGCGGGCTTCGTCCTCGTCCTTGCCGCGGCCGGTCCGGCCGGCCCGGCCGACAAGAAGGTGATCCGCCTGTGGCAGACCGAGACGGAGCCGCAGACTCTCGCGGTGCTGAACCAGGTGGCCGCGGAGTACGAGAAGACACATCCCGACGTCTCCATCAAGATCGAAGGGCTCGCCTGGGGCGACCTCGAGAAGAAGCTGACCGCCGCGCTCGCGGCCG
>MNCR01000066.1:0-24609 GCA_001914535.1 Candidatus Rokubacteria bacterium 13_2_20CM_69_15_1
CTGGGTCCTCGCCGCGCTCACCGTCGTCGTGGGCCTGAGGCTCGCGACGGCGGGCGGCGGGGTCCCCCACGGCCCCGGCTGGCTGGCGCCGCTGTCGGTGGCGGCGTCACTCGGCGGGATCGTGCTCGCCTGGGCCGCGTACCAGCGTGGCGCGGTCGACCCCGGGCGCCTGGCGGCGACGTTCCCGCTCTCGGTCATCGACGTCCTCGCACGACGCCGTTACGGCCTCGACGCGCTCTACGCCGGGCTCTACCGGGGCTTCCTCCTCGGCTTCTCGCGCCTGATCGGGTGGATCGACCGCTACCTCGTCGACGGCGTCCTGAACGTCGTGAGCGCGTGGACGCTGCGCGGCGGCGATCTGCTGCGGCGGATCCAGAGCGGGCACGCGCAGGACTACGTCTACGGCGTCGCGTTCGGCGTCCTCCTGCTCCTCGTCTGGTCGCAGTGGTGGGCGCGATGACGCCACACGCACCTGTGTCAGGCCGCCTCCGGGTGGAGCCGGCCTCGCGGACCCCGTTACCGATGACGCCACGCGCACCTGTGTCAGGCCGCCTCCGGGTGGAGCCGGCCTCGCGGACCCCGTTACCGATGACGCCACGCGCACCTGTGTCGCGGGCCCTTGGAATGGATAGCGGCGAGCGGAACGCAGCCGGGTCGCACCTCGTCTCGGGCCACCCACCGAAGACGCCGGCCCCGCGGCTCTCGATACCATGACGCCACCGGTGCTGTCGCTCATCACCTGGTCGCCCTTCGTCGGCGCGCTTCTCATCATGTTCACGGCTCGCCACCGCCCGCTCGCGGTGCGGCTGATCGCCGCCGTCGCGACCGGCATCTCGACGCTCGGCTCGCTCTGGATCTACGCCGCCTACGATCGGGAGGCGGCGGGGTTCCAGTTCTACGAGAAGCTGCCGCTCGTGCCGCCGCTCGGCATTTCGTACGAGCTCGGCGTGGACGGGATCAGCGTGCTCCTGGTGCTGCTCACGTCGGTGATCATCCTCGCCGGTGTCTTCGCGTCGTGGACGATCACCGTCCGCGGTCAGGAGTTCTACGCCCTGCTGCTGGCGCTCGTCACGGGCGTGTTCGGTGTCTTCGTGGCGCTCGACCTCTTCGTCTTCTTTCTCTTCTACGAGCTGGCCGTTTTGCCGATGTACCTGCTGATCGGCATCTGGGGCTCGAGCGGCGAGGTCCGCCCGCGCGGCATCTTTGCCTGGGCGTATCGGGAGACCGGCGTCGGGACGAAGGAATACGCGGCGATGAAGCTGACGCTCTACCTGCTCTTCGGGTCGGCGTTCATCCTCGTCGGCATCTTCGCCCTGTACGTCAACGCCGGCGCGTCGTCTTTCTCGTTTGTGGACCTCGAGGGCGTGTCGTTCGCCCCCGCAGTCCAGCGCTGGGTCTTCCTCGCCTTCTACGTGGGGTTCGGGATCCTCGCCGGCATCTGGCCGCTGCACACGTGGTCGCCCGACGGCCACGCCTCGGCGCCCACCGCCGTCTCGATGCTCCACGCGGGCGTGCTGATGAAGCTGGGCGCGTACGGCGTCGTGCGCCTGGGCATGGGGCTCCTCCCCGGCGCCGCCGCGGAGCTCGCGTGGCTCGTGGGCACGATCGGGTGCGTGAACATCGTGTACGGCGCGCTCTCCGCGATGGCGCAGACCGATCTGAAATATGTCATCGCGTATTCCTCCGTCTCGCACATGGGGATCGTCATGCTCGGGGCGGCGACGCTCACCGAGGCGGGGCTCAACGGCTCGGTGTTCCAGATGTTCGCCCACGGCGTGATGACGGGCCTGTTCTTCGCCCTCGTCGGCCTCGTCTACGAGAAGGCGCACTCGCGCGAGATCGGGAAGATGGGCGGCTTCGGCGCCGCGATGCCGGGGATCGCGACCGCGTTCACGGTGGGCGGACTCTCGTCGCTCGGCCTACCGGCGACGGCGGGGTTCGTGGCGGAGCTACTCACGTTCTTGGGTGCCGCGCGCTCCGATCATTGGTGGTGGCTCTTCCCCGCGATCGTGGGCACGTTCCTGACGGCCGTCTACGTGCTGCGGGTCGCCAAGCAGATCTTCTGGGGGCCACCCTCGACGCACTTCCACCACCTCGAGGACGCGCGTGGCCCCGAGTGGGTCGCGCTCGTCCTCCTCGTCGCCGTGCTCGTGCTCTTCGGCATGGCGCCGGGGCTCGCGATCGCACCGGTGGACACCGCGACCACCCCGCTGCTGTCGCGGATCGTGGGGCCCTGACGCCGATGCCGGGCCCCGACGTCGTGCGCGCGTTCGCGCTGGAGATCGGCCTCGGCGCCCTCCTGGTACTCGTCTTCGTCGCGAACCTGTGCATTCGGTCCGTCGACCGGCGCGTGATCGGCTGGATCGCCTCGTGGGGCGTGCTGGTGCTCGCCGTCACGAGCTTTCTCGTGATGCCCGCTCCGCCCGCGCTCCGCGGCATGTTCGTGCAGGACGGCCTCGCGATCTTCGCCAAGCGCCTCTTCCTCGCCGCGACGTTCATCGGGCTGCTCGCCGCCCTCGGGAACGCCCACCCCGCGTTCGTGCGCCGCGCGGGCGAGTACCACCTGCTCATCCTGTCGTCGCTCCTGGGGATGTTCGTCCTCGTGTCCGCGCGCGACCTCATCCTCTTGTTCGTCGCCTTCGAGCTGATGTCGATCCCACTGTACGTGCTGTCGGGCTTCCTCAAACGCCAGGAGGAGGCGGTGGAGGCGGCGCTCAAGTTCTTCCTCGTCGGGAGCGTCTCGTCGGCCGTGCTCGTGTACGGACTCTCCTTCGTCTACGGCGCGGTGCGTTCCACCGACCTCGCGACGGTGGCGCAGGCCTCCACAGGGATCCAGCCATTTCTGACGCTCGGTCTCCTCGCGGCGTTCGCAGGCTTCGCGTTCAAGATCGCCGCATTTCCGTTCCACATGTGGGTGCCAGACACGTACGAGGCTGCGTCCACGCCGTTCGTCGCGTGGCTCAGCGTCACGCCGAAGGCGGCGGGCTTCGTGGCGCTGTTCCGCGTCTATCTGGAAGGCGCGGGCGACCGGGCGGCCATGTGGATGCCGCTCGCCGCTGGCCTGGCGACGCTCACGATCGTGGCGGGCAACCTCATGGCGCTCCCCCAGCAAAACACGAAGCGGTTGCTCGCATACTCCGGGATCGCCCACATCGGCTACATGCTCGTCGGCTTCGCCGCCACCTCCGCGTCGGGCGTCGCGATGGTGCTCTTCTATCTGGTCACCTACGTCTTCGGGAACATGGGCGCGTTCCTGGTCGTGGAGGCGGTGGCGCGCTCCGAGGGCTCGGAGGCGACGGCGGCCTTCCGCGGGCTCGCCCAGCGCTCGCCGCTCCTCGCCCTCGCGATGCTGCTGTTCCTGCTCTCGCTCGGCGGGATCCCGTTCGTCGCGGGGTTCTGGGCGAAGCTCTACGTCTTCTGGGCGGCGGCGTCGGCCGGCCTCTACTGGCTCGTCCTCGTCGGCGCGGTCCTCTCGGTCGTCGCGCTGTTCTACTACCTGGTCGTCGCCAAACGCATGTACATCGAGCCGCCCGAGCGGCCCGAGCGGGTCCGCCTGTCCACGACGCTCGCGCTCGCCGTGCTCCTCTGCGTGGCGGGCGTCGTCGTCCTCGGCGTGTATCCCACGCCCTTGGTGATGGCCGCGCTCCGCGCAGCGGCGCCCCTCTTCTAAGCAGCGGAAATCGCAGAAATCTCGCGGCTCAACGCGAACGATTGACGCGCAGGGTCATCGCGCGTAAGGTATGTACCGACTGGTTGGTACAAATGGCCACGAAGACGGCGGCGAGCGGAATCAAGGCCAGGGACGGGCGGTCGACGCGCGAGGCGATTCTCGAGGCGGCGAGCCGCCTGATCCATGTGCACGGTTACAACCACACGTCGCTCGACGACGTGCTCCGAGAGAGCGGCGTCGGCAAGGGCAACTTCTACTACCACTTCAAGAGCAAGGAAGAGCTCGGCTACGCCATCCTCGATCAGGCCATCGCCTCTTTTCTCGCCGAGACGCTCGAGCCATGCTTCTCGGACCCCGGACGCCGGCCGCTCGCGCAGATCCGGTGTTTTTTCGACCGGGTGCACGAGATCCAGCGCGAGCAGAACTGTGTGGGGGGGTGCGCGTTCGGCAATCTCGCGGCGGAGCTCTCGGACGTTCACGAAGGGTTCCGCACGCGCCTGGCAGTCGTCTTCAGCGCCTGGCATGAGCGGCTGACCCAGGCGCTTCACGAGGCGCATCGCCGCGGCGACCTTCACGATGGTTGCCGGCCGGAGGCGGTCGCGCACTTCCTCGTCGCCTCGCTCGAAGGCGCCATCCTCTTGACGAAGCTCACCAAGGACATCTCCGTCATGGAGCAGTGCGTGACCGAGATGAATCGCTACCTGTCGCTGTACGAGCTCGGAGCATGACGACGATGGGGACGCGGAAAGTCGACACCGACGCGGCGCTCGTCGAAGCGCTCCGGCGCGACAATCCGGAGGCCCCCGAGCTCCTCGTGGAGACGTTCGGCGACCGGGTGTACCGTCTCGCGCTGCGCATCACGGGGTCGAACGAGGACGCGGAGGAGGCGGCACAGGACGCGCTCTGGACGGCGGCGCGCAAGATCCACACCTTCAAGGGCGAGTCGGCGTTCGGGAGCTGGCTGTACCGCATCGCCGCGAACGCGGCCTACCAGAAGCTCCGCGCGCGGAAGGCGAAGGCCCACGAGGTCGCCCTCGATGACGTGCTGCCCTCGCTCGACGGCGACGGCCAACACTTCGAACCGATGGACGACTGGTCGAATCGCGTGGACGAGCAGACCTTGCAGGGCGAGCTCCGGCACGTGCTCACCGACGCGATCGACGCGCTGCCCGACGACTACCGTACGGCCCTGGTGCTGCACGACGTCGAGGGGCTGTCGAACCCGGACATCGCCGCGTCGCTCGGCATCAGCCTGCCGGCGGTGAAGTCACGGGTGCACCGCTCGCGCCTGTTCGTGCGCAAGCGCCTCGCCGAGTACATGAAGAGCGCGTAGAGCGTCCGGCGATCCTTGTTTCGGGCCACCCACCGATGAAGCCGGGCTCGCGGGCCCCGATGAGTGGAATGGGAAGCGAGTCGAAGGACGGAGCCAAGCCGCGCCTTGTTTCGGGCCACCCACCGATGAAGCCGGGCTCGCGGGCCCCGATCCAGTTGACGCGAGGCGTCGCCGTGTGGTCAGATGGGTGCTCGTCGCTATTCTCGATTCAGGAAGGTCTGGGTCCATGGAAGCGGTTATCGCAACCGGCGGCAAGCAGTACCGCGTGGCGGCGGGACAGGTCATCTCGGTCGAGAAGCTGCCCGGCGAGAAGGGCGCGTCCATCGAGTTCCGGGCCGTGCTGCTCGTGGCGCGCGACGGGGAGGTCATCGTGGACCCGAAGGCGCTCACGGGCGCCCGGGTTTCCGGCGAGGTCGTCGGCCAGGGACGCGGACGAAAGGTCAAGGTCGTGAAGTTCAAGCGCCGGAAGAACTACCGGCGTCATCGCGGCCACCGGCAAGCGGCGACGACGGTCCGCATCACCAAGATCGAGGTCTGAGCGTCGCATGGCTCACAAGAAGGGTGTCGGCAGTTCGCGGAATGGGCGGGATTCCAATCCACAGATGCTTGGCGTCAAGCGCTTCGCCGGACAGTTCGTGACCGGCGGCTCCATCCTCGTCCGCCAGCGCGGCACGCGCTTCAAGCCGGGTTTCAACGTGGGGCTGGGCTCGGACGATACACTGTTCGCCAAGGTGGACGGCTACGTCCGGTTCGCGCGGCGTGGAGACTCGCGCTACGTGAGCGTCGCTCCCGAGCGCGCGTGACCTCCGGCGGGCCGCCCCCAGGCCCGCGTGGGTGGGTATGTTCGTCGACGAGACCGATATTTTCGTCAAGGGCGGCGATGGGGGCGCCGGCTGCGTCAGCTTCCGCCGCGAGAAGTACGTCCCGCGCGGCGGTCCCGACGGCGGTGACGGCGGCGACGGCGGGAGCGTCTGGCTCGAAGCCGATCCCGCGCTGACGACGCTCCTCGACTATCACTACCGACGCCACTACCACGCCGAGCGTGGTCAGCACGGCGAGGGCGCGAACCGCCACGGCGCGAGCGGCGCCGACCTCGTCCTCAGGGTCCCCATCGGCACCGTCGTCGCCGACCGCACCACCGGCGAGCGGCTCGGGGATCTGACGGCGCCGGGCCAGCGGCTCCTCGCGGCCCGGGGCGCCCGGGGTGGGCGCGGCAACGCGCGCTTCGCGACCTCGACCAACCGGGCGCCGCGGCGCGCCGACCTCGGGCGGCCGGGCGCCGAGCGGTGGCTCCGCCTCGAGCTCAAGCTCCTCGCCGATGTGGGCGTCATCGGGTTTCCCAACGCAGGCAAATCGACGCTTGTCTCACGGGTGTCCGCGGCCAAACCAAAGATCGCCGACTATCCGTTCACGACGCTCGCGCCGACACTCGGCATCGTCCGCGTGGACGACGAGTGCACGTTTGTGATCGCCGATCTGCCGGGCCTCATCCCGGGCGCCGCGGAGGGCCGGGGCCTGGGTCACCAGTTCCTCCGACACACCGAGCGGACACGGCTGCTCCTGCACATCCTCGACCTCGATCCGCAAACCGCGCGCGAGCCCATCGACGACCTCCTCGTGATCAACCGGGAGCTCGCGGCATACTCGCCGGAGCTCGCCGAGCGCCCGCAGATCGTCGTGGCCAACAAGGTCGACCTCCCGGACGCCCTGGCGCGGTACCGGGCGATCGAGCTCCACTGCGCTGCGCACGGCCTCCCGTTCCAGGCGATCTCGGCGGTCACGGGCGAGGGGCTCGCCGAGCTCCTGCGGGTCGTCCAGCAGAAGCTGGAAGCGCTCAAATGGGCGCGGGTCGCAAGCTAGGCCGCGTCCGCCGCCTCGTGGTGAAGGTCGGGAGCGGGCTCGTGACCGAGGCCGGCGCCGGGGTCGCGCCAGACCGCGTCGCGGCGCTCAGCGCGGAGATCGCGGGCGTGCGCGAGGGGCGCCGCGTGGTGCTGGTGACCTCGGGGGCCATCGCGACCGGGGTGGCGCGTCTCGGGCTCGCCGAGCGGCCGCGCTCGATCCCCGAGAAACAGGCCGCGGCGGCCGTCGGCCAGTCGGCGCTCATGTGGCAATACGAGGCCGCCTTCTCGCGCCACCGGATCCCGGTGGGGCAGGTGCTCCTGACCGCGGAGGACGTCAAAGACCGCGCGCGCTACCTCAACGCCCGCAACACGCTCGACGCTCTCCTCCGATTCGGCGTCCTGCCGATCGTCAACGAGAACGACACGGTCGCGGTGGAAGAGATCAAGGTCGGCGACAACGACAACCTCAGCGCGCTCGTCGCCTCGCTGGTCGACGCCGACCTCTTGGTGCTCCTCACCGACGTGGACGGCCTCTACACCGACGACCCCACCGTGAACGCGCGGGCGCGCAAGCTCGAGACCGTCGAGGCGGTGACGGACGAGATCGCGCGGCTCGCGCGTGACCGAACCGGCGGCGTCTCGGTGGGCGGGATGGTGACGAAGCTCCAGGCGGCGCGCAAGGCCGCCGCCGCCGGCGTGCCGATGATCATCGCGAGCGGCCGCGCGCCGGGCGTGCTGCGCCGCATCCTGGCCGGTGAGCCCGTCGGGACTTACTTCGCACCCAAAGCCGCGCGCCTGACGGCGCGCAAGCGCTGGATCGCGTTCGCCGTGCCGCCCCAGGGTAAGCTGACCGTTGACGCGGGGGCGCTCCAGGCATTAACTCAGCATGGCAAGAGCCTCCTGCCTTCGGGCATCATCGAGGTCGAGGGGGACTTTGCCTCCGGCGAGGTGGTGACGCTGCTCGCGGGGGCGACCGGCCGGGAATTCGCGCGGGGGGTGGTGAACTTCGACGCCGACGAAGTGCGCCAGATCCGGGGCGCGAAGACGAAGGAGATCGAGGGGCGGCTGGGTTACCGGAGCTTCGACGAAGTGATCCACCGCGACAACCTCGTGATCCTCTAGGGGGGGCGCTAGACCATGGACGTTCGCGACCTCGTGCAGGCCAAGGCCCGCGCCGCCCGGGACGCCGCGCGTGTGCTGGCGCTCTGCCCGACGAAGATCAAGAACGACGCGCTCGCGCAGATGGCCCACGGGCTCGTCGAGAAGTGCCCGGCGCTGCTCGAGGCCAACCGAGTCGACGTCGAACGGGCGCGGACCCGGGGCGCGGCGCGGGCGTTCCTCGATCGCCTGACGCTGACCGAGACCCGCATCGAGGAGATGGCGCAGGGGCTGCGCGAGATCGCCGCGCTCCCGGACCCCGTCGGGACGGTGGTGGAGGCGTGGGGGCGGCCGAGCGGCATCGAGATCACGCGCGTCCGCGTCCCGCTGGGTGTCGTCGGCTTCATCTACGAGTCGCGGCCGAACGTGACCGCCGACGCCGCCGGCCTGTGCCTCAAGTCGGGCAACGCGGCGATCCTTCGGGGCGGGAGCGAGGCGATCGAGTCGAACACGATGATCGCGGCCGTGCTCGCCAAGGCCGTGGACAAAGCGGGCGGGCCCGCCGACGCGATCCAATTCATCGACACCACCGACCGCGAGGCGGTCGCGGCGCTCCTGGAGCTCGCCGGCCTCGTCGACCTGATCATCCCGCGCGGCGGCGAGGAGTTCGTCCGCTGGGTCGCTGCGCGCTCGCGCGTGCCCGTGCTCAAGCACGACAAGGGTCTCGTGCACGTGTTCGTCGACGCCTCGGCCGATCTCGCGATGGCCGTGGCGATCGTGCTGAACGCGAAGGCGCAGCGGCCGAGCGTCTGCAACGCCCTCGAGACCCTGCTGGTGCACCGCGAGATCGCCCCGCAGCTTCTGCCCCCCCTCGCCGCGCGCCTCACGGAGGCGGGCGTGGAGCTGCGCGGCTGCCCGCGGACGCGCGCGCTCGTCCCGTCCATCCGTCCGGCGACCGAGGCGGACTGGGACACGGAGTACCTCGACCTGATCCTGGCGGTCCGGGTCGTGGACGACCTCGACGCGGCGATCGCGCACGTCCAGCGCCACGGCACGGGCCTCGCCGAGGCGATCGTGACCAACGACCTGGCCAACGCGCGGCGCTTCACGCGCGAGGTCGACGCGGCCGCCGTTCTCGTCAACGCGTCCACCCGGCTCGTGGACGGCGGGCAGTTCGGCATGGGCGCCGAGATGGGGATCTCCACCTCGCGCGTCCACGCCCGCGGCCCAGTCGGTGTCCGTGAGCTGACGACGACGAAGTTCGTCGTGGTCGGCGACGGCCAGGTGAGGGAGTAGTGCGACTCCTGCTACCTCGGATGTCGGACTAGGCTTGGCCCGGACGGCGGTCTTCGGCGGGTCGTTCAATCCGATCCACTACGGGCACCTCCTCCTCGCCGACGAGGTGCTGGACGCCCTCGCCCTCGACCGGATCCTCTTTGTGCCGGCCGCCATCCCACCGCACAAGTCGCCCGCGTACCTGGCCCCGGCGGCGGACCGGTACGCGATGGTGGAGCTCGCGGTGGTCGGGCACCCGAAGTTCGCCGTCTCCGACCTTGAGCTGCGTCGCGCGGGCCCGTCGTACACCGTCGACACGCTCGAGGCGCTCCGCATCCCGCGCGAGGACGTGTTCCTCATCGTGGGCTCCGAGACGTTCCTGGATCTCCTCACGTGGCGCGAGCCACGGCGGGTCGCCCGGCTCGCCCGCATCGTCGTCGTGCCGCGGGTGGGGAGCGCCTTCGACCCCGAGAGCGACGCGGTGCGGAAGGTGGTGCGCGAAATCGGCCTCGAAGCGATCGACGAGGAACCGCTGATCGTGCGCGCGACGTCCCTGCCGATCTCGGCGTCGGACCTGCGGCGCCGCGTGCGCGAGGGGCGGTCGGTGGCCTACCGGTTGCCCGAGTCGGTCGCCGCGTACATCCAGGCCAAGCGGCTCTACCGGACCGGGGGGGCGTGACGAGGCCCACGGCCGAGCGCAAAGTCCGCCGCGCCGCACGCGCCGCGCTCGACAAGCGCGCGACGGACCTGGTCGTGCTGGACGTGCAAGGGCTCTCGAGCGTCACGGACTATTTCCTCGTCTGCAGCGGCAAGTCCACGACCCATATGAAGACGATCACGGACGCGATCCGCGCGGAGCTCAAGAGCGACGGGGTGCGGCCCCTCCACGCCGAGGGCGTCGCCGAGAGCGGCTGGATCCTGCTCGACTACGGCGACGTGCTGATGCACGTCTTCCTGGAGGAGACCCGCGTGTACTACGCGCTCGAGCGGCTCTGGGGCGACGCGCCGCCGGTCTCGCTTGACGGCTCGTGACCGCCGGAGCCGTGAAGATCTTGCACGCTCCCCGGACGCGTGTTAGCGTTCCAATCTTAAGTGCGCATCATCGGAGTCGTGAGGGAGGTCCGGATGCGAAAGGATCGGCTGGCGTACTTCAGGAAGCGGCTGCTCGAGAAGCAGCGTCAGTTGGCGGACGAGGTCGGCCGGACGGCGCTCTACGGCAAGGACCAGGAAGACGACTCGATCAAGGACCTCGGCGACCAGGCAAATACCGCGTACAACCGGGAGTTCTTCTTCGAGCTCGGCAACGGCGATCGGCGCTTGCTGCGCGACGTCGTGTCCGCCCTGCAGAAACTGGAGGACGGCGCCTTCGGCGCGTGCGAGCGCTGCGGCGAGGCGATCTCCGAGAAGCGACTCGAGGCGTTGCCGTTCGCGCGCTACTGCATCGACTGCCAGCGGGTCATCGAGCAAGAGGAGCGCATGGCCACGGGCTAGGCGCGCGCGGCGCTGCCTCACGATGCCTGCCGCGCGCGCGCCCGTCCTCGCCGTGACGGTGCTCTCCTCGCTCCGCACGCTCTTTTCGGTCGGCTTCGACCTCAAGCGCCTCTTCGACCGGTACCGGCCTTCCCCGCCCGGCCAAGACGACCCCGAAGCCGCGGTACTGCTCGCTCGGGCCGACGCGGTCCGCCGAGCGGGACGGCACCAGGAAGCGGGGACGCTGTACCGGCAGCTCCTCCAGACCCGGCGAAGTCACCTCGGTGCGCTACGCGGTCTGCGCGACCTCGCCGCCGAGGCCAGGCAGTGGGGGGAGGCGCTCGAGCTCCAGCAGCGCATCGTCGGCGCGGTGGGGCCCGCCGAACGCTCGTCCGAGACCGAGTGGCTGGCGATCCTCTACTACGAGCTCGGCCGCGCCGAGCTCGCCCGCTCGAACACCGCCGCGGCGCTCGCCCACCTGAAAAGCTCGGTCCGCACGGACCGCGCGTTCCTCCCCGCGGCGCTCGCCCTCGGCGACGCCTACGAGGCCAGCGGCGACCGCCGCGAGGCGATGCGCGTCTGGGAGCGCGCCGCCGAAGGGCAACCGGTGCTTCCCCTCTTGGTCCGGCTCGAGCGCTGCTTTCGCGAGGAGGGGCGGCCGAGCCGGATGATCGCGCTCTACCGGCAGGCCCTGGAGAAGGCGCCCGACGAGCTCGCGCTCGCCGTCGCGCTCGGCCGCGTCTTCTTCGAACTCGAGATGCTGGACGAAGCCACCGACCAGTTCGAGAAGGTCGAGGTGCGGGCCCCGGACCTGGCGGTGGTGCACGCGTACCTCGGCGCGGTGTTCGAGCGGCGCGGCGAGACGCAGGCGGCCTTCGAGGAGTATCGGCGCGCGCTCCAGCTCGGGCACGCGTTCGACTGGCCGCACCGGTGCGCGGCGTGCGGGGCCGCGAGCGAGCTCTGGCAGGACCAGTGTCCCGGCTGTCGCCGCTGGAACACCCTCCGTCCCGTCCGCGGCTGATCCCCTTGTCACTCGCGGTCCTCCCGAGACTCGCGACCGCGGCGCTGGATCTCGTCTTCCCGGCCCTCTGCCCCGTGTGTGCGACACGGCTCGGCCCGCGTCGCCGAGACCCTCTGTGCGGACTGTGCTGGGACGCGATCGACCGCATCGAGCCGCCGTTCTGCGATCGATGCGGTGTCCCGATGCCGCTGCGTGAGCTGCCGGCGAGCTCGGGGCTGGGTGCGCGTCAGCGTGACCGCGGTTCGAGCGCGGGCTTTGCCCGCGCAACCCTTCCTGCGGGTGTCTCGGAGGGGGCCATCGGCGCCGTTCGGCGCCCCTTCGATGAACTGGAGGAGGGTTCCCCGCTTCCCGCCGTCGGCTCGACGTGCGCGGTCGACGGGCCGGCGTACCCCGTCCGCTCGGAGGACCCGCCGTCCCCCGTCGTCTGCGCGCAGTGCACGGCGAACCCGCCGGTCTACGATTTTGCGCGGTCGGCGGCGGTCTACGGCGGCGTGATGCGGGAGGCCTTGCATCGGTTCAAGTTCGGTGGCCGACGCGCGCTGGCCAGGCCGCTGGCCGACCTGGCCTTCGAGCAATGCGGCGCCTCGCTCCCCGACGGGATCGTCGCGGTCGTCCCCGTGCCGCTCGCCCGCGATCGGGAATGGGAGCGCGGCTTCAATCAGGCGGCCCTCCTCGCCGAGCGCGTCGCGAAGCGCCTCGACGTCCCCATTCGGACGGGCTGGCTCGCGCGTCAGCGCGCGACGCGGCCGCAGAGCGACCTTCCCGCCGCCGAGCGCTCGGCGAACGTCCGCGCCGCGTTCCGGGCGACGCCCGCCGTCGCGGGGCGCCACGTCCTGCTGGTCGACGACGTGCTGACGACGGGCGCCACGCTCGCCGAGTGCGCGCGGGCGCTGCGCGCGGCCGGGGCCCGCTGTATCGGCGCGCTGACAGTTGCCCGTGTCTGCTGAGCCGCCGTATAATCTCCACCGAGCGGTTGTGACCGACGGTCGGTCGTCCCCACAAGGAGCCCTTCCATGAGCATTCGAGTCGGCGTCAACGGGTTCGGTCGCATCGGACGCGTCTTCTTCCGCACGACCCTCGGGTCACCGGACATCGAGGTCGTCGGCGTCAACGACCTGGCCGACGCCAAGACGCTCGCGCACCTCCTGAAACACGACTCGGTCCACGGCGCCCTCGCGGGCGACGTCCGCACGAAGGACGAGTCGATCTTCGTGAACGGGCGCGAGATCCGCGTGTGCGCCCAGAAGGACCCGGCGGCGCTGCCCTGGAAGGAGCTCGGCGTGGACGTCGTGGTCGAGTCCACCGGCGTCTTCCGCAACACCGCGACCGCCTCGAAGCACCTCCAGGCGGGCGCCAAGAAGGTGATCATCACCGCGCCCGCCAAGGATCCGGACGTCACGATCGTGCTCGGCGTCAACGAGCAGGCCTACGACCCCGCGAAACACCGGATCGTGTCGAACGCCTCGTGCACGACGAACTGTTTGGCGACCACCGTCAAGGTGCTCGACGACAAGTTCGGCATCAAGCGCGGGTTCGCCTCGACCGTGCACTCCTACACGACCGACCAGCAAGTGCACGATTTCCCCCACAAGGACCTGCGCCGGGCCCGGGCCGCCGCCCTCAGCATGATCCCGACGACGACGGGGGCGGCCACCGCGGTCGGCCTCGTGCTGCCAAAGCTCAAGGGCAAGCTCGACGGCATTTCGATCCGTGTGCCGACCGCCAACGTCTCCGTCGTGGACCTCGTCGCCGAGCTCGGCAAGCCCGCATCCGTCGCCGCGGTGAACGACGCCTTCCGCGAGGCGGCGGCGGGCCAGCTCCGGTCCATTCTCGACACCACGGACGAGGAGCTGGTCTCCTGCGACTTCAATGGCAACCCTCACTCGTCGATCGTCGACCTGCCCTCGACGGCGCTGATCGAGGGGAACCTGGTCAAGGTCCTCGCCTGGTATGACAACGAGTGGGGATACTCGTCCCGGGTGCGCGACCTCATCCGCTTCATCGGCAAGACCCTCTAATTGCCCAAGCTGACGCTCGAGCGGCTCGATCTGGCGGGCAAGCGCGTGTTCATCCGCGCGGACCTCAACGCCCCGCTCTCCTCTGGCCAGGTCGCCGACGATACGCGGCTGCGTGCGGCGGTGCCGACGATCCAGCACGCGCTCAAGGCCGGCGCGGCCGTCGTGCTCGCCTCGCACCTCGGGCGGCCTGGGGGAAAGGCTGCACGCGAATACTCTTTGCGTCCGGTCGCCGAGCGGCTCGAGGTGCTCGTGGGCCAGCGGGTGGAGCTGGCACCGGACTGTGTGGGCCCGGACACGCTCGCGCGCGCGCAGGCGCTCGCCCCCGGGGAGATCCTGCTGCTCGAGAATCTGCGGTTCCATCCCGGGGAGGAGGCGAACGACGACGGGTTCGCCCGTGAGCTGGCCGCCCTCGCCGACTGCTATGTGGACGACGCGTTCGCGGCCGCGCACCGGGCCCACGCGTCGATCGCCGCCATCACGCGCCACCTGCAGCCCGCCGCCGCCGGCCTCCTGATGCAGCAGGAGCTGTCGGCCCTCGGCCGCATCTTCGAGTCGCCCGAGCGGCCGCTCGTCGCGATCCTGGGGGGCGCGAAGGTGTCTGACAAGCTGGCCCTCGTCGAGCACCTGCTCGGGCAGGTGGACGCTCTCTTGGTCGGCGGAGGCATGGCCTTCACGTTCCTCCTGGCGCTCGGCCACGCAGTCGGCCGCTCGCTCGTCGAGGCCGAGCGCGTCGAGACCGCCCGGGCCGCGCTGGATGCGGCGCGCCGCCGGGGCGTTCGCCTGATCCTCCCCCTCGACACGGTCGTCGCCGAGAGCGTGGACAGCGCCTCCGGCCTCGCGGTCGGGATCCGCGGGATCCCGCCCGATCACATGGGGCTCGACATCGGGCCCCGCACGTGCGAAAGCTTCGCCGCCGTGACCCGCGGTGCGAAGACGATCGTCTGGAACGGGCCGATGGGCGTGTTCGAGAAGGCGCCGTTCGCCGCCGGCACGCTCGCGGTCGCGCGCGCCGTCGCCGAGGCGCCGGCGTTCTCGGTCGTCGGCGGCGGGGACACGATCGCCGCCGTCGCCAAGGCCGGCGTGATGGAGCGGATCGGGTACCTCTCGACGGCCGGCGGCGCGTTCCTCGAGTTCCTCGAGGGCCGGCGGCTTCCGGGCGTCGACGCGCTCACCGAGGCGCCCCCATGAGGACGCCGCTCGTCATCGGCAACTGGAAGATGCACGGGACCCTCGCCGAGGCGCGCGCCCTCGCGGGCGCCATCCGCGAGATGATCCGGCGCCCGCGCGGCGTGCAGGTCGTCGTCTGCCCACCCTTCACCGCGCTGGCCGCCGTCGCCGAAGTCCTCGCCGGGGGCCCGATCCAGCTCGGGGCGCAGACGTGTCACCACGAACCGGCGGGCGCGCATACCGGTGAGATCTCGGCGCCGATGCTCGTCGACGTCGGCTGCCGCTGGGTGCTCGTCGGGCACTCCGAGCGGCGCAAGGAGATCGGCGAGTCCGACGAGGTGATCAGCCTGAAGCTCCGCGCGGCCCTGGCCCACGGGCTCACACCGGTCCTCTGCGTCGGCGAGACCGCGGAGGAGCGGCGTCAGGGGTTCACCTTCACGACGGTCGAGGGCCAGCTACGCGCGGGGCTCGCCGGCGTGGCGGCGGGGGAGCTCGGGAAGGTCGTCATCGCCTACGAGCCGGTCTGGGCCATCGGGACGGGCGTCAACGCGACGCCGGGCCAGGCCGGTGAGGTCCACGGGTACTTGCGCGGCCTGCTCTCGGAGCTCGCGTCGAAAGAGGTCGCCCAGGCGGTCCGGATCCTCTACGGGGGCAGCGTCAAGGGCGAGAACGTCGACGCGCTCGTCGCCGAGGCCGAGATCGACGGGGCGCTGGTCGGCGGCGCGAGCCTGAACGCGCAGGGGTTTGTTGCTATCGTGAGACGGGCGGCGCGCGCCGGCGCGGCGTCGAAGGAGTGACGGGATGTACACCGCCCTGATCGTCGTTCACGTCATGGCGTCCTTTGCGATCATGGGGATCGTGCTCCTGCAGGCCGGCAAGGGCGCCGATATCGGGTCGGCGTTCGGCGGCGCCGGAAGCCAGGCGGTCTTCGGCTCGATGGGCACGCCCACGGTGCTCACCAAGATCACGGGCGCGATCGCGGTCGTCTTCACCCTCACTTCGTTCAGCCTGGCGCTCCTGGGCGGTGGGCGCAGCAGCTCCGTCGTGCGCGAGACGGCGCCGCCGCCGGCCGCCGCGCCGGGCCCGGCGGCGCCGACACCCGCCGCGCCCGCGCCCCCCACGCCATCGACGCCGTCGCGGTAGCGTGAAGCGCGGCGCTCCGCTCGCTCGGCTCGCGCTGGTCCTGGCGCTGGGTCTCGCCGGCTGCGGGGGCGAGGCCGACAGCGCCGTCGACCACGCGGCGACGAGTCAGAAGCCCGCGTACGGTGATACCTTCATCGAGGCGCTGACGGGCAACATCTCGGGCCTCATCCCGAACATCGTCGGCGACGGGGCCTCGCACACCGTGGCGGCCCACATGTACAACGGGCTCATCACCCACGATCGGGATATCAGCGTCGTTCCCGATCTCGCCGAGTCCTGGATCCTGGCGCGGGACTGCCGCGATCTCACCTTCAGGCTCCGGAACAACGTGCGGTGGCACGACGGCCGTCCGTTCACAGCGGACGATGTCGTGTTTACCTATCGGCTCATGACGCATCCGAAGACGCCGAGCCCCTACAAGGACGACTTCGCCGCGGTGGAGTCGGTCCACGCGGTGGACCCCTACACGGTCCGGGTCCGCTACCGCGAGCCGTACGCGAAAGCGCTCACGATCTGGGGGCAGTCGATGCTCCCGCGACATCTCCTGGAGCCGTATGTGGCCGAGGGCCGACTCCGCGAGGCTCCCCAGAACTTCACGGCTCCGGTCGGAACCGGACCGTACCGGTTCCGCGAGATCCAATCCGGGCAAAAGATCGTGCTGGTCGCCAATCCGGACTACTATGCGGGCGCGCCGTACATCTCGCGGATCGTCTTTCGAATCATTCCAAGCCAAGCCACGATCTTTCTTGAGCTCAAGGCGAAAGGCATCGATACCGCCACCCTCACCGCGCTCCAGTACAAGCGGCAGACGGATTACCCCGCGTTCGCCAAGGCCTATAACAAGTTCCGCTATCCGGCGAGCATCTATAGCTATCTGGGACTGAACCTGAAAGACCCCCGCTTCGCCGACAAGCGGGTGCGCCAGGCGTTCGCGCACGCGATCAACAAGGGGGATCTCATCGACGGCGTGCGCCTCGGACTGGCGCGGCCGGCGACGGGACCGTACAAGCCCGGCACCTGGGTCTACAACCCCAATGTGCGGACCTACGGGTACGACCCCGCGCGTGCCCGCGCCCTGCTGGCCGAGGCCGGGTGGAAGACGATCAACTCGGACGGCCTTCTCGTCAAGAACGGCCAGGCCTTCACCTTCGAGCTGCTCACCAGCCAGGGGAGCGACGAGGGGCGGAAGGTCGCCGAGATCGTCCAGGCAAATCTCCGGGAGATCGGCATCGGCGTGGAGATTCGGGTGCTGGAGTGGGCGGCCTTCTTGAAGGAGCACATCAAGAAGCGCCGATTCGAGGCGGTGGCGATGGCCTGGAGCATCGGGCTCGACCCGGATCAGTTCGGAATCTGGCACTCCTCGAAGACCGGCCCCGACGAGTTCAACTTCGTTTCCTACAGCAACCCGGAGGTCGACGAGCTCCTCGATCGGGGGCGCATGACGTGCCTCCAGGACGAGCGCAAGCGCGCCTACGATCGCCTGCAGGAGATCCTCGCCGAGGATCAGCCGATCATCTTCCTCTACTTCCGCGACGCGCTTCCGGTCGTCGCCTCCCGTGTCCGCGGCATCCTGCCGGGCCCGATCGGCATCGACTACAACTTCACGGAGTGGTTCGTGCCGAAGCAGCTCCAGCTCTACACCGCGGGGTGATATTCGTGGCGCGTCGCCTGACGTAGCGAATGCTCGCGTACGCGCTGCGGCGCCTCGTTCTCGCCGTCCCCCTCCTGCTCGGGATCACCCTCATCTCATTCGTGGTCATCCATTTGGCGCCGGGCGAGCCGGTGGACCTCCAGACCGGGGATCTGAGCGTCCAGTCGAGCGCTCAGGCCAAGCAGCTCCTGCGCGAGGTGTACGGGCTCGACAAGCCGCTCACCGTGCAGTACTGGAACTGGCTCGGGAGGCTCGCGCGTCTGGACTTCGGGCGCTCCTTCGCGCCCGACGGCCGCCCGGTGCTCCAGAAGATCAGCGAGCGGCTCCCGATCACGCTGCTGCTCAACATCGTCGAGATGCTGATCATCGTCGCGCTCGCCGTCCCGATCGGCGTCCTCTCCGCGACGCGCCAGTACTCGACCTTCGACAAGGTCACGACGGTCTTCGTCTTCGTGGGCTTCGCGACTCCGGACTTCTGGCTGGCCCTGCTCCTCATGATCCTGTTCGGCGTGCAGCTCGGGTGGCTGCCGATCTCCGGGCTGCGCTCGCTCAACTGGGAGTACCTCTCGTTCTGGCGACAGCAGTGGGACTTCCTGGGCCACCTGGCCCTGCCGATCCTCGTTGCGACCTTCGGCGGGTTGGCCGGGTTCTCACGCTACATGCGCCAGTCCATGCTCGAGGTCGTCCGCCAGGACTACATCCAGTCGGCGCGGGCCAAGGGCCTCGCCGAGCCCATCGTGATCGGCAAGCACGCGCTTCGCAACGCGCTGCTCCCGGTCGTCACGATTCTCGGGCTCTCGCTGCCGGGGCTCATCGGCGGGAGCGTCATCGTCGAGTCGATCTTCGCGATCCCGGGCATGGGACAGCTCATGGTGCAGGCGGTCTTCGAGCGTGACTACCCGGTGATCATGGGGAACCTCGTCATCGTCTCGACGCTCACCCTCGTGGCCAACCTCGTCGCGGACGTCACCTACAGCTTCGTCGATCCACGGATCCGCGTCGCCGCGCGGCGGGGACGTCGCTGAGGGCCTTCTGGCGTGCCCTCCGGCGGAACCGCCTCGCGCTGGTGGGCGGGATCGTCGTCGGCGCTCTCGTCCTTCTCGCGATCTCGGCGCCCGTCATCGCGCCGTGGGACCCGAACCGGCCCGACATCCGGAACATCCTCGACGCGCCGTCGAACGCGCACCCGCTCGGGACCGACCAGCTCGGGCGCGACGTGCTGTCGCGCATGCTCTACGGCGCGCGCGTGTCGCTCGCGGTGGGGTTCGTCTCGGTCGGGATCGCGTCGCTGATCGGCGTCCTGGTTGGATCGCTGGCGGGCTACAACGGCGGCCTGACGGACGGCGCGATCATGCGCCTCGTCGACCTGATGCTTGTCTTCCCGCGCTTCTTCCTCCTCCTCGCGGTGCTCGCGTTTCTCCGTCCCTCGATCTGGACGATCATGGCGGTGATCGGCCTCACGGGATGGATGGGCGTGGCGCGGCTCGTCCGCGCCGAGTTCCTCACGCTCAAGGAGCGCGAGTTCGTGATCTGGTCGCAGGCCGTGGGGGCGAGTGGCTTTCGGATCGTCTGGCGCCACATCCTGCCGAACGCGATGGCGCCCGTGCTGGTCGCGATGACGCTCGGCATTCCCGCCGCGATCCTCACCGAGTCGGGCCTGTCGTTCCTCGGGCTCGGCGTGCAACCACCCCACGCGACCTGGGGCAACATCCTTAACGAGGGCAAGGACGCGATTGAGATCGGCTGGTGGTTGTCCGTCTACCCGGGGCTCGCGATTCTGCTCACGGTCCTGTCGTACAACCTCCTGGGCGAGGGGATTCGCGACGCGCTCGACCCACGTCTGCGCCAGAGCATCGGGCGGTTTGTCAGCCGCGTGCGCTAGCGGTATACTTCCGCACTGTTGTAACGGAGCCTGCGCCCGGATCAACACCGCGTGGCGCGGCTCCGTTCCCACGCCGAAGTGGCGGAACTGGCAGACGCGCACGTTTGAGGGGCGTGTGGGGCAACCCGTGGGGGTTCGAGTCCCCCCTTCGGCACCACTCATCTCGGATTCCCGTCCGTGTCGCCAACGCGCTCCGGTCGAGCTCGCGTGATGCACCGCGGAGTTCTCCGTGCGGGCCTGGCAGGAGCCCTCGCCCTCGCTCCCGCGACGGTCCGCGCCGACGCCACCTACGAGATGACGCTCCGGACGTCGGACACGCTCGTCGGTGGGACGGTCGAGCTGGAGGAGCGGATCATCGTCGGCGTCAAGGGCGAGCGGCTGCGCCAGGAGGCGACCGGGAGCCGCTCGGTGGTGACCCGGCGCGGCGCTCGCTACGAGAGGCCGGGCCGCAGTCTCATCCTCGATCAGCTCGACCACGGGCGCCGGTTCGAGATCAACCCGGACGCCGCCACGTATATCGAGGAGACGTTCGCGAACACGCGGCGGCGGCGCGAGGCAGAGCTCGTGGCCGCCGAGAAGGCGCTGGGCATCGATCCCGCCGAGGCGCCCCCGGCGCTCCCGGTGTCGGTCGATCGGACCGGCGAGCGGCTGCGGGTCCAGGGCCGCGAGTGCGAGCGGGTCGTGCTGAAATCGACGCGCGAAGTCGTCGTCGTGGCCGGGCGCGGCGCGCCACAGGCGCAGGCGGCGCCGTCACGGTTCGCGATGACCTTCGATCTCTGCTTCGCCCGCGACGTGCCGGCCGTGGCCGAGGCGCAGGCCCTCGAGGAGCGGATCGGCGACGCCGCCGGACGGCGCGGCCCGACGCTCGACCGCGAACTCCGCATCTTCGCCCGCCGGCGCGACGTCTTCGCGGTCTTCGAGCTGATGCATCGTCTGCTGGAGCGTGAGCAGCAGCGGCTGGGCGGGGTGGTCCTCCGGTGGAACCGCGTGTTCGTGGGACCCCGCGGGGGCGAGCCCCAGGCGGCGCTCGTCCGAGAGCAGGGCGAGGTCACGCGGATCGAAAGCGGGCCGCTCGACCCGAGCGCGTTCGAGCTGCCGCCCGGGGTCCATCCGCGTCACGCTCCGCCGAACCGTGAGGAGCCTTGACAACGGTCCTCGCCCAATGCTTTATGTTGCGCTGCCGGCTGAGCCGCGCATGCAGGGAGCCCTCGATGAGGAGGCACACCATGAGAAGCGTGACCTGCGTTGCCGTGATGCTGCTCGTCGCCGCCGGCGCGGTGGCGGCCCGGGCCCAGAGCCCTCCGGCGGGGACCCACACCACCGTCACGGACCAGATGCTCTCCAACGCCGCCGCCGACGCCAAGAACTGGCTCTCGTACGGCAAGGATTACGGCAACACGCGCTACACGAGGTCGAAGAAGATCACGAGCCAGAATGTCGGCGCGCTGGTCCCGCGCTGGGTGTACCAGACCGGCGGCCCGATCGGCTCGTTCGAGACCACGCCGCTGGTGGTGGATGGCGTCATGTACCTCACCACGCCGTTCAACCACGCGATCGCGTTGGACGCGCGGACGGGCAAGCAGATCTGGCGTTACGAGCACAAGCAGGGTGCCACGCCGATCATCTGCTGCGGCCCCAACAACCGCGGCCTCGCCGTTGCCTACGGCCGCGTCTACATGGCGACGCTTGATGCCCACCTGGTCGCCCTCGACCAGAAAACCGGCAAGGTGGCCTGGGATGTCCAGGTCGACGACCCCACCGCTGGCTACAGCCTGACGATCGCCCCCCTCGCCTACAAGGGCATGCTCATCGTCGGCAACTCGGGCGCCGAGTACGGTGTTCGGGGGTTCGTCGACGCGTACAGCGCGACCGACGGCAAGCGCGTGTGGCGGTTCTGGACGATCCCCGACACCGGCTGGGAGGGTAAATGGAGCCCGACCACGCCGGAGGGCGAGAAGCTCAACCGCGATCTGGACAAGGAGAAGGCCGACTTCGCCAAGTACAAGGACGCCTGGCAGCGGGGCGGCGGCTCGACCTGGATGACGCCCGCCGTCGACCCGGCGACCGACACGGTCTTCATCATGGTCGGCAACCCGTCACCCGATCTCGACGGCGCGATCCGGCCCGGCGACAACCTCTACACCGAGTCCATGGTCGCGCTGGACATCAAGACCGGGAAGTACAAGTGGCACTACCAGTACGTGCCCCACGACGTGTGGGACCTCGACGCGGTCAGCCCGGCCGTGCTGTTCGAGACGATGGCGGACGGCAAGCGCGTCAAGGCCGTCGGCCACGCCGGAAAGACGGGCTGGTTCTACATCCACGACCGCGCGACCGGCAAGCTCATTCGGAAGTCGCAGGCGTTCGTCCCCCAGGAGAACATGTTCGCGCAGCCGACGGCGACGGGCGTGCGGATGCTCCCCGGAGCCAACGGTGGGTCCGAGTGGTCGCCGGTCGCCTACAGCCCGGACACGCGCATGGTGTACGTCCTCGGCCTGCACCAGCCCATGAACTACATCACGCACTCGACGCCATTCGATCGCGGGAAGCTGTGGCTCGGGAGCGCCTTCGTCGCGATCCCCACCGAGGCGCAGTGGGGGACCTTCACGGCGATCGACGTCAACACCGGGAAGATCGGTTGGCAGAAGAAGCTTCCTGACCCGCTCATCGGCGGCGCTCTCGCCACGGCGGGGGGAGTGGTCTTCACCGGCGGCGACGGCACCGGCACCTTCTATGCCTTCGACGCCAAGACCGGTAAAGAGCTCTGGCGGTTCCAGTGCGGCGCCGGCGTCAACGCCGCGCCGATCTCGTTCGAGGTCGACGGTGAGCAGTTCGTCGCCGTCGCCGCCGGCGGCAACTTCCAGCTTCGCTTCCCGTACGGCGACAGCGTCTTCGTGTTTGGGCTGCCGAAGAGACGGTAGGGCAGGTCTGCTCCACCCCACGGGGAGGCGGCTCGGGCCGCCTCCCCGTGCCATTCCCGCGCTGGCGGGCCTCGTGCTCACGCTGGCGTGCGCGCTCTCTGTCCACGCCGACGAGATCGCTCCCGCGTGGATGCAGGTCGACGCCGATAAGCGCATCGTCCGCCTGCGAATCGTCGGGTCCGCCGACGGCACGAACGGCACGATGAACTTCAACGGCTACGGCAACGGCGAGATGAGCGTGACCGTCCCGCTCGGCTGGACGGTGCACGTGGACTTCGAAAACAAGGGCCTCGCCGCCCTTCCCCACAGCCTCGTGGTCATCGACCCGGTGACGCCGCTCCCGATCGAGGACGGCGCGCCCGCCTTTCCCCGCGCCCTGACGGTCAAGCTCGTGCCCGGCCTCTTGGCCGGAGAGACTGACTCGTTCGAGTTCGTCGCCAACAAGGAGGGGCGCTTCCTCTTCTTCTGCGGCGTCACCGGCCACGGCGTGGCGGGGATGTGGGATTACCTGATCGTGTCGAAGGAGCCCAAGCTCCCGAGTATCCGGGTCACCCGAAAGGGCGCGGGCGGCGCCGAGGAGACGAAGAGCCTCTTCGCCTCCGACGGCCACGCCTGGCGGCGCCTCGGCGAGGGCGAGAAGCTCGCGTTCCTGTCGGGGTTCCTCATCGGCGAGGCGCTCGAGCAGGGACTGGCCGCTGCCGCCGAGGCACCCATGTCGCCGCCCGCATTCCTTGAAACGCTGCGGAAGGAACGGCGCCTGCGGTTCCCCTTCGCTCCCAGTGTGTACAAGGCGCGCCTGGAGGATTTCTATCACTACCAGGACCGCCTCGACGTTCCGCTCTACCGGGCGCTGTTCCTGGTCAACGAGCACATCGTGCAGGGCAGCCGCCAGTGAACGTGGCCTCTGCGCGCCGCGACCGCGAAGGTGTCTGCCGTCTCGTCCGCCCGTCCGTCCTGGCCGTCGGCGCGCCTCGGCGCTGATCCCGTCCGGCCGCCGCGCCGGTCCGCGAACATCCCCGTATGGCATAATGATTCGGTTTGAGCGAACGGGATCATTGCTGATGACGCACTCACTTCCCGTGATCCAGCCCACGAGCCTCGCCCCCGAGGGGCGCAAGCCGGCCTGGCTCAAGGTCCGCGCCCCCGGCGGCCCGAACTACATGCGCCTCAAGAGCCGCCTGCGCGAGTGGAATCTCCACTCGGTCTGCGAGGAGGCGCGCTGCCCCAACATCGGCGAGTGCTGGGAGGACGCGACCGCGACGTTCATGATCCTCGGCGACGTCTGCACGCGGAACTGCGGCTACTGCGCGATCGCGCACGGCACGCCCGTCTGGGAGGACCGCGAGGAGCCCGAACGGCTCGGCCGGGCGGTGGGCGAGCTGGGCCTCGAATATGTGGTGATCACGTCGGTCAACCGGGACGACCTCGCCGACGGCGGCGCCGCGCACTGGGCCGCGACGGTCCGCGCGGTGCGTCGGCACGCGCCGCGCTGCCGCGTGGAGGTCCTGATCCCCGACTTCCAGGGGCGAACCGCCTCGCTCGAGACAGTGCTCGAGGCGCGACCCGACATCCTGAACCACAACACCGAGACGGTGGAGCGCCTCTACAAGGTCGCGCGGCACGGCGGCCGCTACGCGCGCGCGCTCGGCCTCTTTCGCCACGCGCGCGCGGTCGCGCCAGCGCTCCCGACCAAGTCGGGCCTCATCCTCGGTCTCGGCGAAGAACGGGACGAACTCATCGCGACGATGCGGGACCTGCGTGGGGTCGGCGTGTCGATCCTGACGCTCGGCCAGTACCTCCGGCCGTCGCCGCAGCACCTGCCCGTCGCACGCTACTACCATCCCGACGAGTTCGCCGAGCTCGCGACGGTCGGCCGCGCGCTCGGGTTCACGCACGTCGAGGCGGGGCCGCTCGTTCGCAGCTCCTACCACGCCAAGCGCCAGGCCGATCTTGCCGGCTCGCACCTCGGTCCGGCCACCCACGGTGGTTCCGGGCTGGCGGGCCCCGATACAGATGACGCCGGCTCGCACCTCATCTCGGGCCACCCACCGAAGGTGCCGGCCCCGCGGCTTTCGTTACAGTGACCGAGGCGCCGATTCTCATGACGTTCGCCTTCGCG
>MNCR01000066.1:24627-45406 GCA_001914535.1 Candidatus Rokubacteria bacterium 13_2_20CM_69_15_1
CTGCTCGGCATCCCCAAGCTCATCGCGCCGCGGCGCCTGACGCCGGTGAAGGCGGAGCCGTTCGAGTGCGGCAAGGACCCGATCGCCGTGCCCGAGGGGCGGTTCGCGATCAAGTTCTCGACGGTCGCCATTTTCTTCATCCTCATCGACATCGAGCTCATGTTCGTCTGGCCGTGGGCGGTGATCTACCGCCAGCTTGGATGGTTCGGGTTCGTGGAGATGATGGTGTTCCTGGGAATCCTCATGCTCGGGTTCCTCTACGTCTGGCGCAAGGGAGGGCTCGATTGGGAATAGGCACCTTCTTCACGTCCAAGCTCGACGAGGCCATCGGCTGGGCGCGGAAATACTCGATCTTCCAGTACCCGTTTGTGACGGCGTGCTGCGGCATGGAGTACATGGCCACGGCGTGCTCGCACTACGACATCGACCGCTTCGGCGCGGGGCTGCCACGCTTCTCGCCGCGGCAGGCCGATGTTCTCTTCGTCGTCGGGACGATCAGCCACAAGATGGCGCCCGTGCTCAAGCGGGTGTACGACCAGATGACCGAGCCGAAATGGGTGGTCGCCTTCGGCGTCTGCACGTGCACGGGCGGCTTCTACGACAACTACGCCACCGTGCAGGGCATCGACACGATCATCCCCGTGGACGTCTACATCCCCGGCTGTCCGCCGCGGCCCGAGTCCGTCATCGACGGGCTCATGAAGCTTCAGGACAAGATCGCCACCCAGGTCCAGAGATTCTGATGGGAACGGAGAGCCGCGGCGCCGCGCGCGAGGCGAGCCGGTAATGGACGGGGCGGCGATCCTCGCCGCGCTGACGGCGCGGTTCGGGTCCGGCGTCGTCGAGACGCACGACCACCGCGGCGACCACACGGCGGTGGTCACCCGTGAGGCGCTCCCGGGCGTCCTCGCCTGGTGCCGCGACGAGCCCTCGCTCGGGTTCGCGATGCTGACGGACCTGACCGCGGTCGATTATCTGAAGTATCCCGGGCACGCGGACGGCCCGCGCTTCGAGGTCGTCTACCACCTCTACTCGCTCGCGCACAACCACCGGCTGCGATTGAAAGTAAAGGTCGACGAGGACGACCCCGTGGTGCCGACCGCCGTCGACCTCTGGCCGATCGCCAACTGGTTCGAGCGCGAAGTCTGGGACATGTTCGGCGTGCGCTTCGCGGGCCATCCAGACCTGCGGCGCCTGCTGATGTACGAGGAGTTCGTCGGTCACCCGCTCCGGAAGGACTACCCGATCGACCGGCGCCAGCCGCTGATCGGTCCGACGACCTAGCGGCGCGATGGCGGAGACGACGCGGCGCGAGTTCATGCTGGGCGAGGGGAGCGGCACCGGCAGCGGGAGCCAGAACCTGCACGTCGGCGTCGGGCCGGCGCACCCGGCCATGCACGGGATCATCCGGATCGTGACCGAGCTCGACGGCGAGGCGATCGTCCGAGCCGACGTCGAGATCGGGTACCTCCACCGGGCGTTCGAGAAAGACTGCGAAGCGGGCGGCTACAACAACGCGATCCCGTACACCGACCGGCTGAACTACGTGTCGCCGCTCATCAACAATTTCGGCTACTGCGCCGTCGTCGAGAAGCTCCTCGGGATCGACGTCACCGAGCGGTGCAAGTACATCCGCGTCATCATGGCCGAGATCTCGCGGATCTGCGACCACCTGACGTGCATCGGCGCCTCGGCGATGGAGCTGGGCGCGTTCACCGTGTTCCTCTACATGATCAAGGCGCGCGAGTTCCTGTGGGAGCTCGTCGAGGACGTGACCGGCGCGCGGCTCACCATCTCGTACGGGCGGGTGGGCGGCGTCAAGGCCGACCTGCCCGACGGCTTCGCGTCGAGCGTGGCCAAGGCCTTCAAGCAGACGCGCGAGGTCCTCGACGAGGTCCACCGCCTGCTGACGGGCAACCGGATCTTCATGGATCGTATGGTCGGCGTGGGCGTATTGAGCCGCGAGGAGACGATCGCGTACGCGATCACGGGCCCGCTCCTCCGCGCCGTCGGCATGCCCTATGACGTGCGCCGCGCGCAGCCCTACGACGTGTACGACCGCCTGGAGTTCCAGATCCCGACGCAGACGGACGGCGACAACTACGCCCGCTATCTCGTGCGGATGGCGGAGATGGAGCAGTCGATGCGGATCGTGGAGCAGGCGCTCGCGCTGATCCCGGGCGGGCCCATCAACGTGGACTTCGAGGGGCGCCCGATCGATCCGGCGTCGTACGTGGACCTGGGCAAGCAGGGGAAGACGGAGGGGTTGCTGCTCGTGCCGATCACCCTCTCGCCCAACCTCCAGGGCTCGGAGCGGCCGGCCCACGCGCGGGTCAACGCCCACGACAAGCGGGTCGTCCTGCCGCCTAAAGAGACGACGTACGGGTCGATCGAGGGGCTGATGAACCACTTCATGCTGATCATGGAGGGCTACGGCATCAGGCCGCCGCAGGGAGAAGCGTACGTCGCGGTGGAGGGGGCGAACGGCGAGCTCGGCTTCTACGTCGTGTCCGACGGCACCGACCGGCCGTACCGCGTCCGCTGCCGGCCGCCGTGCCTGCCGCCGATGGCGGCGCTCCACCGGATGATCGAGGGCGAGATGGTCGCCGACCTCATCCCGACGTTCGGCTCGGTGAACATGATCGGCGGCGAGCTGGACCGGTGACGGCGCCCACCGTCGCGTTCTCCGAGGCGCAGCTCGCCGAGGTCCGCCGGCTCCAGGGACTCTATCCGGACGGGCGGGCGGCGCTCCTGCCCGCGCTCCACCTGGCGCAGGAGACGTTCGGCCACATCTCGCTCGAGGTCGAGGAGTATGTCGCCCGGCTCTTCGACTTGACGCCGGCCCATGTGCACGAGGTGGTGACGTTCTACACGCTGTTCTTCCGCGAGCCGAAGGGCCGTCACGTCGTCGCCGTCTGCCACAACCTCTCCTGCCACCTCGCCGGCGCGCCCGAGATCGTCGCGCACGTGCGGCGCCGGCTCGGCGTCGACGTCGGCGAGACCACCGACGACGGCCGGGTGACGCTGCAATCGGTCGAGTGCCTCTGCGCGTGCGAGCACGCGCCGATGATGCAGGTGGACGACCGCTACGAGCTCGACCTGACGCCCGAGAAGGTCGACCGGATCCTCGAGGGTCTCCGGTGACCGCGACGAAGATCCTCACGCGCAATTTCGAGCGGGCCGACTCGCACACGCTCGCGGCCTACCGGGAGACCGGCGGCTACGCCGCCTGGCAGAAGGCCGAGACGCTCGAGCCCGCCGCCATCACCGAGGAGGTCAAGCAGTCCAACCTGCGCGGTCTCGGCGGCGCGGGCTTCCCGACGGGAACCAAGTGGTCGTTCATCCCGAAGCATCACGCCGGTCCCGTCTACCTCGTCATCAACGCCGACGAGGGCGAGCCCGGGACGTTCAAGGACCGGTACCTGCTCGAGCGCGACCCGCACGCCCTCATCGAGGGCATGCTCATCGCCGCGCGGGCGATCCGGTCGGCGACGGGCTTCGTGTACATCCGCGGAGAGTACATCGAGCCGTGGCGGCGCTTCTCCGCCGCCGTGAAGGAGGCGTACGACGCCGGGTATCTCGGCCGGGGTTTCGACGTCGTCGTCCACCGGGGCGCCGGCGCCTACATCTGTGGCGAAGAAACCGGACTGATCTCTTCGCTGGAAGGAAAGAAGGGATGGCCGAAGCTGAAGCCGCCCTTCCCGGCGATCAAGGGCGCGTTCGGCGCGCCGACGATCGTGAACAACGTCGAGACGATCTGCTGCGTGCCGCACATCCTCACGCGGGGCGCCGCGTGGTTCGCGGCGCTCGGCACCAAGACCCAGGGCGGCACGCGGATGTACTCGGTCTCCGGGCGCGTGAGGCGGCCGGGCGTCTACGAGGCCTCGGTGGCGATCACGCTGCGGGCGCTCATCGACGATCTGGCGGGCGGCGTCACGGGTAACGGGCGCCTCAAAGCGGTCGTCCCCGGCGGCTCGTCGGCGGCGATCCTCCGCGCCGACGAGATCGACGTCACCATGGACGTGGACGGGCTCCGCAACGCGGGGACGATGGCCGGCTCGGCGGGCGTCATCGTCATGGACGAGACGGTGTCGATCCCCGAGGCGCTGATGGTCGTCGCGCGGTTTTACGCCCACGAGAGCTGCGGGCAGTGCACGCCCTGTCGCGAGTCGACCGGCTGGATCTACAAGATGGTCCGCCGGATCGTCGAGGGGCGAGGGCGGAAGGACGACCTCGACACGATCCTGGACGTGGCGCGCCGGGGCGCCGGCACGACGATCTGCGCCTTCTACGATGGCGCCGTCGGGCCCTACGTCTCGTATATCGAGAAGTTCAGGGCGGAGTTCGAGGCCCTGATACCCAGATAGACGGATGATGACAGCTTTGATCGGGCGACCGAGCGACCACCCGCCGAAGTCGTGGCGGGGTGCGGGCGTGGCGACGGCCCGGGTGCCCGCACCCTGTCAATAGTCATGCCCAAGCTCACGATCAACGGTCAGGCGGTCGACGTCCCCGCGGGGACGAACCTCATCGAGGCGGCGCGGAAGATCGGCGTCGAGGTCCCCCACTACTGCTACCACCCGGCCCTTTCGATCGCCGGGCAGTGTCGCCTCTGCATGGTGGACGTCGAGAAGACGCCGCGGCCCACGATCGCGTGCAACACGCTGGCGGCCGACGGGATGGCCGTGTGGACCGAGACCGACCGCGTCAAGGAGACGCGCAAGTCGATCATGGAGTTCCACCTGATCAATCATCCACTCGACTGCCCGGTGTGCGACCAGGCGGGCGAGTGCGGGCTGCAGATCTACTATATGAAGCACGGCCTCTACGACCCGCGCATGCGGGACGAGAAGGTGCACAAGCCGAAGGCCGTGCCTCTCGGGGCCCACGTGATTCTGGACGCCGAGCGGTGCATCCTGTGCTCGCGCTGTGTCCGCTTCTGCGACGAGGTCACCGGAACGGGTGAGCTCGGGATCTTCAGCCGGGGGGACGAGTCGGAGATCGGGCTCTTCCCCGGCAAGGAGCTGGCCAACAAATACTCCGGCAACGTCGTGGACATCTGCCCGGTGGGCGCCCTGACCGACCGCGACTTCCGGTTCGCGGTGCGCGTCTGGTATCTGGACAGCGCGACGTCGATCTGCCCGGGGTGCGCGCGCGGCTGCAACATCGAGGTGCACGTGAACCGTCGGCGCCCGCACCACAACGACGGGCGCCGCGTGGCGCGCCTCAAGCCGCGCTTCAACGCCGACGTCAACCGCTGGTGGATCTGCGACGACGGGCGCTACGGCTTCGCGTTTGTGGACGACACCTCACGGCTCGTGATCCCCCGGTGGAGTCGGGACGGCGCGCTCGGCGACGCCACGTGGGAGGAGGCGATCGCCGCGGTCGCCGGCGCCCTCCAGCGCTTCGCCCCTGACGAGATCGGCGTCGTCGCCTCGCCGAAGATGGCGAACGAGGATCTCTGGGCCCTGCGGCGTATCTTAGAGTCGCGGGGGATCCGGCGCGTCGCCTTCCGCGTGCCGCCCCGGACGCCCGGCGACGAGGATACGCTGCTGATCCGGCGGGACAAGAACCCGAACTCGCTCGGCGCCGAGCTGCTGGGCCTCGAGGGCGACGGCGCGGCGATCCTCGCGGCGGCCCGCGCCCGGCAGGTGAAGTGCCTCTGGGTGTTCGGTCACGACCTCCTCGCGAGCGCGTGGCCCGTGACCGAGACCGACGCCGCCCTGCGGGCGCTCGAGCTCCTGATCTTCACCGGCCCGAGCGCCAACGCGACGAGCGAGCGCGCCCACTTCACCCTGCCGGCCGCCGCGTGGGTGGAGCGCGAGGGGACGTACACGAACTTCGAGGGCCGGGTGCAGCGCTTCCGCCAGGCCGTCCAGCCGCTCGGTCAGGCGCTGCCCGAGTGGGACATTCTGGGCCGCGTGCTGCGGGCGCTGGGCGTGGAGGCCGGCGCGACGCGCGCCGAGCGGTGGTTCCGCGAGCTCGCCAGCGGGGTCCCGGCGTTCACCGGTCTCACCTATCAATCGATCGGCGATGGAGGCGCGGCGCTGAGCGCGCCTCCGGGAGGCGGCGCAGCCGGGTCGCACCTCGTTTCAGGCCACCCACCGATGGGGCCGGGCTCGCGGTCCCCGTTACCATGACCGACCTCGGCATCGCCTTCGGGCGCGTCGCCTTCGTCATGCTCTTCGTTCTCAACATGGGCGGCCTCCTCACGTGGGTGGAGCGCAAGCAGTCGGCGATCATGCAGGATCGCATCGGGGCCAACCGCGCGTCGATCTTCGGGTTCCGCCTGATGGGCCTGTTCCATCCGCTCGCCGACGCGATCAAGATGCTCACGAAGGAGGACTTCCGTCCGGCGCGCGCCGACCGGGTCCTGTTCGGCCTGGCGCCGTTCGTCTCGGTCTTCTTCGCGCTCGTCGCATTCGCGTCGATCCCCTTCGGCGACGTGCTCCGCGTGGCCGGGCGCGAGATCCCGTTGCAAGCCGTGACGCTGAACGTCGGGATCCTCTACGTGTTCGCGATGCTCTCGCTCGGCGTCTACGGCGTCATGATGGCGGGCTGGTCCTCGGCGAACAACTTTGCGCTCCTGGGCGGCCAGCGCGCGGCGGCCCTCATGATCTCCGCCGAGATCGCGATCGGCGCCTCGATCATGGGCGTCGTCATGATCGGGGGCTCGCTCAACATGATGGACATCGTCCGCGCCCAGGGGCACCTCCTGTGGGGGTGGCTCCCGGCGTGGGGCATCGTGACCCAGCCGCTCGCGTTCGTCCTGTTCCTCACGGCCGGCATCGCCGCCACCAAGCGGATCCCGTTCGACACGCCGGAGGGCGAGTCCGAGATCATCGGCTACTTCATCGAGTACAGCGGGATGAAGTTCGGCATGTTCGCGATGGCCGACTTCCTCGAGACGGTGGTCATCGCGGGGATGACGACCTCGCTCTTCCTCGGCGGCTGGCAGATCCCTTACCTCGTCGCGGACGGCGTCCGGTTCCCGTGGGGCGGGGCGATCGGGCTGCCCCACCTGCTCGTCGTCCTGCTCCAGGTGGGCGCGTTCGTCGTCAAGGTGTGCGCGATGATCTTCTTCATGATGCTCGTTCGCTGGACGCTGCCGCGCTTCCGCTACGACCAGGCGATGCGTCTGGGCTGGCTCGGGCTCTTCCCGCTGTCGATCCTGAACATCGCCCTCACGGGGCTCGGGCTCCTCCTGTGGGGAGGCCCGGCGTGAAGCTCCTGCAGCGCTTCTACCTCGTGGAGGTGGTCTCCGGGCTCACCCTGACGGCCGCCCACTTCTTCCGCAACATGGGCCTCCACATCGCGCACGCGCTCGGACGGACGGACGCGCGCGGCGCGGTCACGATCCAGTACCCCGAGGAGCGGCGGCCGTACTCGCCGCGCCTGCGCTCGCTCCATCGTCTCGTGCGGCGCGAGGACGGCTCGCCGCGGTGCGTGGCGTGCATGATGTGCGAGACCGTGTGCCCGGCGCACTGCATCTACATCGTGGCGGCCGAGCACCCGAACCCGGAGATCGAGAAGGTCCCCGCGCGCTTCGACATCGACCTGGGCAAGTGCGTGTTCTGCGGCTACTGCGTCGAGGCGTGCCCGGAAGACGCGATCCGGATGGACACGGGCATCCTCGAGTTCTCCTCCTACAGCCGGGACGGGATGATCTACACCAAGGAGACGCTGTTGGCGCTCGAGCCCGCCGGCGCCGACGGCCGCCCCACCTCGCCCGTGCCGATCCCCGCGGATCGGAGGCCCTGATGGCGCACGTGGCCTTCGGCGTCGTCGCCGCGATCGCCGTCGCCTCCGCGCTGGGCCTCGTGCTCAGGCGGAACGCGATCCACGGCGCGCTCTTCCTCGTCGTGAACCTCGGCGCGATCGCCGTGCTCTACGCGACGCTCGGCGCCGAGTTCCTCGCCTGGGCGCAGGTGATCGTGTACGCGGGCGCGATCATGGTCCTCTTCGTGTTCGCGATCATGGTCCTGATCCCGGGCAAGGAGGAGACGGGCCCCGACCCGCGGCGCGCGTGGCGGCTCCTGGCGCTCCCCGCCGGCGCGCTCCTCTTCCTCCAGCTGCTCTTCGTGGTGGGCGGCCGGCGGTCCACCGCCGCCACGGCGTCCCCGGCCGTCGGTGGGTCCGTCGAGTCGATCGCGCGCCTGCTGTTCACCCAGTATCTGTTCCCCTTCGAGCTGACGTCGGTGCTCCTGCTCGCGGCGATGGTGGGCGTGCTCCTCCTGGCGCGGCGGAAGGTGTAAGAGTATGGTACCCGAGTCCTACTACGTCGGGCTGTCGGCGATCCTCTTCACGATCGGGGTGGTCGGTGTCGTCATCCGGCGCAACCCGCTTGTGATGTTCATGTCGATCGAGCTCATGCTGAACGCGGCGAACCTGGCGCTCGTGGCCTTCGGCCGCCGGGTCGGGAACCCCGACGGCCAGGCGGTCGCGTTCTTTGTCATGGCCGTCGCCGCGGCCGAGGTGGCGGTGGGGCTCGCGATCATCGTCACGATCTTCCGTCTCCGCCGGCGGCTGTCGGTGGACGACCTCAGCCTGATGCGCTGGTAGCGGGAGGGACGCATGGCGAAGACGATGGCCGAGCGGAAGGGGTCCGCGGCCCTCGGCGTGGACGCCGAGCTGGCGAAGCGGCTCCTGTACGACATGCTCCGGATCCGCCGCTTCGAGGAGAAGGCGGCGGAGGCGTACACGCTCGGCAAGATCGGCGGCTTCCTCCACCTCTACATCGGCCAGGAGGCGGTCGCGGTCGGCGCCACCTCGGTCCTCCGCGGGGACGACTACGCGATCTCGGCCTACCGCGAGCACGGCCACTGCCTGGCGAAGGGGTCCGACCCGAAGCGGATGATGGCCGAGCTCTTCGGCCGTCGCGACGGGCTGTCGAAGGGCAAGGGCGGCTCGATGCACCTGTTCGACCGGAGCGTGGGCTTCCTCGGCGGCCACGCCATCGTGGGCGCGCACCTGCCGCTCGCCGCCGGCGCGGCCTTCGCGATCAAGTACGAGGCCCGCGACGCGGTCGTCGTGTGCTACTTCGGTGACGGCGCGGTCGCCCAGGGAGAGTTCCACGAGTCGCTGAACCTCGCGGCGCTCTGGAAGCTCCCCGTGATCTACATCTGCGAGAACAACCGCTACGCGATGGGCACATCGACCGAGCGCGCCCTGGCGCAGACGCAGATCTGGAAGTTCGGCCAGACCTACGGGATCCGCTCGGAGAAGGTCGACGGCATGGACGTCCTCGCCGTGCGCGAGGTCGTCGGCCGGGCCGTGGCCCGGACGCGCCAGGATACGACGCCGTCCCTGATCGAGGCGGACACCTACCGGTTCCGCGGTCACTCGATGCGCGACCCGGCGGGCGCGGTGTATCGGACGAAGGAGGAGGTCGAGCGCGAGAAGCAGCGCGACCCGATCGTGATCTTCCGGGAGCGAGCGCTGAAGGCCGGGGTCCTCACGGAGGCCGACGTGCGGGCGATCGAGAAGGACGCCAGCGACCGGATCGACGAGGCGGTCGCGTTTGCCGACGCCTCGCCGGAGCCGCCGCCGGAGTGGCTCTTCACCGACATCTACAAGGAGGACTGAGATGGCGGTGATGACGTACCGCGAGGCCCTGAACCTGGCGCTCCGCGAGGAGATGCGCCGCGACCCGCGCGTCGTCGTGATCGGCGAGGAGGTCGGGCTCTACGAGGGCGCCTACAAGGTGACGCAGGGGCTCCTGACGGAGTTCGGGCCCAAGCGGGTCGTCGACACGCCGATCGCCGAGTCGGGATTCACCGGCATCGGCATCGGGGCCGCGATGCTCGGACTCCGGCCCGTCGTCGAGATGATGACGTTCAACTTCGCGCTGCTCGCCCTCGACCAGATCGTGAACTCGGCCGCGAAAATGTGCTACATGTCCGGCGGACAGTTCAACGTGCCGATCGTCATCCGCGGGCCGGGCGGGCCGGCGGCGCAGCTCGCGGCCCAGCACTCGCAGTCGATGGAGACGTACTTCTACCACGTGCCGGGACTCAAGGTCGTCCGTCCGACGACGCCGATGGACGCGAAGGGGCTCCTGAAGGCCGCGATCCGGGACGACAACCCCGTCATCTTCATCGAGGCCGAGACGCTCTATGCCGTCAAGGGCGAGGTGCCGGAGGACCCCGACTTCGTCATCCCCCTCGGGCAGGCGGCCGTGCGCCGCGAGGGCACCGATGTCACCGTGATCGCCTACATGGGCATGATGTACCGGGCGATCGAGGTGGCCGACGAGCTCGCCAAGGAAGGGATCTCCGTCGAGCTGGTGGATCCGCGGACGCTCCGGCCGATGGACGTCGAGACGATCATCGGGTCGGTGCGCAAGACCCACCGCGTCGTCGTCGTGGAGGCGGGGGCGGGGTTCGCCGGCATGGGCTCGGAAATCTCGGCCTTCGTCACCGAGCACGCCTTCGACGACCTCGACGCGCCCGTCGAGCGCGTGACCGGGGCCAACGCCCCGATGCCGTACGCGCGGAACCTCGAGAAGCTCAAGACGCCCACGAAGGACAAAATCGCAGCCGCGATCCGCCGCGTCTGCAACGCGAACGGGAGCTGACGATGGCCGTCACGAAGGTCGTCATGCCGAAACTGTCCGACGCGATGGAGACGGGGAAGATCATCAAGTGGCTCAAGAAGGAGGGCGACCGGGTCCAGGGCGGTGACATCCTCGCGGAGATCGAGACCGACAAGGCCGATGTGGAGATGGAGGCGTTCGGCGCCGGCGTGCTGCGAAAGATCCTCGTGTCCGCCGGTGAGAAGGCGCCTGTGGGCACGCTGATCGGTGTCATCGCGGAGCCGACCGATGACATCGCGGCGATGCTCGCGTCCGCACCGGCACCCGCGGCCGCGGCGGGGGCCGGGGGGGCTTCCTCTGCTCGGAAAGACACTCGCCCGGAAGCCCCCCCGGCCCCCACCGCCCGTCAGCGCTCCGGCCGAGGGCATCCCCATGCCGACCGCGCCCGTCACGATGGCGGCCGGGCGCGTGAAAGCGTCGCCGCTGGCCAAGAAGATCGCGGCGCAGGCGGGCGTGGATCTTCGGCTGGTCCGAGGCTCCGGTCCCGGCGGTCGGATCATCCGGCGTGACGTCGAAGCGGCCACGGCCACGGTGACGGTCGCAGCCTCGCCCGTGACGGCCTCGCCCGCTGTCGCCCCGACCGTCCCCGGTGTCGAGTACGAGGACCGGCCGCTCTCCCAGATCCGCGCGGCGATCGCCAAACGCATGCCGCTCTCGAAGGCGCCCGTCCCGCACTTCTACGTCACGAGCGAGGTGGCGATGGACCGCGCCTGGGAGCTCCGGGAGGAGCTGAACGCGCTCGAGGGCCAGCCGAAAATCTCGGTGAACGACCTGGTCGTGCGCGCGTGCGCCCTGACGCTCGTGTCGCACCCCGGCGTGAACGCCTCATTCCAGGGCGACACGATCCGCGTCTGGCACCGCGCGCATATCGGCATCGCGGTCGCGCTCGAGGACGGGCTCATCACGCCGGTGCTCCGCGACTGCCAGTCCAAGTCGCTCGCCCAGATCGCCGTCGACGCGCGTGATCTCGCCGAGCGCGCGAGAGGGCGGAAGCTGCGCGTCCCGGAGCTCTCCGGCGCCACGTTCTCCATCTCGAACCTCGGGATGTACGACGTGACCGAGTTCTCCGCGATCATCAACCCGCCCGAGGGCGCGATCCTCGCCGTGGGCTCCGTGCGGCGCGTCCCTGTCGTTGATGGCACGGGGCTCGGCGTCGGGCGGCGGATGGCGCTGACGCTCTCGTGCGACCACCGGGTGATGGACGGCGCGATGGGCGCGCGGTTCCTCCAGGACGTCAAGCGCCTGCTCGAAGAGCCGCTGAGGCTTCTGGTCTAGGCCGTGGCCACCCACAAGGCCGACGTCGCCGTCGTCGGCACGGGCCCCGGGGGCTACGTCGCCGCGATCCGCTGCGCGCAGCTCGGTCTGTCGGTGGCGGCGGTGGAGGACGACCGCCCCGGCGGTGTCTGCCTGAACTGGGGGTGCATCCCGACCAAGGCGCTCCTGCGCAACGCCGAGGTCGTGAGCCTGTTCGGGCGCGCCGCGGAGTTCGGTATCCGGATCGCAGGCTTCGAGGCGAGCTACGCCGAGGCGGTCCAGCGAAGCCGCCGTGTCGCCGACCGCATGTCGAAGGGCGTCGAGTTCCTGTTCAGGAAGAACAAGATCACCCTCGTCCCGGGCCGCGGCGTCCTCAAGGCGCGCGACACCGTGGAGGTGGCGGGGACGGGCGGGACCGAGACGATCCAGGCGAAGGCGGTGATCCTCGCCACGGGCTCCGAGCCGAAGTCGTTACCCGGCGTCCCGATCGACGAGAAAACCGTGCTCTCCTCGAACGGCGCCGTGCGGAACGAGCAGGCGCCCCAGTCCATCATCGTGATCGGCGCGGGCGCGGTCGGCGTCGAGTTCGCCGACGTCTACGCCGCTTACGGCGTCCGCGTGACGATCCTCGAGGCGCTTCCCCGCCTGGTGCCCATCGAGGATGAGGAGGTTTCGAAGGAACTGACGCGGGTGTTCCGGCGCCGGGGTCTCGAGATGAAGACCGGTGTCAAGGTGGTCGCCGTGAAGCCCGGCGGGTCGGGCGTGGCCGTCGAGACCGACGCCGGCAAGCTCGACGCCGAGCAGGTGCTGATGGCCGTCGGCCGCGGAGCCAAAGTGACGGGGCTCGGGCTGGAACCGCTCGGCGTTCGTCTCGACCGCGGATTCGTGACGGTCTCCCCCCGGATGGAGACGTCGGTGCCGGGCGTCTACGCGATCGGCGATATGGCGGGGCCGCCGCTCCTCGCCCACAAGGCGATGGCCGAGGGCGTCGTGGCCGCCGAGGCGATCGCGGGGCGCGATCCCCGCCCGCTCGATCACGCCAACGTGCCCTCGTGCACCTACTGCCGCCCCCAGATCGCGTCGGTCGGCCTGACCGAAGCGAAGGCGCGCGAGAACGGGCGCGAGGTGAGCGTGGGCAAGTTCCCGTTCACGGCGAGCGGCAAGGCCGTCGCCCTCGGCGACACGGAGGGCTTCGTGAAGGTCGTGGCCGACAAGACGACGGGAGAGATCCTGGGCGTGCACATCATCGGCCCGGAGGCGACCGAGATCATCCACGAGTTCGTGGTGGGACGCACGCTCGAGGCGACGCTCGAGGAGATCATCCACACGATCCACGCCCACCCGACCCTGTCCGAGGCGGCGCTCGAGGCGACGCTCGGCGCGCTCGGCCAAGCGATCCACCTCTGAGCCTCGGCCGATGCCGACGTAGGGCGGCGGCCGCCGCGCTGGAGCGCGTGTGATGAGCCTGTTCGCTCCCGAGATCGGAATCTGGGAGAAGGTGCTGCGGTCGGTCGTCGTCTACCTGTTCATGCTCCTGGCGTTCCGATTCACGGGCAAGCGACAGGTGGGCCAGCTCACGCCCTTCGACCTCGTGGTGCTGCTGATCATTTCGAACGTGGTGCAGAACGCGGTCATCGGGCCCGACAACTCGCTCGGGGGCGGGCTCCTCGGCGCCGCCGTGATCCTCGGCCTCAACTACGTGGTCGTCGAGCTGACCTTCCGCTCGAAGCGGCTGCGCCGGCTCATCGAGGCGACGCCGACGCTCCTGATCCACAACGGCCACATCCTGTATGCGAACCTCAGGAAGGAACGAGTCACGCTCGACGACCTCCACGCCGCCCTCCGCCGCAATGGGATCGCGGACGCCGAGCACGTGCGGGTGGCCGTGCTCGAGGAGAACGGGGGGATCAGCGTGATCCCGCACGCCGCCGGCGGGCCGAGCGAGTTCCCGGGCGGTCGCTAGAGGTCATCGCGATTCGAGCGCCGGCTTTGCCTGCGCAATCGATCCTGGGGGGAGGGTTCGGAAGGGGGGCGAAGCCCCCCTCCGAGGCTCCTAGTGCGCGCTCCCGTGGTGCAGGAAGGGCAGCGTGAAGACCTGGGTGAAGCCGTTCGCGGTGAGGACCGCGCCGATCACGGCCAGGACGAGTGAGAACCCGAACATCGGTCGCGACGTCGACAGGATGGCGACGGAGGCGGTCACGATGGCGATCTGGAGGAACACCTCGGCGAAGTCGAAATACGGGTCGCGGTTCCGGTGGCGGTCCCGCTCGTGCTCGAGCTTCTTCGCATCCTTCTCGATGTCCTTCTTCTCCGTGTTGTAGCGCTTCTCCTCCTCGCCGAACCGGGCCGCGAGGGCCTCGAGCTTGGCGCGCTCGGCGCCCTTGAGGCTCGAGGGCTCGGCGAGCTGGGCCTCGAGCTGGAGCCTGAGGCCGCGGTACTGGTGCTCGCGGATCACCTTCGCCTGGTAGAAGGCCCACTGGTCGGAGGATTGCTGCTGCGCGAGGAGCATCTCCTTCATGGCGTTGTTGCCGCCGAGCGACGCGATCGCCAGGGCCACCGCGTAGATCGCCGTCGTGAGGGCGACACGACGGCTGAAATGCTTCTCGCGCCGCTCCTCGAGCTCTTCCGGGTTCGGGAGCTCGACCTCAGGCACGCGGCGGCGTCGATCCCTTGCGGATTTCCTCGCGCATCGCGTCCTTGCCGGCCTCGAAGGCGTTCAGGAGACGCTGCGTCTGCTCCTCGAAGAGCTCGCGGCTCTTGTCGAGCCACTCGCCGGCGTGCCCCTGCGCGTCGACCGCGAACTCCTGCGCCTTCTTGGCGATCTCGCCGCTTTGCTGGGTGAGGAGCTCGCGCGTCTCCTGGCCGGTCTTGGGCGCCATCAGGAGGGCCGCCGCGGCGCCGAGCGCCGCGCCGAAGAAGAACCAGCCCAGGTATCCCGCCGCGTTGCCGCTCTCGTCACTCATGGTGGTCTCCTTGCTCCTTCCGGAGGCGCTGAACGAACGCCCCCACGCCTTTCTTGACCCCCGCCGCGACGCCGACGAGCTGCCCGGCGCGCGTCAACCCCCCCACGACCCCCACGAACCTCGCGAACCCGTCGGCGACGCTCCCGACCTTGTCGGTCACCGCGCCGACGCGCTCGAGCTCGCGGCCCGCCTCGCGGGTGAGCGCGCGGACGTCCTCGGTCAGCGCGTGGGCTTGGCCCACGAGGGGCCGCATCTCCTGCTCGACGATCGTCAGCACGCTCTCGGCGCGCCGCGCGAGCCGTCGGAGCGCCAGGGCGGCCGCCCCGAACGCCAGCATCAGGACGACGGCGGAGAGGGTCAGGAGCATTTGGGCCCAGGGAGGCATGGGACCTGAATTATTGGTGGAAAACGGAGCGAAAGTCAATGAAACTAGGAGCTTGATGTCTCAAGATAAGCTCGACGAGCTTCGGCGGCGCCACGCTCAGGCAGAGCTCGCCGGGGGCGAGGAGCGCGTCCGCCGCCAGCACAAGGCCGGGAAGAGGACCGCGCGCGAGCGGCTCGACCTCCTGCTCGACCCGGGCTCCTTCATGGAGATCGACAAGTTCGTCGTGCACCAGAGCCACGACTTCGACATGGAGAACCAGAAGGTCCTCGGCGACGGGGTGGTGACCGGGTCGGGCCGGATCCACGGCCGGCCGACGTTCGTGTTCGCCCAGGACTTTACCGTCTTCGGCGGCTCCCTCTCGGAGGCATACGCACGCAAGATCTGCAAGGTGATGGACCTCGCGATGAAGACGGGCGCGCCGGTCATCGGCCTCAACGACTCTGGCGGCGCGCGGATCCAAGAGGGTGTGGTCTCGCTCGCGGGGTACGCGGAGATCTTCCTCCGCAACACGCTGGCCTCCGGCGTCGTCCCGCAGATCTCCGCGGTCATGGGGCCGTGCGCGGGCGGCGCGGTGTACTCGCCGGCGATCACGGACTTCGTCTTCATGGTGAAGAACACGTCCTACATGTTCGTCACGGGCCCCGATGTGATCCGGGCGGTGACGCACGAGGAGGTGTCCGCCGAGGATCTCGGGGGCGCGACGACCCACGGCACCACGTCGGGCGTCGCCCACTTCGCGGCCGACAGCGAGGAGGAGTGTCTCGCGCTGATCCGGGAGCTGATGACCTTCCTCCCCCAGAACAACCTCGAGGACCCCCCGCTCCAACCCACCCAGGATCCTGTCGACCGCCGTGACGAGTCGCTGCAGACGATCGTTCCCGATCAGCCGAACAAGCCGTACGACATGCGCGAGATCGTCCGGACGGTGCTGGATGATCGCTACTTCTTCGAGGTCCAGGCGACGTTCGCGCCGAACATCATCGTCGGGTTCGGGCGACTCGGCGGCCGGCCCGTCGGGATCGTGGCGAACCAGCCCGCCCATCTCGCCGGGTGCCTCGACATCAACGCGTCGCTGAAGGCGGCACGCTTCGTGCGGTTCTGCGACTGCTTCAACCTCCCGCTCGTGACGTTCGAGGACGTGCCGGGGTTCCTGCCGGGGACGGCGCAGGAGTTCGGCGGCATCATCAAGCACGGCGCGAAGCTCCTCTTCGCCTTCTGCGAGGCGACCGTGCCCAAACTCACCGTGATCACGCGCAAGGCATACGGGGGCGCCTACTGCGTCATGTCCTCGAAGCACATCCGCGGTGACGCCAACTTCGCCTACCCGACGGCCGAGATCGCGGTGATGGGACCCGACGGCGCGGTGAACATCCTCTACCGGCGCGAGACGGAGGAGGCGACGGACGCCGCGGCGTTCAAGGAGGAGAAGACGCGGGAGTACCGGGAGAAGTTCGCGCATCCCTACGTGGCCGCCGAGCGCGGCTACATCGACGAAGTCATCGAGCCCAGGGACACGCGCGCACGCCTCTGCGCCGCCCTGGAGCTCATCCGGACGAAGCGCGACGCGAACCCTCCGAAGAAGCACGGGAACATCCCGCTGTGACCCCCGAGCGAGACCCGGAGACCTCCTGGGGCGCGCCGCTCAAGCCCGTCTACGGTCCCGGCGACGCGCGGATCGAGCGCTTCACGGAAGACCTCGGCGAGCCCGGCGCGTTTCCATTCACTCGCGGGGTCCACCGCAGCATGTACCGGACGCGACGCTGGACGATGCGGCAGTACGCGGGCTTCGGCTCGGCCGCGGAGACGAACAAGCGTTACCGCTTCCTGCTCGAGCAGGGCCAGACGGGGCTGTCGGTCGCCTTCGACCTGCCGACGCAGATGGGCTACGACCCGGGGGCGCCGATGGCGCGCGGCGAAGTGGGGAAGGTCGGCGTCTCGATCGCGTCGATCGAGGACATGGAGGACCTTTTCGAGGGGATCCCGCTCGACCGCGTGTCCACGTCGATGACGATCAACGCCACGGCCTCGGTCCTGCTCGCCCTCTATATCGCCACGGCGAAGCGGCGCGGGATCGCCGCGACGGCGCTCACCGGGACCGTGCAGAACGACATCCTCAAGGAGTACATCGCGCGCGGCACCTACATCTTCCCGCCGGGCCCCTCGATGCGGCTCTGCACCGACACCTTCGCCTACTGCAAGGATCACGTGCCGCGCTGGAACACGATCTCGATCTCGGGCTACCACATGCGCGAGGCGGGATGCACCGCCGTCCAGGAGGTCGCGTTCACGCTCGCCAACGGCATGGCCTACGTGCGCGCGGCGCTGGAGGCCGGTCTCGCGGTCGACGAGTTCGCGCCGCAGCTCTCGTTCTTCTTCAACGCCCACAACACTCTCGTCGAGGAGGTCGCGAAGTTCCGGGCGGCGCGGCGCCTCTGGGCTCGCACCATGCGGGACACGTTCGGCGCGCGCGATCCCCGGTCGCTGGCCCTGCGCTTCCACGCCCAGACCGCGGGCAGCATGCTCACGGCGCAGCAGCCCGAGAACAACATCGTTCGGGTCGCCGTGCAGGCGCTCGCGGCGGTGCTGGGCGGCTGCCAGTCGCTCCACACGAACTCGATGGACGAGGCGCTCGCGCTCCCGGCGGAGCGCGCCGTGCGCCTGGCGCTCCGGACCCAGCAGATCCTCGCCCACGAGTCGGGCGTCGCGGACGTCGTCGATCCCCTCGGCGGCGCGTTCGTTCTCGAGCGCCTGACGGACGAGATCGAGGAGGCGGCGCGCGCGTACATCCGGAAGATCGACGAGCTCGGGGGCGCGGTCGCCGCGATCCCGTTCATGCAGCGCGAGATCCAGGACGCCGCGTACCGGTACCAGCGCGAGGTCGAGGACAAGGCTCGCATCGTCGTGGGCGTCAACGAGTACGTCACGGACGAGCCGCCGCCCACCGGCCTCTTCCAGGTCGATCCCGCCCTGGGGGACGCGCTCGCCGAGAAACTCGCGCGCGCGCGGGCGAAACGCGATCGCGACGGGGCCCTGCGCGCGCTCGACGCGCTCGAGGCCGCCGCGCGCGGGTCCGAGAACCTCGTCGGCCGCATCGTGCAGGCGGTCGAGGCGCACGTGACGCTGGGCGAGATCTGCGAACGGCTCCGCGCGGTGTTCGGGGTCCACGCGCCGTCGGTGACGTTTTGATCCGCGGTCTCGCCCCGGCCGTGGGTGCCCTCGTGGCGCTCGGACTCCTCCTCTGCGCCGCGCCGTCGCGCGCCGGGCTCGCCGACCGCGTCGGCGCGACCTTCGCGCTCATGGCGGAGGAGTTCGTGCGCGCGTTCCAGCCGATCGAGGGGCTCATCGTCTCCGTGGAAGGCGACGCGCTCTACCTGGACCTCGGCGCGAGCGGCGGCGCGCAGCCCGGCCAGGAGCTGACGATCTTCCGCAAGGGCGACGAGTTCTACCATCCGGTCACCCGCAAGCCGCTCGGGCGCTACGAGGACACGCTCGGCTGGGCGCAGATCCGGCGCGTCCAGCCGCGGTTCTCCGAGGCCCGGTGGGTGCCCCTCGACGGCCAGCCGAGCCCGCACGCGGACGACGGCGTGCGCATCACGCGGGGGCGAATCAAGATCGCGATCACGCCGGTCCTCGACCTCGCGCAGTCGAAGGCGGACCTGCGTCGCGTGCCCTACCTGCTCGCGACCATCCTCGAGCGCTCGAAGCGCTTCCAGGTGACCGACCCGCTCGCCGTCGGCGAGATCTTCGCGCCCGGCGGGACGCGCGTCGAGGAGGTGCTCGGGCTGCCGGACCGGGCGACGCGGCTGGCGAAGACGCTCGAGGTCGCCGGCTGGCTCGTGCCCGTCGTCCTCGAGCGGCGCGGCGTCACGTACCTCGACATGACATGGGTCTCCGCGGTCACGGGGACCGCGCTGTTCTCGCGCCGCCAGCCGCTGGTGGCCCCGTCGGTGGCCGAGGAGCAGCGGTTCCCGTGGGAGCCGCCTGTCGAGGACTGACGCGAGGTCTGTGCTATCTTATGGGCCGATGACGAGGCCCCGTCTCGCATTGTGGCTCGCGCTGGTCCTGGCGCTGGCCGGCTGCTCCGCCATGCGCCAGGCGCTCGGCGTCCCCTCGCCGGGCGATCCGTCGGTCACGATCAAGTCCGCGGAGACGCGCTGGCTTCTGATCAAGAACCCGCGCTTCGGCGACGTGCCGAGCGAGCCGGAGTACACCTGGGTGGAGGAGGACAAGATCCCCTTCACGTTCACGGGGCTCATCAACAAGAACGCGCTCATCGCGCCGCCGGAGATCGTCGCCAAGTACGGCCCGCCGCCGGGCGGCGGCAAGATCAGCCCGCGTCAGGGCGTGCCCACGCAGACGTCGACGCAGGCGCCGGCGCCAGAGCCGCCGCGCGCCGCGAGCGCGGCGCCGGTGGCCGCCAAGGCGTTGCCCGCGGCAGCGCGGGACGGCGCCGCCGCCGTGCCCGAGCTGCCCCGGCGCGGCATGGTGGTCTACGTGGATACGACGCGGATCGTGATCGACCTCACCGCCGCCGATGGCCTCCGGCCGGGTGCCCTCGTGAGCCTCCGGCGCGACAAGATCCCGATCGTCCACCCGGTGACGGGCGAGGTGCTCGGCGAGCTCGACGAGGAGATCGGCACCGCGCGCGTCACCGAGATCCGTGAGAAATTCTCCGTCGCCGACCTCCAGACGGTTGGGTCGGGCGCGCAGATCCAGGTCAAGGACCGCGTTGTCCCGAAGTAGCGCCGCCGCGTGCCCACCCCGACACTCGAGCAGGTTCTGAAGGAACGCGTCGCCGGCCTGGTCGGTGACGACCTCGAGGCGGTCGAGGCCGAGATCCAGGGCGAGCTCGATTCGCCCGTCGGGCTCATCCAGGAGATGGGCGGGTACATCGCACGCGCCGGCGGTAAGCGGCTGCGCCCGATCCTCCTGCTGCTCGCCGCGCGGCTGGCCGGCTATCGCGGGCCGCGGGGCGTGCGGCTCGCGTGCGTCGTCGAGCTGCTCCACACGGCGACCCTCATCCACGACGACGTCGTGGACCAGGCGCCGCTCCGGCGTGGGCGGCCGTCGGCGAACGCCCAGTGGGGCGACGACGCCTCGCTCCTGGTCGGCGACCACCTCTACTCGAAGTCGTTCGCGATGCTCGTGCGCGACAACGACCGGGCGGTGATGGAGACGCTCGCGCGGTCGACGGTGTCGATGACGGAGGCCGAGGTCTTCCAGCTCGAGCTGAAGCGGAGCGGGTTCACGTCGGAGGCCGACTACCTCCGCATCATCACGCAGAAAACGGCGTCGTTCATGTCGGCGTGCTGCCGCATCGGCGGGCTGCTCGGCGGCCTTCCGTCGAGGCAGGTCGAGGCGCTCACCCGTTACGGGCTCGACACCGGGGTCGCGTTCCAGATCTCGGACGACTCGCTCGACTTCGTGGCGGATCCGGACCGCCTCGGCAAGGCGATCGGCGCGGATCTGCGCGAGGGAAAGCGGACGCTCCCGCTGATCGTGATGCTCGACCGGGTCCCGCCGCCCGATGCGGAGCGTGTCCGGGCGCTCCTGCGTCGCCCGAGCCTCGCGCCGACGGACCTC
>MNCR01000131.1 GCA_001914535.1 Candidatus Rokubacteria bacterium 13_2_20CM_69_15_1
CGATCTGGCGCCGCGGTCCCGCGCGCTGGACCAGGAGCGGGTGCGGGGCCTCGTCGCCCCCGCCGGCGCTCGACACGAGGTTGCCGAGCAGCTCGGCCATCTTCCCGGCGTACGGCCGCGCGGCGACGATCCGCTCCTGCGCCCGCCGGAGCTTCGCCGCGGCGACCAGCTTCATCGCCCGCGTGATCTTCTGCGTGGACTCGACGGATCGGATCCGCCGCCGGATGTCGCGGAGGGTCGCCATGCGCGGCGGCCGCTACGCGGCCTTGATGCCCTTGGCGGCGACGAACTCCGCCTTCGCCTCGACCACGGCCTTCGTGAGGCTCTCGCGCAGCGTGTCCGTGATCTCCTTCTTCTCGCGGATCTCGGTGAGGATCCCGGGGGCTCGGCGCTCGAGCCAGGCGTGGAAGTGCGCCTCGAAGTCGCGGATCGCGTCCACCGGGAGCTCGTCGAGCATCCCCTGCGTGCCGGCGAAAATGATCGCCACCTGCTTCTCGACGGGCAGCGGCGCATACTGGCCCTGCTTGAGGATCTCGACCATGCGCTGGCCGCGCGCGAGCTGGAGCTGGGTCGCGCGGTCGAGGTCGCTCCCGAACTGCGCGAAGGCCGCGAGCTCACGGTACTGGGCGAGGTCGAGCCGCAGCTTGCCCGCCACCTGGCGCATCGCCTTGATCTGCGCCGAGCCGCCGACCCGCGAGACCGACAGACCGACGTTCACCGCGGGGCGGATGCCGCCGTAGAAGAGGTCCGACTCGAGATAGATCTGGCCGTCGGTGATCGAGATGACGTTCGTCGGAATGTACGCGGACACGTCGCCGAGCTGCGTCTCGATGATCGGCAGCGCCGTCAGCGAGCCGCCACCGAGCGCGTCGTTCAGCTTCGCCGCGCGCTCGAGCAGCCGCGAGTGCAGGTAGAACACGTCCCCGGGGTACGCCTCGCGCCCGGGCGGCCGCCGGAGCAGGAGCGAGAGCTGTCGGTACGCCGCGGCGTGCTTGGAGAGGTCGTCGTAGATGCAGAGGGCGTGGCGCTTCGAGTCGCGGAAGTACTCCCCCATCGTGACGCCTGCGTACGGCGCGATGTACTGGAGCGGCGCCGGCTCGGAGGCCGAGGCCACGACGACCGTCGTGAACTTCATGGCGCCCGCGTCCTCGAGGACCTTGACCACCTGGGCGACGGTCGAGCGCTTCTGCCCGATCGCCACGTAGAAGCAGTACACGTCCTGCCCCCGCTGGTTGATGATCGCGTCCACGCCGATCGCGGTCTTGCCGGTGCCGCGGTCGCCGATGATCAGCTCGCGCTGGCCGCGCCCGATCGGGATCATCGAGTCGATGGCCTTGAGCCCGGTCTGGAGCGGTTCCTTCACCGACCGGCGGTCGACGACGCCCGGCGCGTAGCGCTCGATCGGCCGGAACTCCTTGGTGTTGATCGGCCCCTTGCCGTCCACGGGCTGGCCAAGCGCGTCGACGACGCGGCCGGTCAGCGCCTCGCCGACCGGCACCTGCGCGATCCGGCTCGTCCGCTTGACGGTGTCGCCTTCCTTGATCCGCGTGTCGTCGCCGAGGAGCACCGCGCCGACCTGGTCCTGCTCGAGGTTGAGGACCATCCCGACGACGTCGCCGGGAAACTGGAGCAGCTCGCCCGACATCGCCTTCTCGAGCCCGTAGATGCGCGCGATGCCGTCGCCGACCTCGATGACGCGGCCGACCTCCTGCAGGTCGACCTCCGCCTCGTAGCCCGCGAGCTGCCGCTTGATGATCTCGCTGATCTCTCCGGCCTTGATCATCGCTCTCCCCGGAGGAGGGCCGCGCCCCCCTTCCGGACCTCCCCCTTTTAGGGTTGCTTTAGGGTTCTCCGGGCAAAGCCCGCGCTCGAACGGCCCTAGCCACGCCCGAGGCGTTCCCGCAGACGCGCCAGCTGCCCATCGAGGCTGCCGTCCACGAGGAGGCTCCCGATTTCGGCGACGAACCCACCCAGGAGCGCGCCGTCCACCGCCTCTTCGAGCACCACCTGCTTACCCCCGAGCACCCCGCTCAACCGGCCCGCCAGCGCCGTGCGCTCGTCGGCGGCGAGCGCCAGGGGCGCGCGCACGCGCGCGCGCACGCGACCGGCCGCGTCGTCCACGAGGCCGCGGTACGCGGCGGCGATGGACGGCACGCGCTCGGCGCGCCCGTGCGCGGCGACGAGCGCCAGGAAGTCGCGCGTGAGCGTCCCGAGCTCGAGCCGCGCCGCGACCTCGGCCGCCGCGTCGCGCTTGACCGCCGCGGTGATCCAGGGGCGGCCGAGGAAGGCGCGGAGCTCGGGCTCGCGCGAGAACACTTCCACCGCACGGTCGAGCTCGTGGGCGACCGCGTCCCCCTGCCCGCGCTCCTGGGCGAGCGCGAACAGCGCCTTCGCGTAGGAGCGGTCGACGCCGTCCGCCGCGGTCACCTAGTCGCCGACTTTCGCGATCGCCTCGGCGAGGATGCGCCGGTGCTCCTCGTCGCGCAGGCTCTTCCGGATGAGCTTCTCGGCCACGGCGGTCGCGAGCTCTGCGACCTCGCGCCGCAGCTCGTCGCGCGCGCGTCGGACGTCCGCCTCCATCTGCGCCCTGGCGCTCTCGATGAGCCGCTGCGACTCCGCGCGGGCGGCGTCGACGAGCCGCGCCCTCTCCTCCGCCGCCTCCTTCAGCGCCTGGGTGCGGATCGCGGCCGCCTCAGCGTGGAGGGCCCGCAAGCGCGCCTCGTTCTCCTCCCGCTGGCGCGCGGCCTCGGCGCGCGCGGCCTGGGCTTCCTCGAGCGCCTTCTGGATGGCGGCGGTTCGCTCGTGCATCTTCGCGAGGAAGGGCTTGTAGAGGAGACGCTGCAGGATGAAGAGCAGGATGAGGAAGTTGACGACCTGGACGATCAGCGATTTGTCGAGGTTGACGAGGCCGCCCTCGTGTCCGCCCTCGGCCGCCGCCCAGGCGACACCGGCTCCCTGCAGCGCCGAGCCGGCCAGGAGCAGGGCGACGAGGCACACGATCGCGCCCGTCCAGTCGCGTCCACGCTGAGACATAAGGAGGCTCTCCCCGGCGTCGTGATGCTCGCGAAGGTTTGTGAAAACTATCACGCAATCGCGCCCGGTGTCAATCGCTCGTGAGAACGGTCTAGCGCGTGATCACGCCGCCGCCGACCACGCACTCGCCCAGGTACCAGACGACGGACTGCCCCGGCGTGATCGCGCGCTGCGGCTCGTCGAACACGACTTCGGCCGTGGCCGCGTCGACGACGCGGACCGTGGCCGGTGCCGGCGCATGGTTGTGGCGGATCTTCGCTTCGACGCGCAGCGGCTCCGTCGGCGCCGCGCACGCGATGAAATTCACCGCGCGCGCCACGAGCCGCGGGCACTCCAGATCGACGGCGTCCCCGACCACCACGGTGTCCCGCTCAGGTTCGAGGTCGACGACGTACACCGGCCGCCCCAGGGCGAGACCGAGCCCCTTCTTCTGACCGATCGTGTACCCCGCGACGCCGCCGTGTCGGCCGAGTACCCTGCCCTGGCGGTCCACGATGGGGCCAGCGCGGAAGACGCCGGGCTCACGGCGCCGCAGGAAGGCGCGGTAGTCATCGTCGGGGACGAAGCAGATCTCCTGGCTCTCGGGCTTGTCGGCCGTCGCGAGCCCGAGGCGCCGCGCGTGCGCCCGCACCTCGTCCTTCGTCAGCTCGCCGATGGGAAAGCGCGCTGCCGCGAGCTGCTCCTGCGTGAGCGGCCAGAGGAAGTCGGTCTGATCCTTCCGCGCGTCACGGGCGCGCAGGAGCAGATGCCGGCCCGTCGCCGCGTCGCGCCTCACGCGCGCGTAGTGGCCCGTCGCGACGGCCGTTGCGTCCCAGGCGCGAGCCCGCCGGAGGAGCGAGCCGAACTTCAGCTCACTGTTGCACGCCAGGCACGGGACGGGCGTCACCCCCCGTCGGTACGCATCGGCAAATGGGCCGACCACAGACCGGTCGAACTCCGCCTCGACGTTGAGCAGATAGTACGGGATACCAAGCGCGCGGGCGACGTGCCGCGCGTCGTCGGCCGCTTCCGTGCCGCAGCAGCTTCCGAAGCGCTTCGTCGCCTCGGTGGGCTCGGACCAGGGCCAGACGCGCAGGGTGATTCCGACGACGTCGTAGCCCTGCTCGACGAGGAGCGCGGCGGCGACGGAGGAGTCGACGCCGCCACTCATCCCGACGACGATTCGCTCGGCCATGTCCGAGAGTCTAGTCGCTTCCCGGCTCAGTGTCTCGCGCCGAACAACTCGGCGAGCCGCTCGAGCTCTTCCGGCGTCGCGTAGACGACCTCGATCTTGCCCTTGCGCTCGTTGCCGACGATGCGCACGCGTGTCATCAGCGCGCGCTGGAGCGCGTCCTCAAGGGCGCCGAGCTCCGCGGAGCGCCGGCGGCCCTTCCGCGGTGCGGCGCTCCGCGTGCGCGTCGCGTCCTCGAGCGCACGGATCGAGTCCTCCGTGGCCCTGACCGACCACGCGTGCGCGAGGATATCCGCACGCAGCCTGAGCTGGTCCGCCGGGCTCGTCAGCGCAAGCAGGGCCCGCGCGTGCCCCATCGTGAGCCGCCCGACGCGCAGATCCGCCTTGATCTCCTCCGGAAGTCGCAGGAGTCGGAGCGCGTTCGCGATCGTGCTGCGGTCGCGGCCGATCCGCCGGGCGAGCTCCTCCTGAGTCCAACCGAACTGTCCGAGCAGCTTCTCGTAGGCCTCGGCCTCTTCGATCGGATTCAGATCCTCGCGGAGCAGATTCTCGACGAGGGCGAGCTCGAGACTCTGGGCGTCGGTCGCGTCACGAACGATCGCGGGGATGCGTTCGAGTCCGGCCTGTCGGGCGGCGCGCCAGCGGCGCTCGCCGGCGATGAGTTGGTAGCCAGTGCCTCGCCGCCTGACGATCACAGGCTGGATGACTCCCGACACCCTGATCGACGCCGCAAGCTCGTCCAATGTCTCAGAATTAAAGGATTTCCTTGGCTGAGACGAGCTCGCCTCAATCTGGTCGACAGGGATCTCGACGAGAACGTCGTCTGCCGTCGGAGTCGACGAAAGCAGAGCGCCGAGGCCGCGACCGAGCCCTGGTTTATTCATGCTTCAGCACCTCCCCAGCGAGTTCGAGATATGCAACCGACCCGCTCGATCTCAGGTCATGGAGCATCACGGGCTTCCCGTAGCTGGGTGCCTCGGTGAGGCGCACGTTGCGCGGAATCACCGTGTCGAAGATCTCGCCCGGAAAGTAGCGGTGGACCTCCTCGCGGATCTGGAGCGCCAGGCTCGTCCGCCCATCGAACATCGTGAGCACGATGCCCTCGACGGCAAGGTGCTGATTCAGGCGCTCGCGCACGAGCCTGATGGTCTTGAGGAGATGCGTGAGCCCCTCAAGGGCGTAGAACTCGCACTGGAGAGGCACGAGCACGCGGTCGGCGGCCACGAGGGCGTTGATCGTGAGGAGCCCGAGTGAGGGCGGGCAGTCGACGATGACGAACTCGTAGCTCTTGGCCACGGGCTCGAGCGCCCCTCTCAAGCGATACTCGCGCTGATCGAGGGCCACCAGCTCGATTTCGGCGCCGACCAAGTCGATATCCGATGGAAGCAGCCTGAGGTCCGTCAGCGCGGTCTCACGAATGGCCTTTTCGGCGGGCTCGTTCCCGAGGATGACGTGGTAAATCGTCGGATAGAGCCCGGACTTCTGCACTCCCAGTCCTGTCGTCGCGTTGCCCTGCGGGTCGAGATCCACGAGGAGGGTAGGGCGCTCGGCAAGCGCGAAGCTTGCAGCCAGGTTGACGGCGGTCGTGGTCTTTCCAACGCCGCCCTTCTGGTTGACGATCGCGAGGATCCTAGCTATTGGGTCGTTCCACGTGCAACACTAACAATCATATGATGAGTGAAGAGCCAGTGTTCCACGGCGCACATTGTCGTGGCAAGTATGCGATCAGGTCAAGAAATTCGGTAGACCGCGAACCTGCGCGTCCTTGCTCTTCGTCCGCTGGTCGTGACGGTAACCCAATCGCCAAGAGCCAGCTGACGTGGCCTGGGCGGCCCCGACGCCACAACCGTCCCTCCGGGCCTGACGACCAATCGAGCCGCGACCGGCATGACCTTCCCCGGGTCGCCGGCGCAGCGCATGACGACGGCATCGAACCGTCCCTCGAGCTCGTCCATGACGTCCTCGACCCGCCGGCCGACTACTCGCGTATGGGGGAGCCCGAGATCTCGTATTGCGTTCAAGAGGAACGAAACGCGTTTGCGGCGTGACTCGACGAGGACGAGCTCGACCTCGCCCCGCACGATCTTGAGCGGAATCCCCGGAAGACCGGCGCCTGAGCCGAGATCGAGTAGCGTGCGAAGCGGCGAGGGAAGCACTTTTAGGAACAGCAGGCTGTCGAGAAAAAGATTCTCGACGATCCAGTGCGGGTCAATCGATCCGACAAGCCGATGCGTCTTCTGCCATTTAATTAATAAAACTAAATATTTATCAAACAGGCTCTGCTCTCTCTGGCTCAGCGGCCGACCCAGAATTTCCCGAGCTCCCTCGGCCAAGTTCACGCGCGGATCGGTCACTTGGAGAGGAGAACGGTACCGAACGCCGAATCAGGCCCGGCCGGCGTCTTTGGCCTCGCGCCCGGCCCGTTCACGCGCGTGGCGCTCCATCAACCGCTGCTGGGCGATCTGAAGGACGTTGGACACGGTCCAATAGAGCACGAGGCCCGACGGCAGATTCAGAAACATGAATGTAAAGACGAACGGCATGACCAGCATCATCTTCGCCTGGCGCGGGTCGCCCGTGGTCGGTGTCATCTTCTGCTGGGCGAACATCGTGATGCCCATCAGGATCGGCAGGATGTACGTCGGATCGTGTGCGGCGAGGTCACAGATCCAGAGGTCGACCCCGAACAACCGCCCGACGCAGAGGAATTTCGCGTTCTGCAGCTCCACGGAGACCGACAGCGCCAGGTAGAGGGCGTAGAAGATCGGGATCTGGGCGACCATCGGCAAGCACCCGCCCATCGGGTTCACCTTGTACTTGCGGTAGAGCTCGAGCGTTTCCTTCTGCAGCCGCTGCGGGTCGCTCTTGTACTTGTTGCGGAGCGCGTTGACCTGAGGTTGCAGCGCCTGCATGGCCTTCATCGACCGCATGCTCTTGACGGTCAGCGGGTAAAAGAGGACGCGCGTGAGCACGGTCAGCAAGATGATCGCGACGCCGTAGTTCCCGACGTGGCGGTAGACCCAGTTCATCAGCAGCAGGATGGGCACGCCGAGCCATTCCATCGGGAGCCCGCCCCACGCTCGCGGCACGGGGAAGCCGCCGAAGTTGATCGTCTCCTGGAGCCCGTGCGCCCGCAGCCGTTCGTATTCCTTCGGCCCCGCGTAGAGGAGGATGCGCCCCTCCCACGCCTGACCCGGCGCGATTGCGGGCGCCGCCCGAAGGGCGATGCTCGCGCGCCCCGCGGGCGCCGTGTCGCCGTTCTTGGGTTCGGGCGGCTTGCCCTCGCTGGTGACGACGAGTTTGAACCCCTCCGTCTTCGGGACGAGCGCCGCGAGATACCAGACGCTCCCCATGGCGATCCACTCGCCATCGGCGATGTGCTCGTGGACGGCCGTCAGATCGGTGATCCGCTCGACGTGACCGTTCGACGACCAGACGATCTCCGTCGGGTGCTGGCCCTGGAACTTTTCATGCGTCGCGTGCCACACCTGGCGGGTGAGCCAGGGCAGGGAGACGGTGACCGCGCGCGGCGCGCGGGCGACATTCTCCGCGCGCAGTGACACCTCGATCGCGAAGTCGTCGGCGTGAAACGTGAGGCGCTGGCGAACCCGGAGACCGTCTACCTCACCGGTCAGGACAAGGTCCTGCGTCGAGCGTCCCGGGCCCAGCGTGATCCGCTCGGCGCTCAGCGTCATCGGGACGACGCTGGGTGACTGACCGTCGGCGGAGACCAGCAACCCGGCCGGCCCCAGGTCGCCGACAATGACCATCGGCTTCGCCCCTCGGTACTTCAGGACGAGCTCCTGCAGCTTGCCACCCTCGCTCGACACCACGGCGTTGTACATCGGCGTCTCGACCACAGCGAGCCGCTGCGGGGGCCGTGGCGCTGCGGCCAGCGGTGTAACGGGCGCCGCGGCGGCGGTGGCGGGCGGGGGAGTGGCCGGCGTCGGGATTTGGGCGGGCCGCTTGGGCGCCGGGGGCTCCCGGGGCGTAGGGAAGAAGAACATCTGATAGGCCACGAGAAGCGCCGCCATAAGGACGGCCGCGAGGAGCGCGCGCTTTTCCATCGTCAGGCGCGCCCGGCGCGCACCGGTGGCGGGTCGTAGCCCCCTGGATGAAAGGGGTGACATCTCAAAATTCGCCGGAGCGCGAGCCAGCCGCCGCGCCCCAGCCCGTGCTCGAGCAGGGCGAGTCGCGCGTACTGCGAGCACGTGGGCGCGAACCGGCATGCCGGCGGCAGGAGCGGCGAGACGAACTGCCGGTACACCATGAGCGCGGCGAGTGCGGCGCGGGTCACGCTCGGGCTCGCGGGATCGCGGCGAGCGCGCCCCGCATTTCGCTGGTGAGCGTCTTGAAGGGCTCGCTGAGCGCCGACGGCTTCCCGATGACCATCAGCGCCCCACGCGCGGGCGCGGCCTGGCGTGTCGCCCGATACGCTTCACGCAGGCGGCGCCGCACGCGATTGCGCTCGACGGCGCGCCTGACCTGGCGGCTCACGGCGAAGCCCACGCGACGCGCGTCGACGCCCTCGCGCCACAGAATGGTCATGGATGGCCGGTCAAGGCGTTTGCCCCGCTGGAAGAGCGCCTGAAAGTCGGCGCTGGTGGTCAGCCGTTCGCGTCGAGGGAAGCGCCCCGTCAGACCGTCAGCCGTTTGCGGCCCTTAGCCCGTCGGCGCTTCAACACCTTCCGCCCGCCCTTGGTCTTCATCCGCTCGCGGAAGCCGTGAGTCTTCTTCCGTCGACGGACATTCGGCTGAAACGTTCGCTTCATGAAGCCGTTCCCCCTCGCGGTCGTCGAACCGAGACAGTGTAGACATCGCTCGTGAGCGAGTCAACACGCGATGCCTCTTGCGACTCGCTTCGCGCGCGTGCTAGAGTCCGCCATCCACTGGAGCGACTGATCGCGTGTGAGGTGTTTTGTCCCGATGCGCGCGCGTCCTGGCGCAGAAGTTCCGGCGGCCGGACGTCCTGAGCTATCCACACCTGTGGATAACTCTGTGCGTAAGTGAGGTCTCCGCCTGTGTTGGATAGCCTTTGGGCTCGCATCCTCGAATCCGTGTCTCGGAAAGTGCCTCCTGCTGTCTTGGACAGCTGGATCCGACCCTGCCGGCTCCTGGCCGTCGAAGGTGACCATCTACGGATCGGCGCGCCGAATCCATTTTCCCGCGACTGGCTGGCGCAGCACCACCTGGACGCGCTGCAACAGGCCGCACAGGAAGTCATCGGTGGCCACCCGCGCCTGACTATCGTCGTGGACGAGGCGGCCGCGGCCGAGTCTCCGCCCGTCGCGACGCCGACGCGCGCCGGAGGGGCGGGCACGGCGGAGGGGCTGAACCCGCGCTACACCTTCGACGCGTTCGTCGTGGGTTCCTCGAACCAGTTCGCCCAGGCGGCCTGCCAGGCGGTCGCGGAGCTCCCGTCACGGGCGTACAATCCGCTCTTCATCTACGGCGGCGTGGGGCTCGGCAAGACGCACCTGCTCCACGCGGTCGGCCACCAGGGCGTGCGGTTGTTCCCCGGGATGGCCGTCGTGTACATCTCCTCCGAGCGGTTCACCAACGAGCTGATCAACGCGATCCGTTACGACCGTACCGCCGAGTTCCGGGCGCGCTACCGCACGATCGACCTCCTGCTGATCGACGACATCCAGTTCATCTCGGGCAAGGAGCGCACCCAGGAAGAGTTCTTCCACACGTTCAACGACCTCTACGAGTCGCGAAAGCAGATCGTCGTCTCGAGCGACTGTTCGCCCAAGGAGATCCCCGAGATCGAGGAGCGGCTGCGCTCGCGGTTCGAGTGGGGGCTCATCGCCGACATCCAGCCGCCGGATTTCGAAACGCGCGTCGCGATCCTCAATAAGAAGGCCGCGCTCGAGCGCGTGCGCCTGACGGACGACGTGGCCTACCTGATCGCCAGCCGCATCAAATCGAACATCCGCGAGCTCGAGGGCTCGCTCACCCGCATGATCGCGTTCTGTGCCCTTACGGGGCGCGAGATGTCCGTCGATCTCGCCCAGGAGGTGCTCGGCGAGCTCTGGGGCGAAGAGGAGAAGATCATCACGATCGACCAGATCCAGCGGAAGGTCTGCGACTTCTTCGGGATCCGGCTCTCCGACCTCAAGGCAAAGACGCGAACGAAGGCCATCGCCTTTCCCCGCCAGATCGCCATGTACCTGGCGCGCCAGCTCACGCACGCGTCCCTCTCCGAGGTGGGGCGCGCCTTCGGCGGCAAGGATCACACCACGGTCCTGCACGCGGTGGATAAGGTGCAGACGCTCCTCCACGAGGACCCCAAACTGCGCAAGACGGTCGACGGGCTTATCCAGGGCATTACCCTGTGATCCCCGTGTCGCCCGGCGATCTCCACACGGTTGTCCCCACGGGCCGCGCGCGCAAAGCTGAGCCGCGAGCCCCACTTGCCGGTCACTCTCCCGATCCACACCGTTTGACGACTCCTATGACTACGAAGTTGTTGTTCTCTTCTCAATACTCATGGAGACCTGCATGGAAGTCGTAATCGACCGTGACGCGTTTCTCAGAGGCCTGCAGATGGTGCAGAACATCGTGGAGCCACGCCAGACGCTTCCGATTCTGGCCAATGTGCTTCTCGAGAGCGACGCCGAGACCATGCGCGTGACCGCGACGGACCTCGAAGTCGGCGCGCGCGTCGCGATTCCCGCGACCGTTGCGGCCAAGGGGGCCGTCACGGTGTCGGCGCGAAAGCTCGGCGAGATCGTCAAGGAGCTGCCGGCCGCTGCGGTCGCGCTCAAAGTGACGGACAACGCGAGCGTGAGTCTTCGGTGCGCGGGCGCAACCTACAAGCTCGTTGGTCTGTCGCCCGACGATTTTCCCCCTGTCGTCCCGGCATCGCCCGCGTCGTGGGTCGGCCTGGACGCGAAGACGCTCCGCGAGTTGCTCGCCCAGACGAGCTTTGCGATTTCCCACGACGAAACGCGCTATGCCCTCAACGGAATCCTGTTCGTGCTGCAGGGGAAGGACGTGCAGATGGTCGCGACCGACGGTCATCGGCTCGCCATGTCCAAGCGAAGCCTCGGTCGAGGCATCGGCGGCATGACCGGGATCGTGCCGCGCAAGGCCGTGATCGAGATCATGCGTGTGCTGGGCGCGGGTGAAGACGTCCAGATCGCGATCACGGACAATCAGTTTGTGCTCCAGATGCCCAACTTCGTCATGGCGGCTCGCTTGATCGAAGGGCAGTTCCCGAACTACGAGGCCGTCATCCCGAAGGCGCATCCCGGACGGCTCATCGTCTCGCGAGCCGCGTTCGTGGCGGCGCTGCGCCGGGTGGCCGTCATGGCCGAAGAGCGCAACAAGCCGGTCAAGCTCGCCCTGACGCCTGCCTCGCTTCGCCTCACCGCCTCGAGTCAGGATCTCGGCGAGGCCGAGGAGGCGCTCGAGGTCCAGTACAGCGGAGACGAGCTCGTGATCGGGTTCAACTCCCGCTATCTCCTGGACGCGATTTCCGCGATCGAGCAAGACCAGATTGTCCTCGAATTGAAGGACGCCTTGAGCCCCGGCGTCGTGAAAAGCGTCGAGGACGAGGGGTACTGCTGTGTTATAATGCCTATGCGGGTTTAGAAGCGATTTTTCCCTTTTAAAATAGGAGTTTGAGAGTGTGCAGATCGGCTGGATAAAGGCCGTCGATTTTCGGAGTTATCGCACCCTCTCAGTGACCCCGGCGCCGCGGCTCAACGTCCTGCACGGCCCGAACGGCCAAGGGAAAACAAACCTCCTCGAAGCCCTTGGTCTGCTGGTGACGGGACGGTCATTCCGAACGCCCAGGACTGCCGACATCCCGTACTGGGGCGCCCAGTCGGCCGCGCTCACGGGGGATCTCGTCCGTGCCGACGCGGCCTCCCAAGCGCGCCGGACGCTTCGGCGGACGATCGAACGGCTCGACGATGGGCACTGGCAGTCGAGCGGCGAATCGGTCGAGTGGGCGCGCGCGATCGCGTTCGGCTGGCAAGACCTCGACATCGTGAACGGCGCGCCCGTCGCCCGTCGCCGCTTCATCGATGGCTTCGCGGGGCGCCTCTTTCCGGTGCACGTCGCGGCGCTGATTCAGTTCCGCCAGCTCCTCGCCCGGCGGAATCGGCTCCTCCAGCAGCGCTCGGGAGATCCCGCCGCGCTCGCCCAGCTCGCGCCGTGGAACGAGCAGTTCGCGCTCGTGGGCATGGACCTCGTCAATCGCCGCCGGCGAGCCGTGGCCGCGCTCCAGACGGAGCTCGCCCGGGTCTACGCGACGCTGTGCGCGACGCGTTCCAAGGTGGAGATCCGATACCGGACCGCGCTGGGAGAGGCGTCGGACGCGGCGGCGCTCCTGGCGGCCCTCGATCGGGCGCAGCGCGAGGAGGCCCGCCGAGGCCAGACGCTGGTCGGGCCTCACCGGGACGACCTCACGATCGAGATCGACGGGGTCGACGCCCGCGCGTTCGGGTCCCGTGGGCAGCAGCGACTGGTCGCGCTCGCGCTGCGCCTGGCCGAGGTGCTGCCGGTCACGGAGGCGGCGGGGACCGCGCCCGTCCTCCTGCTCGACGATGCGCTGTCCGAGCTCGACCCGGCGGTGCGCGAGCAGGTCGTGCGTGAGCTCGGGGCCGCCCAACAGGTGTTTCTCACGACGCCAGAGCCGCCGGCCGTGAAGGGCGCCGCCGTCTTCTACGTGAACGCGGGAGGCGTAGCCGCCGCATGAGCGCCGAGACGTATACAGCGAGCGACATCAAGGTCCTCGAGGGGCTCGAGGCCGTCCGCAAACGCCCGGCGATGTACGTCGGGGACACGAGCGCGTACGGCCTCCACCACCTCGTCTACGAGGCGGTCGACAACTCCGTGGACGAGGCGCTCGCCGGCGCCTGCGACCACATCAGGGTGATCCTCCACTCCGACGGCGCGTGCTCCGGGGGCGACAACGGCCGCGGGATCCCGGTGGACATCCACAAGGAGAGCGGCCGGCCCGCCGCGGAGGTCGTGCTGACGGTGCTGCACGCGGGCGGGAAATTCGAGCACTCCGCGTACAAGGTCTCGGGGGGCCTCCACGGCGTCGGCATCTCGGTCGTCAACGCCCTCAGCGAGTGGCTCGAGGTGGAGATCCGGCGCGGGGGCAAGGAGTGGACGCAGCGCTACGAGCGTGGCGTCCCGAAGACGCCGCTCACCGCGACCGGAACGACGACGAAGACCGGGACGATCATCCGCTTCAAGCCGGACCCGACGATCTTCGAGGACACGACGTTCTCCTTCGACACGCTCTCGAACCGGCTGCGCGAGCTGGCGTTCCTCAACCGGGGCCTCAAGATCGTCATCGAGGACGAGCGCGACGGGCGGAGCCACACCTTCCTCT
>MNCR01000049.1 GCA_001914535.1 Candidatus Rokubacteria bacterium 13_2_20CM_69_15_1
GGGGCTTTCAGATGCTCGGCGAGGCGGTGCGCGATCCCGAGCGCGTCGAGTCGGAGCGGGAGTCCGCGGCCGGGCTCGGCCTCCTGCCGGTCGACACGATCTTCTCGCATGAGAAGACGACCGTGCGCGTGACGGCGCGCGTCGCCGCGTCGGGCCCGTTTGCCGACGCCACGGGGAGCGAGCTCGCGGCGTACGAGATCCACGCCGGGCGGTCTCAGACCACGCGGCAGGCGCTCCATCCGTTTACCATCGTCGAGCGCGGCGGCGCCTGCGTACGGGACCCCGAGGGCGCGCTGAGCGCGCGTGGCAACGTCGTGGGCACCTATCTCCACGGGCTCTTCGCCAGCGGGCCGCTCAGGCGCTCGCTGCTCTGCTTCCTCGCCCGGCTCCGGGGCAGACCCGCGGACCCCCGATGGGGCGCGCCCGGCGCCGACGGCTACGAGCGCCTCGCCGACATCGTCGGAGGCGCGCTCGACATGGAGGCGATCGCCAAGCTCGCCGGGCTCTCGTTTCCGAGAGCCTGATCCATTCCGCACGTCGGGGCGCTGCTGGCCGCCGTCGGGCTCGATCTCGCGTTCGGCGAGCCGCCGGACCGCGTCCATCCCGTGGTGTGGATCGGCCGCGCCCTCGGCGCGGGACGGCGCCGGTTCTGCCGCGGGTCGCGCCGGGCCCTTCTCCTGCGCGGCGCCGGGGTGACGGTCGTGGTCGCCGCGCTGTCGGCCCTCGGCGGCGCACTGCTTCACGCGCTGGGCGCGCGCCTCGGGTGGGTGGGCTTCGCGCTGGAAGCGGTGGCCCTCGCGAGTCTCCTGTCGGTCCGTGCGCTCGTCGCCGCCGCGTGGCGCGTCGCCGCCCACCTTCGTCGTGGCGATCTCGCCGCGGCCCGCGCGTCGGTCGGGCGCGACCTGGTGAGCCGCCGGACGGACGAGCTCGATGCGGGACACGTCGCGTCGGCCGCCGCCGAGTCGGTCGCCGAGAACCTCACCGACGCGTTCGTCGCGGCGGCGTGCTTCTACCTCGTCTTCGGTCTGCCGGGAGCGGCCGTCTATCGCGTCGTCAACACCGCCGACGCGATGTTCGGCTACCGCGAGGGACCGCTCGAGGACTTCGGCAAGGTCGCCGCGCGCCTCGACGACGCGCTGAATTTCCTGCCGGCCCGTCTCGCCGGTTGGGCGATCGTGCTGGCGGCTGGACTCGCCGGCGAGAGCGCGCGCGGCGCGCTCGCCGTGATGCGCCGCGATCGGCGCCTCACGGCGAGCCCGAACGCCGGGTGGACGATGGCGGCGATGGCGGGCGCGCTCGGCGTCACGCTCGAGAAGCCCGGCGCCTACCGGCTCGGCGCTGGGCCGCTTCCCGACGCCGCGGCGATCGGCCGGGCCACCAGGGTCTTCGCCCTCGCCGTCGCGGTGAGCTCGGCGGCGCTCGTCGCCGGAGTGTGGCTCCTCGAGAGACTCGTGGCGTGACCGCCGCGGCCGAGACACGGCCGAGGTCGCGATTTCGCGATGCGGGGCGACTTTTTCCTCGTCGGCCCGCAGACGGGGTGGGTATGATGACATCGAACGCCGCCAGACAGCGCGGCATTTTTTGTCGCCGGGAGGCGCCGGAGACGGGCGAATGCCGATCACGGAGCGACTGACCGAAGGGGTGAGAGCGGCGCTGGCGCGCGCCGGCCTGCCCGAGCCCGAGGCGTGCCTGTGGGAGGTCCCGCGCCAGGCGGAGCACGGCGACTACGCCACCAACGTGGCGCTGACCCTCGCGCGCGCGGCGCGGCGGACGCCGCGGCAGGTCGCCGAGCTGATCGTGAAGCACTTTCCGTCGCTCCTCGAGGTCGAGCGGCTCGAGGTCGCCGGGCCCGGCTTCCTGAACGTGTTCCTGTCGCCCGCGTGGTGTACGCGGGCGCTCGGCGAGATCCTCGCGGCGGGCGACGCCTACGGCCGCGGCGAGAGCGAGCGCGGCCGCCGCGTCCGGCTCGAGTTCGTCTCCGCGAACCCGACCGGCCCGCTCGTGATCGTCAGCGCGCGCGCGGCCGCGGTCGGCGACTCGCTCGCGCGCCTGCTGCGCGCGCAAGGCGCGCAGATCACCACCGAGTTCTACGTCAACGACGCGGGCACCCAGTTCGAGGCCCTGGCGCGCTCGCTCGAGGCGCGCGTCTTGCAGGAGCTGGGTCAGCCGGCGAGTCTGCCCGACAACGGCTATCCCGGCGACTATCTGGTGGACCTCGCGCGCGAGTATCTCGCCGAGCAACGCGGCGCGAGCGTGCCGGAGCGGGAGGCGGCGGACGCGCTGCTCGTGCGTGGCGGCGAGCGGGAGCGGCTCGAACACTTCGGACGATACGCCGTGTCGCGGATCCTCGAGCAGCAGCGGCGCGTCCTGCGTGACTACGGGGTCGAGTTCGACGTGTGGACGTCGGAGCAGCGCGATGTGCGTGACCTCCACCTGCCCGAGAAGGTTCTGGAGGAGCTTGCGGCGCGCAAGCTCACGTACGAGCACGAGGGCGCGCTCTGGTTCCGGTCGTCCGCGCTCGGTGAGGAGGTGGGCGACGACAAGGATCGCGTGCTGCGCCGCTCGAACGGCGAGGTGACGTATTTCGCGGTGGACGTCGCGTACCACCACTACGTGAAGTTCCGCTCCGCCGACCGCGTGATCAATCTGTTCGGGCCCGACCACCACGGCTATGTGCCTCGCATGAAGGCGGCGATGCAGGCGCTCGGGCACCCGCCCGACGCGTTCGAGGTGCTGATCGTTCAGCTCGTGACCCTCCTGCGTGACGGCCAGCCCGTGCGCATGTCCAAGCGTCGCGGCGAGTTCGTGCTGATGGAGGAGCTGCTCGAGGAGGTCGGCCGCGACGCCGCGCGCTTCACCTTCCTCACGCGGCGACACGACAGCCCCTTGGAGTTCGACCTGGCGGTGGCCACGCGCCAGTCGGCGGAGAATCCCGTCTACTACGTCCAGTACGCGCACGCGCGCATCGCGTCCATCTACAAGCAGGCCGCCGAGCAGGGGATCGGGGTCCCGCCCCTCGGTGAGGTCGACCTCTCGCCGCTCCGCGAGGGCGAGGAGATCGCGATCATCAAGCGGCTCGTGCAGTACCCGGAGATCGTGCGGGGGGCGGCGCGCGCGCTCGAGCCGCACCGGGTCGCGTACTGGCTCCGGGAGCTCGCGGGGGTCTTTCATCCGTACTACAAGAATCATCGGGTGATCCTGGACGATCGGCGGTTGATGTTCGCTCGGCTCGCGCTGTGTGCCGGCGTCGGCCGCGTCGTCCGGAATGGCCTCGCGCTGCTCGGTGTGAGCGCCCCGGAGAGCATGTGATGGGGGCGCGAGCAGTGGCGCGTCGAGCGGGAAGCGCGCCTGGGTGGGTCCGGTGAGCCGCGGGAGGTCTGGCGTGAGGCGCGCCTGGGTGATGGCGTGGAAGGTCGGGCGCGGCGGCGGCGCCGGCGCGACGACGTTTCTCCTGGTGCTCGGCTGCGTGTCGGTCCTCGTCACCACGTTCATGCTCGGGGTCGTGGCGGGCCGGTCCTGGCCGCGCTTCCCCTTCGCGCTCAGCGGGAGCGCGGCGCCGGCGGCGGCGTCCAGGGACAAGGCCGACCGGAGCGCGCGGGCGCCCGAGCCGACGCCGACGCTCACGTTCTATCGGGAGCTGACGGCCCCGCTCACGTCGCCGCCGCCCGCCAAGCCGTCCCGGCCCGCGCGCGTCGAGAAGACCGAAGAGGCGAAGCCGGAGCCCGCGCCTCCGCTCGTCCCGGCCCCGGCCCTGGCTTCCCCGGCGGAGCCGCCGACCACGCCCGTACCGCCGCCGCCCGCCGAGACGGACGGCCGGTTCACCGTGCAGGTGGGCGCCTACAAGGCGCGGGAGCCCGCCGAGGCGCTCCGCGCGCGGCTCGCCGCGACGGGCCACGACGCGTACATCGCGGACGGTCAGGGGCGGAGCGGCACGCGCTTCCGCGTCCGCGTGGGCGCGTTCGCGACGCGGGAGGCCGCGCAAGAGTTCGCGGCCCGGATCGCCGCCGAGCGGTCGGTCTCGACATTCGTCACCACGCGCTGACCATGAGCGGGCTCCGACCGGGCCGAATCCTGGTCAGCGAGGCGGAGCTCCAGACGCGGGTCCACGAGCTGGGGCGGGCGATCGCGCGCGACTGCGCGGCGGAGGCCCCGATCCTGGTCGGCGTGCTTCAGGGCGCGTTCCTCTTCATGGCCGATCTGATCCGCGCGATCCCCATCGACCTCACGACGGACTTCATCGGTCTGTCGAGCTACGGGAGCGGCCGACAGCAGTCGTCCGGACAGGTGCGACTCGTCTCCGATCTCTCGATGCCAATCGAGGGGCGGCAGGTGCTCATCGTCGAGGATATCGTCGACACGGGCCTGACGCTCGCGTACCTCAAGCGCAACCTCGAGTCCCGCCGTCCCGAGCGCGTCCGCGTGTGCGTCCTGGTCGACAAGATCGAGCGCCGACAGGTCGAGCTCGATCTCGACTACGTGGGCTTCACGATCCCCAACGTCTTCGTCGTCGGGTACGGGCTCGACTACGGCGGGCTGTACCGAAATCTCCCGTACATCGCCGAGCGTCAGGGGCGGAGCGGCACGCGCTTCCGCGTCCGCGTGGGCGCGTTCGCGACGCGGGAGGCCGCGCAAGAGTTCGCGGCCCGGATCGCCGCCGAGCGGTCGGTCTCGACATTCGTCACCACGCGCTGACCATGAGCGGGCTCCGACCGGGCCGAATCCTGGTCAGCGAGGCGGAGCTCCAGACGCGGGTCCACGAGCTGGGGCGGGCGATCGCGCGCGACTGCGCGGCGGAGGCCCCGATCCTGGTCGGCGTGCTTCAGGGCGCGTTCCTCTTCATGGCCGATCTGATCCGCGCGATCCCCATCGACCTCACGACGGACTTCATCGGTCTGTCGAGCTACGGGAGCGGCCGACAGCAGTCGTCCGGACAGGTGCGACTCGTCTCCGATCTCTCGATGCCAATCGAGGGGCGGCAGGTGCTCATCGTCGAGGATATCGTCGACACGGGCCTGACGCTCGCGTACCTCAAGCGCAACCTCGAGTCCCGCCGTCCCGAGCGCGTCCGCGTGTGCGTCCTGGTCGACAAGATCGAGCGCCGACAGGTCGAGCTCGATCTCGACTACGTGGGCTTCACGATCCCCAACGTCTTCGTCGTCGGTTACGGGCTCGACTACGGCGGGCTGTACCGAAATCTCCCGTACATCGCCGAGCTCGAAGGCGCCTCGGTGCCGCGTCGCGTCAGCGGCCCCTGATGCTATAATGGCCGTGGATGAATCAGGTGTACAAGAACCTCGCGCTCTGGATGGTGATCGGGCTCATCGTCATCCTCCTGTTCACCGTCTTCCAGGGCGCGCAGCAGGGCGGGCAGGAGCAGCCCAACTTCTCCGAGTTCCTCAGGGCGGTGGACCAGGGCCGCGTGGAGTCGGTCGTGATCCGCGGCAACCACGTCACGTACTCGCTCAAGGATTCGGCGCAGATGCTCCGGACCTACATCGTCGAGTACCCCGACCTCATCAAGACGCTGAAGGACCGGGGTGTGCGGATCGCCGTGAAACCGCCCGACGCGAACCCGTGGTACGCGATCTTCCTCCAGTGGGTGCCGATGCTCCTCTTCATCGGCGTCTGGATCTTCTTCATGCGCCAGATGCAGGGCGGTGGCGCGAAGGCGCTGTCGTTCGGCAAGGCCCGCGCGCGACTCATCTCGGAGAAGCAGAACAAGGTCACCTTCCAGGACGTCGCGGGCGTCGACGAGGCCAAGGAGGAGCTGCGGGAGATCATCGACTTCCTCAAGGACCCGCAGAAGTTTCAGAAGCTCGGCGGCAAGATTCCGAAGGGCGTTCTTCTCGTTGGTCCGCCCGGAACCGGCAAGACGCTGCTCGCCAAGGCGATCGCCGGCGAGGCGAACGTGCCGTTCTTCTCCATCTCGGGCTCGGACTTTGTCGAGATGTTCGTGGGCGTCGGCGCCTCGCGCGTGCGCGACCTGTTCGAGCAGGGCAAGAAACACGCGCCCTGCATCATCTTCATGGACGAGATCGACGCGGTCGGCCGCCATCGGGGTGCCGGCCTCGGCGGCGGCCACGACGAGCGTGAGCAGACCCTGAACCAGCTCCTCGTCGAGATGGACGGCTTCGAGACGAACGAGGGCGTCATCTTGATCGCCGCGACCAACCGCCCCGACGTGCTCGACCCGGCGCTGCTCCGGCCCGGCCGCTTCGACCGACAGGTGGTCGTGCCGCGCCCGGACGTGAAGGGGCGGGAGGAGATCCTGCGCGTCCACGCGCGGCGCATCCCGCTCGCGCCGAACGTCGAGCTCAAGGTCCTCGCGCGCGGGACGCCCGGCTTCTCGGGGGCCGACCTCGCCAATCTCGTCAACGAGTCGGCGCTCCTGGCGGCACGCCAGAACAAGAAGCTCGTCGAGATGCCGGACTTCGAGAGCGCCAAAGACAAGGTCCTGATGGGCGTCGAGCGGCGCTCGATGATCATCTCCGACACCGAGAAACGGACGATCGCCTACCACGAGGCCGGCCACACCCTCGTCGCCGACTTCCTGCCGGGCACCGATCCGGTGCACAAGGTGACGATCATCCCGCGCGGGCGCGCGCTCGGGCTCACGCAGCAGCTGCCGCTCGACGACAAGTACAACTACTCCAAGGAGTACCTGGTCAACCGCATCACGATTCTCCTGGGCGGGCGCGCCGCGGAGGAGATCGTGCTCCACCAGCAGACCACCGGCGCCGGCGACGACCTCGAGAAAGCGACCGAGATGGCGCGCAAGATGGTCTGCGAGTGGGGCATGTCCGAGAAGCTCGGCCCGCTCACCTTCGGCAAGAACGAGGAGCACATCTTCCTCGGTCGCGAAGTGGCCCGGGCCAAGGACTACAGCGAAGAGACGGCGCTGATGATCGACGCCGAGATCAAGCGCATCGTCATGGACGCCGCCGCCCGCGCCCGGCAGATCCTCGACGAGAACATCGAGAAGCTCCACGCGCTCGCCCGCGCGCTCCTCGAGCGCGAGTCGCTCGACGGCGAGGAGATCGCGCGGATCCTCCGCACTCGGCCCTTCCAGGAAGCGGCTGCCCCGGCGTAGCGGCGGACGGCCCGATTTGTCCCCGGGTCGAGCCGCACTCGGAGACGTCACCGTCGGCGACGACCTGCGCGTCGCGGTCGCTGGCGTCGTGAACCTGAGCCCCGAATCGTTTCACCCAGACTCCGTGCACACCCGAGGCGAGGACCTCCTCAGCGTGGCGCTCGGGATGGTGGAGGCGGGCGCGGCGCTGATCGACGTCGGCGCCCGCTCGACGGCGCCCTATCTCGACACCGCGATCAGCGAGGCGGAAGAGCGCGATCGCCTCGCCCGGGCGGTCGAGCTCCTGGCCCGCAAGATCCCCGTGCCGATCTCGGCCGACACCGCGCGCCCCGAGCCGGCCCGCGCCGCGCTCGAAGCCGGTGCGCGCGTGCTCAACGACGTCTCAGGCCTCCGCGATCCCGCCGTCGCGGCGCTCGTCGTCAAGCACAGCGCCAGCGTCATCGTGATGGCCTCGCCGGATCTCAGGCGGTCCGGGGAGGGGGCGGTCAGACCCGTTCCCGGCGCGTCGCACACGGACGCCACGGCGCCGGCCGGCGTCGGGTCTGGAGGGCCCTCCTCGACCACGCTCGAACCTCGTCACGATCCCGTCGCGACCGTCACGACTCTGCTGGCCGCCGCGCTCGAGCGGGCCCGCGCCGCCGGAATCCCGGAGGAGCGGATCGTCGTTGATCCGGGGATCGGGTTCTTCCGCGACGAGGGGATCCCGTGGCACGCGTGGGACTGCGCCGTGCTGGCGGAGCTCGCGGCGCTGCGGCGGTTGGGGCGGCCGATCTGCGTCGGCGTGTCGCGTAAGTCGTTCCTCGGCGCCCTCACGGGTCGCACGCGCCCCGACGAGCGGCTCGCCGGATCGCTCGCGGCGACGGTGGTCGCCGTCTGGAACGGTACCTCGCTGATCCGCACCCACGATGTGGCGGAGACGCTCGACGCCATCCGTGTCGCCGAGCGGTTCCGGCGGGCGGCGGTGCGGTGAGCGACGCCCTCGCCGCCTTCCGCTGGCGCGACGCGCTCGACATCCTGCTCGTCGCGATCGTGATCTACCGGGTCTTCGTCATGTTCCGCGGGACACGCGCCGTGCAGATGATGATCGGGATCAGCGCGCTGGCCACCGCGTCGCTCTTGGCGCGGCAGCTCGAGCTCTACTCGACCGAGTGGCTGCTCGACAACCTCTGGTCGTTCTGGGTCATCGCCCTCGTCGTGCTCTTCCAGCCCGAGCTCCGGCGGGCCCTCGCGAGCCTCGGGCAGGGGCGGGTCGGCCAGGCCCTGCTCCGCGCCGCGGGCGAAGAGGGCGCGCAGGTGCTGGACGAGATCGGGAGCGCGGTGGAGTCGCTGTCGGCGCGGCGCATCGGCGCGCTGCTCGTGGTCGAGCGGGCGACCGGGCTCCGCCAGTACGCCGAGCTCGGCGTGCCGCTGGACGCCCGTGTGTCGGCGGACCTCCTGGTGAGCGTCTTTCTACCCTATTCGCCGCTCCACGACGGCGCCGTGTTCATCCAGGGGACGCGCATCGCCGCGGCGGGCTGTTTCCTCCCGCTCTCGCGTAACCTCCAGGTGGGCCGGGCGCTCGGCACGCGGCATCGGGCCGCGCTCGGGATCACCGAGGAGACGGACGCGATCGCGATCGTCGTCTCCGAGGAGAGCGGGCGGATCTCGCTCGCGGTCGAGGGCCAGATGGAATCCCCCGTGGAGGCGGGGAGCCTCCGCCAGCGCTTCCTCACACTGGCCGGCGGAACCCCGGTGCCGGCGGGCCGCCCGTCGTTCTGGCTCGCGCTGCGCCGCCTCTTGCCGCTTCCCGGCAAGCACGCCTGAATGCGACGGGCTTGAACGGTGCGGCGCCTCCTCGCCAACTGGGAGCTGAAGCTCCTGTCGGTCGTGATCGCCTTTGCCTTCTGGCTCCTGGTCGTGGGCAGCGGCAAGAGCCAGCTCGCCGTCGCCGCCGTCGTCGAGTACACGGGGCTCGACAGCGACCTCGTGCTCGTCGGGCGGCCGCGAGACACCGCCGAGGTCGAGCTCGAGGCCGCCCGCTGGGCCGTCGGGCGCCTCACGCCGGGCGCCGTCCGGGTGCGCGTCAACCTGGCCGGGACGCGCGAGGGCGAAAACGTCGTGGCCCTCTCGCCCGACCTGGTGCAGGCGCCGGCGGGGGTCACCGTGAGGCGCGTGACGCCGGCCCGCCTCCAGGTGACGCTCGCGGGCGCCGTCGCCAGGACGTTGCAGGTGGTGCCGCGAATCCGAGGCGTCCCGGAGCCCGGCTACGCGATCGTTCGGGTCACCGCCGAGCCCGCCACTGTGCAGGTCAAGGGTCCTCGCTCTACAATCGAGGGGCGGACGATCGTGGAGACCGTTCCGGTCGACGCCGCGGGACGACGCGAGACCTTGACACAGAGCGTGGGCCTCGTGCTGCCCGAGGCCGCGTACCTGACGGACCAGCCGAGGGTGCTTGTGACCGTGCAGATCAAGCCAGAGGAGCCGATGGGGCGGGGACGACGGGAGGGAGCGGTCCGGTGACGCGCCTGTTCGGCACCGACGGAATCCGCGGCGTCGCCAACGAGGAGCCGCTCACGCCCGACCTCGCGTTCCGGGTCGGGCGCCAGCTCGTCGCCACGCTGCAGCTCGACCACCGGATCGACCGCGTGCGCCTCGTCATCGGACGCGACACGCGCCTGTCGGGGCCGCTGCTCGAGTCCGCCCTCGTGGCGGGGCTGCTCTCCGCCGGCGCCGAGTGCTACGCCGTCGGCGTGCTCCCGACGCCGGCGATCGCCCTCCTCACGAAGAAGCTCGGCGCCCAGGGCGGCATCGTCCTCAGCGCGTCGCACAACCCGTTCGAGGACAACGGCATCAAGCTCTTCTCCTCGGAGGGCGCGAAGTTCCCGGACGCCTGGGAGGACGAGATCGAAGCGCGCCTCCAGGGCGACGACCACGCGCCGCGCGCCCGGGGCGCCGCGATCGGCCGGCTCATCGCCCACACGCGCGCGGAGGCCGACTACATCGGGTTCCTCTGCGGGGCGTTTCCCCTCGACCTCTCCGGGCTCACCGTCGCGCTCGATTGCGCCCACGGCGCGACCTACCGCGTGGCGCCGCGCGTCTTCCGGCGGCTCGGCGCCCGCGTGCTCACGATCGGGACCCGCCCCGACGGCAGGAACATCAACGCCGGGTGCGGGGCGCTCCACCCGGAGCGGTTGCAGAGCGTGGTGCGCGCGAAGCGCGCGTCGGTCGGCTTCGCGTTCGACGGCGACGGCGACCGGCTGATCTCCGTCGACCACACGGGCGAGATCCGAGACGGCGACTACGCGCTCGCCATCGCCGGCCGCCACTTCGCCCCGCGCGGCCGGCTCAAGGGGAACACCATCGTCACAACCGTGATGGCCAACCTGGGCCTGGAGCAGGCGCTCCAATCGTCTGGCATCCGCGTCGTCAAAACCCAGGTGGGCGACCGTTACGTGTACGAGGAGATGCAACGACTGGGCGTGAACCTCGGCGGTGAGCAGTCGGGGCACATCCTGTTCCGCGACTACTCGCCCGCGGGGGACGGCATTCTCTCGGCGCTCGCCCTGCTCAGCGTCGCCGCCGAGACGGGCGAGACGCTCGCCGCGCTCGCCGGGTGCCTCACCAAGTTTCCGCAGGTCCTCCGCAACGTTGCGGTCAAGTCGAAGCCGCCCATCGAGTCGGTCGCGGGGCTCGCCGAGCGCGTGGCCGCGTTCGAGCGCGAGATGAACAGCGCGGGCCGCATCTTCATTCGTTACTCGGGCACGGAGTCCCTGGCGCGCGTGATGGTCGAGGGCGCCGACGGCGCGCGCGTGGGCGCCATGGCGGACGAGCTCGCCGGGCTCATCCGGGCCCAGATCGGTGCGTGAGCGGGGATGCGCATCAACGGCATCGGCGTGGACCTCGTCAACATCCCGCGCATGCGCGACGTGATCGACCGCTGGCAGGACCGCTTCCTGCGGCGCGTCTTCACCGAGCAGGAGATCGCGTACTGCCGCGCGTGGCGCGACCCCGTGCCGCACTTCGCCGCACGCTTCGCCGCCAAGGAGGCCGGCCTCAAGGCGCTCGGCACCGGGCTCCGGCTCGGCGTGAGCTGGCGCGAGCTGGAGGTGCGGCGCGAGCGCGGCCAGGCCCCGACGCTCGTGCTCTCGGGGCGCTCGCGCGAGCTCGGGCTGGCCCGGGGCGGGAGCCGGATGCTCCTGGCGCTCAGCCACGAAGGAGAATACGCGGTCGCCCAGGCGATGCTCGTAGGCGATGATCCGACGAACGACGTGGCGCGCGCGACTTCTTAGCGTGGCGACGGGCCCGCTCATCCTCTACGGCTGCGCCACGCGCACGGGAGTCCTCGATGCGGACACCGCGCGGGGCGGGATCGCCGCCCAGCCCGGCCGCCGCGGGCTGGTGATCGCGGCGCCGCACGGCACCTCCGACGTCCGCACCGCCGATATCGCCGCCGACCTCGGCCGCCGTACCGGCTTCGGCGTCGTGATCGCCTCGGGCTTCGCGATCGAGTCGGACACGCACGAGCGCGCCGGCCGGCGCTACCAGGTCAACCGCCCGATGGAAGGCGTCCCCGGCCGGCCGCCCTCGGAGGAGGTCGCGACCGACTGCGCGCGCGAGGTCTACGATGCGTACGAGGCGCGCGTCCGCGAGGTCGCGCGGGGGCCGCTCCAGTTCTTCGCCGAGATCCACGGCAACAACCATCGCGACGTCGCGGAGCGGATCGAGATCGCAACCGTCGGCGTCGACCGCGAGCTGGCCTTCCGCCTGCGGGCGCTCCTCGAGCTGATCCGCGACGCCCACCTCCGCGGGTACGCCCAGGCGCCGCGGCTCGACGTGCGCATCGAGCCCGCCGACACCCTCCGCTACGCCGCGTCCGGCGCCAAGCGCTGCGGCATCCTGCGCCTGCCGGAGCGGGCGCTCCACATCGAGTTGCCGAAGGCGGCGCGCACGGAGTGGCGCGAGGTCTACACGGCGATCCTCGCCGACTTCCTCGTCCAGGCCGCCGCCTACGACCCGGGACGGTAGCCGCCGTGCACGGCGTCTTCACGGCGGAGGAGATGCGGCGTCTCGATCGACGCGCGATCACCGAGCTCGGCATCCCTGGCGCGACCCTCATGGAGAACGCCGGGCGTGGGGCCGCGGAGAGGATCCGGGCGTTCCTCGACGAGGGGCGGATTCAACGTCTTGGCGCGCGTGTCGTCGTCGTGTGCGGCAAGGGCGGCAACGGCGGCGACGGCTTCGTCGTGGCGCGGTGGCTGAAGAAGTCGGGCGCGCGGGTCGAGGTCCTCCTGGCGTTCCCCGAGAACGAGATCCGCGGCGACGCCGCCGCGAAGCTCAAGGAGCTGAAGAAGGGCGGCGTGCGCCCCGAGCTCGTCGAGGACGACGGCGTGGCCGCCGAGCGGCTGGGGCGCGCGGATCTGATCGTGGACGCGCTTCTCGGCACGGGCTCGCACGGGGCGCCCGGAGGGCGCGTCGCGTGGCTGATCGAGCGTGTCAACGCGAGTGGCCGTCCCGTCGTCGCACTCGACGTCCCGTCCGGTATCTCCGCCGACGGCGGCGAGGCACCGGGTCCGGCCATCCGCGCGGTGCTGACACTGACCTTCGGCGGGCTCAAGCGCGGCCTCGTCGCCGGCCCGGGCGCGGCGCTCGCGGGAGGCGTCGAGGTGGTGCCCATCGGGGTTCCCGCCGACGAGGTCTTGCGCGGCGTGACCACGTTCGCGCTCGAGCCGCAGGACGTCGCCCGCCACTTTCCCCCGCGGCCCCGCGACGCCCACAAGGGCACCTACGGCCATCTGCTCGTGGTCGCGGGCTCCCTCGGCAAGACCGGCGCCGCGGCGCTCGCGGCGACGGCCGCGCTCCGGAGCGGCGTCGGGCTCGTCACGGTGGCGACCCCCTCGAGCCAGCAGCCCGTGGTCGCGGGCCTCGTCCTGGAGGCGATGACCGAGCCGCTACCCGAAACCGGCGCGCGCACGCTCGCGCTGAAGGCGCGCGAGGTTGTCGCGGAGCTGGCGGCGCAGCGCGACGCCGTCGCCCTCGGGCCGGGGATCGGGCTCGACGAGGAGACGGCCGCGGCGGCGCGCGCGCTGGTGCAGGAGATCGCCCGGCCCATGGCGCTCGACGCCGACGGCCTGAGCGCGCTCGCCGGTCACCTCGACGTGCTCGGATCGGCGCCGGCGGCCCGCTGCCTCACGCCGCATCCCGGCGAGATGGCCCGAATGCTGGCCGTGTCCGTGCCGGACGTCCAGCGCGACCGGATCGAGACGGTGCGAGACTTCGCCACGCGTTATCGCGTTCACGTCGTCCTCAAAGGGGCCTGGAGCGTGATCGGCGATCCCGAGGGGCGCGTCTTCGTGAACCCGACCGGGAATCCGGGGATGGCGTCGGGCGGGACGGGCGACGTCCTCACGGGGACCCTCGGCGCCTTCCTCGCTCGCGGGTTGGCCCCCGGCGCCGCGTTGCAGTCCGCCGTCTACCTCCACGGGCTCGCAGGCGACGTCGCCGCCGCGCGCTTCGGAGAGGAGTCGCTGATCGCGGGCGACCTCATCGCGGCGCTCCCCGAGGCGTTCCGGAGGCTCGGTGGCGGTCGCGGCTGAGCTCTCCACCACGAGCGCCGAGGAGACCGAGGCCGCGGGCGAGCGGCTGGCGGCGAGGCTCCGGCCCGGCGACGTCGTCGCCCTCGTCGGCGAGCTCGGCGCGGGGAAGACCTGCTTCATCCGCGGGCTCGTGCGTGGTCTCGGCGCGACGACGCGCGCGACGAGCCCGACCTTCGTCCTGATCAATCAATACCGGGGCCGCGTGCCCATCTACCACGTGGACGCCTACCGCACGCAGAGCCTCCGCGAGCTACTCGAGATCGGGGTCGACGAG
>MNCR01000003.1:0-35312 GCA_001914535.1 Candidatus Rokubacteria bacterium 13_2_20CM_69_15_1
CAAGATGATGGAGGACGCGATCACGCGCGAGCAGGTGCCGCGCGACTATCACGACCAGATCAGGAATTACTTCCAGGCGCTCGACGAGCGATAGCGCGCGATGCCCGCCACGCGCCCCGCGCTCTTCTCCTCGGAGTTCCTGGCGCAGCTCGAGCGCCTAGCGCTACTCTCGCGTCGCACGTTCCGTGGGCGCGTGAGGGGTGAGCGGCGGAGCCCACGCCGTGGGCACAGCGTCGAGTTCTGCGACTACCGTGCCTACGGGGTCGGTGACGACCTCCGGTACGTCGACTGGAACATCTACGGGCGCCTCGACCGGCTTCACGTCAAGCTCTTCGTGGACGAGGAAGACCTCTGCCTCCACCTCCTTTTGGACGCCTCGGCGTCCATGGATTTCGGCGCGCCCACGAAGCTCGAGTACGGGGCGCGTCTTGCAGCCGCGCTCGGGTTCATCGGGCTCGTGAACATGGAGCGCGTCGGCGTCGGTGTCCTGCGCGAACGCGTCGCCGAGGGGTGGCCGCCCACGCGCGGGCGCAACCAAGTGGTGAACCTGTTCGACTTCTTGAGCCGCGTCGGGCCGGCCGGTGGCACGAGCCTCAACGACGGGCTCGGCAACTACGCGATGCGGGCGCGCGAGCCGGGGCTCGCGGTCCTGATCTCTGACCTCATGGATCCCGACGGGTTCGAGAAGGGACTGCGGGCCTTGCTCGAGCGGCGGTTCGACGTCCACCTGATCCACGTGCTGGCTCCCGAGGAGATGGACCCCGAGCTCCAGGGCGACCTGCGGCTGGTGGACGTCGAGACCGGCGAGACGCGCGAGCTCTCCGTCGACGGCGAGGCGATCCGTGCCTATCGTGAGCGCCTCCGGCGGTTCCTCGACCGCGTCGAGACGTTCAGCCGCACGCAGGAGATCGGGTACCACCGCGTGACGGTCGACGCCCCGGTGGAGGAGTTCGTGCTCTCCCAGATTCGAGGCCGTCTGCTCGTATGAGCTTCCTCTCGCCGCTTGCGTTTGCCCTCACGGCGCTGGTCCTGCCGCTCGTCCTGCTCTACTTCCTCAAGGTCCGTCGGCGCGAGCGACGGGTGCCGAGCCTGCTCCTGTGGGATCCGTCGCTCCGCGACCGCGAGGCGTCCGCGTTCTTCCAGCGGCTCCAGCGCGATCCGCTCCTGATCCTCCAGATCCTGGCCCTCCTCGCGCTGTCCGTCGCGCTCGCGCGGCCGGCCGTCACGGTGACGGGCGACGGCGCCCGCAAGGTCGTGCTGGTGCTCGACACCTCGGCGTCCATGAAGGCGCGCGATGTCGGTCCCTCGCGCTTCGACGTTGCGAGGGCGGAGGCCACGCGGCTCGTCGGGCGGCTGGGCGAGGGCGCCGAGGTCATGGTGATCGAGACGGGCGTCCAGCCCAAGGTTACCGCCGCGCTCGGGCGCGACCGCCAGCGCGCCCTGGCCGCGATCGCCCAGGCGCAGGCCCGGGACCTCCCCAACCGGCTCCCCGAGGCCGTCCGCACGGCGCGCGCGCTGGTGGGCACCGACCCGCGCGCCGAGATCCACGTCTTCACCGACGGCGCGTTCGCGCTGCCCCAGAGCCTCGCGGCCGCTGACCCGCGCATTCGCTGGGTCGGCGTCGGACGGCGGAGCCAGAACGTTGGCATCACGAACCTGGCGATCCGACGGAGCTCCTTCGGCTCCGCCGACTACCAGTCCTTCGTCTCGCTCGTGAACTACTCGCCCGAGCCGCAGACCTTCGCGTTCGCCCTCGAACTCGACGGCCGGACGATCGCCGAGAAGGACGTGACGCTCGAGCCGAGCGTGCGGCGCTCCATCGTGCTCCCGTTTGGCCACGGCGGGGGCGGCGTCGTCACGGCGCGCCTTCGGATCGATGACGACCTCACGGTCGACGACGTCGCGTATGCCGTGCTGCCGCCGCCGCGCAAGATGAACGTCCTGCTCGTGAGCGCGGGTAACCTCTTTCTCGAAAAGGTCCTCAGGACCGACCCTCAGGTCTCGCTCGAGGTACGCACCCCGGACCAGTACCAGGGCGGGATGGCCGACGCCGACATCGTCGTCCTGGACTCCGCCACGCCGCCGCGTGTGGGCTCGGGGCGTTTCGTGTTCGTCAACGTGGTGCCGCCCGACGTGCCGCTCGAGGTCCTCGGCCGGATCGAGCGGCCGACCATCATGGACTGGGACCGCGGGCACCCGATCATGCGCCACGTGGAGTTTGCGAAGGTCGCGATCGAGGACGCGCTGCGGATCCGCCCGCTCGCCGCGGGGCGGCCGCTCGTGGAGGCCGTGGGCGGCCCGCTCATCTACGCGCTCGAGGAGCCCGAGCGGAAGGCGGTCTTCATCGGCTTCGACCTCTTCAAGACGGACTTCCCGCTGCGCGTCGCGTTCCCGCTGATCCTCTCTAACAGCCTGCGCTGGCTGCACCCGGCCGGACTCGACCAGTCGAGCCTGCAGCTCGCGGCGGGCCAGCCGATTCTGCTGCCGGTGGCGCACGGCGTGACGAGCGTGACCGTGACGACCCCGCGCGGTCGCATCGTCAAGGCGCTCGTGACCCGCGGCGTGGTGAGCTTCACGGAGACGGACGAGGTTGGCGTCTACACGCTGACCAGCGCGCGGGGCGAGACGCGGGTCGCGGTGAATCTGATGGACGCCGAGGAATCGAATCTCCAACCGCGGCCCCTGCCGGCGTCCTCCGGGCCCGATGCCCGGGCGCCGGCGCCCGTGCCGATCCAGCGCGAGCTCTGGCCGCTCTTCGTGCTCATCGCCGCGCTGCTGCTCGCCGCCGAGGGAATGCTCTACTGGTGGCGCCAGAGCGCGGGGCGGCTTCGGGCGCCTTCGGGCTCGGGGGACCGCTGGGCGCTCCTGCTCCGGGGCGCGCTCGTCGTCATCCTCCTCCTGACGCTCGCACGCCCGGCGTTGCCGCGCTGGGTGGACCGGATGAACGTCGCCTTCCTCCTCGACTTGTCGGACAGCGTGAGCCTCGCCGCACGCGAGCGGGCGAATCGGTTCGTCGCCGAGGCCGTCAAGGCGATGAAGCCCGGCGACCGGCACAGCGTGATCGTGTTCGGCGCCGCTGCCGTCGTCGACCAGGAGCTTGCGAGCCGCCCGACGGTGGAGCGCCCGAAGGCGCAAGTGGACGGGCACGGGACCAACATCGCCGAAGCGATCCAGCTCGCCCTCGCGATTCTGCCGCCCGGGCAGGCGAACCGGATCGTGATGCTGACGGACGGACGACAGAACTCGGGGAACGCACTCGCCGGAGCCCAGTCTGCGAAGAACGCCGGCAGCGACATCTACTACGTCCCTGCACCCCTGACCTTCACGCAGGAGGTGGTGGCGGAGGCGCTCGTCCTGCCGCAGGAGGTGAAGTACGGCGAGCCGTTCCAGGCGAAGGTCGTGGCGTGGAGCCACAAGGACACGCCTGGCCGCCTCTCCCTGTTCCGCAACGGCGAGTTCCTCGGCTCGCAGGTGGTCCGCCTCGCCGCGGGCAAGAACGTGTTCAGCTACCGCCAGGCGCTCGACGCGAGCGGCATCCACGTCTACCAGGCCTCGATCGAGGTCGAGGGTGACACGATCGAGGAGAACAACCGCGCCGTCGGCACCGTGGTCGTTCGCGGCCGGCCGCAGGTGCTCCTCGCGGATCGCGATCGGAGCCACGCGCAATCGCTTGCCGGCGCACTCCGGTCGCAGAACATCGAGGTCACCGTCGTCGAGCCGCAGCAGATCTCGACTGATTTGGCGGGCCTGCAGAAGTACGACGGCATCATCCTCTCCAACGTCTCGTCGCTCAAGCTCACACGGACGCAGATGGGACACATCCGCGACTATGTCCGTGACGGGGGCGGCGGGCTCCTGATGGTCGGTGGCGAGGAGAGCTTCGGGCTCGGCGGCTACTACCGCACGCCGATCGAGGAGGCGCTCCCGGTCACGATGGAGGTCAAGCAGAAGGTCGAGATCCCGAGCCTGGCCGTCGTGCTGTCGATCGACCGCTCTGGTTCGATGGCGATGGCGACCGACGAAAAGGTCACCAAGCTCGACCTGGCGAAGGAGGCCGCGCACCTCGTCGTGGATCTGCTCGACGAGCGCAACGAAGTCGGCGTCATGAGCTGGGACACCGAATTCATCTGGGACGCCCAGGTGAGGTCGGCGAAGGACAGGCAGGCGATCCACCACGCGATCGCGACGATCAAGGCGGGTGGCGGCACGGACGGCTACCCCGCGCTCAAGGAATCGTACGCGGTGCTCTTTGACCGGCCCGCCCTCCTCAAGCACGTCATCTTCCTCTCCGACGGCCAGATGACACGCGGCGACTTCCAGGGCCTCCTGCGGCGGATGGCGAAGGACAAGATCACCGTGTCGACGGTGGCGATCGGCAAGGACGCCGACGTGCAGCTCATGGTGGACATCGCCAAGTGGGGGAAGGGACGCTTCTACTACACCGAGGATTCGCAGACGATCCCGCGCATCTTCACGCTCGAGACGCAGCTCGCGTCGAAGGCCTCGCTCATCGAGCAACCGTTCAAGCCCCAGCTCACGTCGCCAAGCCACGAAGCGATGCAGGATATCGACTGGAAGAACGTCCCGCCGCTCGGCGGCTACGTCGCGACCACGCTCAAGTCCACGGCCGAGCTCGTCCTGATGAGCCACCAGGAGGACCCGGTGCTCGCGACGTGGCGTTACGGGCTCGGCCGCTCCGCCGCGTTCACCTCCGACGCCAAGGCGAAGTGGGCGGTGCTCTGGCTCCGCTGGCGCGACTTCAACAAGTTCTGGGCGCAGCTCGTCCGATGGACGCTGCGGAGCGGCTCGCGCAACGACACCGTGGCGCTCGTCGAGCGCCACGACGACGTCGGCGAGCTCGTCGTCGACGCGGTCGACGCGAAGGGCGAGTTCATCAACTTCCTGGACTCCCAGGTGGGGGTCGTCGCCCCTAACCGAGAGCGCACGGTGATTGACCTGGAACAGGTCGGGCCGGGCCGCTACCGGGGGCGCTTCCCGATCGCCCAGGAGGGCGTGTACCTGGTCGGCATGGCGCAGCGGCGGGGCGACCGGGTCATCGGCTCGCAGCTCGCAGGGCTGGTGGTGCCGTACGCTCAGGAGTTGCGCGATCTTGGGGTGGACGAGGCGCTCCTCCGGGAGCTGGCCGAGCTCACCGGCGGATCGGTGCTCGAGTCCGCGCGCGACACCTTCCTCAAGGCGCGCCGGCGATCGCGCATCGCGGTCGAGATCTGGCCGTGGCTCGTCGGGCTCGTCGCGTTCCTGCTGATCCCGGACATCGCGCTCCGCCGGCTCGGCCCTGGCGCGCTCGGGCGGCTAGCCGGTCTCCTCCGTCGGGGAGGGAACCGGAAGGAGGTGCAGTGATGTGTGGACTCGGACGGCGATGGAGGCTCTGCGTCCTGGTGCTCGGGAGTTCGATCGCGCTCTTGCAGCCGGTGGATGCGGCGACGAGCGTCAAGCCGCGCGTGCTGCTCATCGCGCCCTTCGACGCAACCGCCCTCGATCGCGAGGAGCAGTGGATCGGCGAGGGGGTCGCTCAGATCCTGTCGCTCGGGCTCGCGCAGCATCCCGCGTTCGTCCAGATCGAGCGGTCGCGCTTGCGTGCCTACGGCCAGCCAGACGCGTGGGGCGATACGGCGCTAGGCCAGGCGGCCCGCGCGGTGCGCGCCGAGGCCGTGCTGTTCGGCACGCTCACGCGGCGACCCCCGGAGCTCGTGATCCAGGCACGGCTTCTGGAGATCAAGGGGGCGGGTGGTGAGGTCGTGCTCCTCGAGCCGATCACGGCACCGGAGGGCGAGCTGCTCGCGAAGATCGTGGGGCTCCCGGTTGCGTTCGCGAGGGCACTCAAGGTGCCGCTCACGGCTTCCGAGACCGCGCAGATCGAGCGCGCGGCGCTGCCCACGCGGTCGCCACGCGCCTTCGAGCTTTTCACACGTGGCGCGATGGCGCTCCAGCGCGGGACGCAGGAGGCCAACGAGACCGCAGTGGACCTGCTGGCGCGCGCGATCGAGGCCGACCCCAACTTCGTCGTCGCCCACTACACCCTCGGGGCGGTGCATCAGACGCTCGGGAACCGCTGGAAGGCGGCCGCGCAGTTCCGTGCCTCGACCCAGCTCGACGCGGTGTATCCCGAGCCGTTCAAGGCGCTGGGAGACCTCTTCCTCGCGGCGCCGCGGCGCCTGTTCGACCAGGCCGTCGAGGCGTACAACAAGGCGATCGAGCTGCGGCCCTTCTACGCCGACGCCTACGTCGGCCTCGGGGACGCCCGCGCCGCCAAGGGCGAGATCGACCCGGCGATCGCGGCCTACCAGAAGGCGCTCGTGTTCAATCCGGTCAACCCCAAGGTCTACCTGAGCCTCGGCAAGATCTACTATGCCGAGAAGGGGCTCTACTACGAGTCCGTCAACGCGTATAAGAAGGGGATCGAGCTCGACCCGCAGCTCGTCGAGGCGCGCATGGGGCTCGGCGAGGTCTACGAAGAGAAGGGGCTCTACAAGGAGGCGGTGGAGGAGTACAAGCGGGTGATCGAGCTGGACAGCGCGCACACGGGCGCCCTGTATAACCTCGCCCTCGTCTACGAGAAGATCGACCCCAAGGAAGCGGTCTCCCACTGGGAGCGCTACATCCAGCTCGCGTCACCGCTACAGTCCGAGAAGGACTGGGTGGACGTTGCTCGGCAGCACCTGCGAAAACTGAAGGGTCAGATCAAGGAGTAGCCAGGAGCGTCTGGAGCTTCGCCCGGTCGAAGCCGACCACGACCTGACCATCGACGACGATCACAGGAACGGCCATGCGCCCGGTGAGCCGTACGAGCTCCTCCCGCGCGTCCGCATTCTCCATCACGTTGACGTCCTCGAACGGCACGCCCTGAGACGAAAGAAACTCTTTCGCCGCTCTGCAGGGCCCTCAGGTGGGGCTCGAGTAGACGGTGACGGCGTGAGGACTCATCCGGGCCTCCGCGTTAAACTGTGCCGGCCGCCGCGCGGCCATAGGTATCATATTTCAGATGCCGGCAATCGCCATATCGTTTCGGGGGATCGGGTGGACGAGCTGAGGAAGGATCCGACGCGGGGGCACTGGGTGCTGATCCGCCCTGCGGGCAAAGGATCGTCTTCGGGCGACTGCCCCTACTGTCCTGGCGCCGAGGACCTTGCCGGGCCGGAGATCGCGGCGTACCGCAAGGATGGCTCTCCGCCAAACGGCCCGGGTTGGTCCGTGCGTGTCGTCCCCGAGGGCGATGCGTATTTCCGGATCGAATGGGAGCTGGTGCGCGAGGGCGTGGGGATGTTCGACATGCTCACGCCTCGCGGTGCCTCCGAGCTCGTCGTCGAGTCACCCCGTCACGACGACACGCTCGCGACGATGGCGCCCGAGGCGCTCGAGGCCGTGCTGTGGATGTACCGCGATCGGCTCGTGGACCTCAAGCGCGACAGCCAGATTCGTGACATCCTCGTCTCGCGGCGCCACAGGAAGCCTGGCGTGCCGCCGCACCACCCGTACTCGCGCCTCAGCGCGATCCCGATCGTGTTCGACGAGATGCGCCGAGAGCTCCGAGAGGCGCGCGAGTACTACCAATACAAGCGTCGTTGCCTCTACTGCGACATGCTCCGTCAGGAGATCGCCGCCCAGGAGCGCGTCGTGCGCCTGACGTCCGCCTTTGCGGCGCTCGTGCCGTACGCGGCGCGCGGTCCGCTCGAGACCTGGATCCTCCCGCGCCAGCATGGCTGCTCGTTCGAGGAGGGGCTGACCGCGGAGACCGCACGCGATCTCGCGCGCCTGCTCTCGGACTACTTTCGCACGCTCGCCGCGGGCCTCGGCGATCCAGGCTACGAAATGGTGCTCCACACGGCGCCAAACCTCCGGTCGCGAATATTGCAGGGGGACTGGGCGACGATTCGCGACGACTATCACTGGCACCTCGAGGTCGTCGTGCAACCCGAGCATGCCAACCGGGTCGGCGGGATCTTCGTCAACGAGACCGCGCCGGAGGTCTCGGCGGGGCGACTGCGCGACGCCTGGCCACGCGTCAGCGGCGAAGGGTAGAGCCTTCACCCCTCCCTTGGAGCCACCACGGAGCCACCACAGGGAGACCGACCGGGGCGCAGCGTTCCGATAGCCGTGGAAAACCTCGGTTTTCCCGCCGTCACCGCCGACCTGGATCGAGACCAGCAGGGGCCATTGACCGTGCCGGTGCACTCTCAGTCGAAGTCGGATATATCCGTTATCTCAGCCAATTCGCTTGACAGGCTGCCCAATCGGTGTGAGAGTACGACTAGATTAGTCGCCGATCGAAAAGGTCGCCATTGAGCAAGGGCTAAGCGGATGCTCCGTTTCACCAAGCGCGCCGACTACGGCCTGATGGCGATTCATTATATTGCCGTCCACGACGATGTCGGGGCGGTGAGCGCCAAGCGGATTGCCGAGAAGTCCGGCATTCCGCCGGAGCTCCTCGCGAAGATCCTGCAACGTCTCGCGAAGCGGCGGCTGATTGTGAGTCAAAACGGGCCGAAGGGTGGGTACGTGCTCTCGCGCCACCCGGGCAAGATTACGGTGGGCGAGGTGATCCGGGCCCTGGAGGGACCCATCAGCATCGTGAGCTGTCTGGACCACGGAGGGTGTCCGCAGGAGCCGCGGTGTAGCCTGCGCCGACCGGTCCAGAAGCTCCAGGTGGCGATCACCCAGCTGCTCGACACGATGAGCCTGGCGGAGCTGACGAACGACAACGTTCCGGAACTTTTGTCGATCCGGGCGTGAAGGAGACCGCGCCGATGGCCCTGAAGTTTCCGATCTTCATGGACGCGCAATCGACGACGCCGTGCGACCCGCGGGTCGTCGACGCGATGCTGCCCTACTTCGTCGAGAAGTTCGGCCATCCGGCGAGTCGGAACCATCCCTTCGGATGGGAGGCCGAGGGCGCCGTCGACGCCGCGCGGGCGAAGATCGCGCGCCTCATCAACGCGCGCGACCCCAAAGAAGTCGTGTTCACGTCGGGTGGCACCGAGGCGATCAACCTCGCGCTCAAGGGCGTCGCCGAGATGTACCGCGAGAAGGGCAATCACATCGTGACGACGGCGATCGAGCAGCGGGCGGGGCTCGACACCTGCAAGCGGCTCGAGCGTCTCGGGTTCGAGGTGACGTACGTTCCGGTCCAGCCGAACGGCCTCGTGGACGTGGACGACGTGAAGAAGGCGCTGACGGACAAGACAATCCTCATCTCGGTCATGTTCGCGAACAACGAGATCGGCGCGATCCAGGACATCGCCGCGATCGGGAAGCTCGCGAAGGAGAAGGGGATCATCTTCCACACCGACGCCACCCAGGCCACCGGCAAGATCCCGGTCGACGTCGAAAAGATGGGGATCGACCTGTTCTCGTGCACGGCGCACCTGATCTACGGGCCCAAGGGCGTCGGCGCGCTCTACGTTCGGCGCAAGGCGCCGCGCGTGCGGCTTGCGCCCATGATCGACGGCGGCGGGCACGAGCGCGGGATGCGCTCGGGGACCTTGCCGGTACCGCTCGTCGTGGGCTTCGGGCGGGCGGCGGAGATCTGCGAGGAGGTCATGCCGGAGGAGAGCGCACGGCTCGGCAAACTCCGCGACAGACTCCAAGACGCGATCCTCGGGAGCGTGGACGAGGCATTCCTGAATGGCGATCCGGAGCGGCGCCTGCCGCACAACCTGAACATCTCGTTCGCGTACGTGGAGGGTGAGTCGGTCCTGATGGGGCTCAACAAGGAGACCGCGCTATCGTCCGGCTCGGCGTGCACGTCGTCCACCCTCGAACCGTCGTACGTGATCGCCGCGCTCGGCGCGAGCGCAGAGCTGGCGCATTCGTCGATCCGGTTCAGCCTCCACCGGTTCAACACCGAGGAGGAGGTGGAGTGGGTCGCCAAGCGTACGATCGAGGTCGTCAGGCGGCTTCGGGACATGTCGCCGCTCTACGAGTTGGCGAAGGAAGGTGTTGATATCAAGTCCATCCAGTGGAAGGCTGAGTAAAGGGGGACGGGGATGGCGTACAGCGAGAAGGTCGTCGATCACTACAACAACCCACGCAACGTCGGGTCCTTCATGAAGGACACGCCGGGGGTCGGCACGGGTCTCGTCGGCGCGCCCGAGTGCGGCGACGTGATGAAGCTGCAGATCAAGGTGAACCTCCAGACCGGGGTCATCGAGGACGCGAAGTTCAAGACGTTCGGGTGTGGCAGCGCGATCGCGTCATCGAGCCTGGCCACCGAGTGGCTGAAGGGCAAGACGGTCGACGAGGCTGGCAAGATCAAGAATACCGACATCGTGAACGAGCTGAAGCTCCCGCCCGTCAAGATCCACTGCTCGGTGCTCGCCGAGGACGCGATCAAGGCGGCGCTGGCGGACTACAAGACGAAGTGGATCAAGGAGGGCGCGGCCGCCGCGTCCTCGACGTAAGGGACTGGGGAGCCGTATGGCGGTGACGCTGACCGAAGCCGCGGCCAATCAGGTGAAGGAGCTCAAGCGGGCCCAGAGCCTGCCCGACACCGTCTTCTTGAGGATGGGCGTCAAGGGTGGGGGGTGTTCGGGGCTCTCGTATTCGCTGGAGTTCGACAGCGAGATCGGGCCGCACGACAAAGAGTTCGAGCTCGACGGCATCAAGGTCGTCGTGGACAAGAAGAGCTACCTGTACCTCAACGGCACGACACTCGACTACGTGCAGCAGGGGTTGACGGGGGGGTTCACGTTCCTGAACCCCAGCGCGAAGTCGAGCTGTGGATGCGGCACGTCGTTCTCGGCGTAGCCGGGTCGGCCGAACCACCAAGAACGGGCCCGGCGGAGGGCCCGTTCCTATTTTGACAGGGTGAGCGGGAGGGCGTGAGCGGGATGGACCACTTCCAGGTGTTCGGGTTGCCGCGGCGGCTCGCCATCGACACGGTGGAGCTGCAGCGGAAGTTCTACGAGCTGTCTCGGCTCCACCACCCGGACTTCCACCAGGCGGCGTCGCCGGAGGAGCAGGCGCGGACGCTCGAGGCCTCGGCGAGGTTGAACACCGCGTACCGCGCCCTCCGGGATCCGATCGCACGCGTCGAGTACCTCGTCCGCCTCGAGGAGGGCCGTGACACGAAGGAGGGCGCTACGGTCAAGCCCAAGGCGCCGCCCGAGCTGCTGGAGGAGATGTTCGAGATCCAGGAGGCGCTCGCGGAGGCGAAGGTGGGTGGCCTCGACGAGGCCGGCCGCGCCGCGCTCGTCGCCCCGCGCGATCGTCTGATGGTCCGGTTGGAGCAGGAGAACGCCCGGCTCGTGGGGCCTCTCACCCAGGGGTGGGATGCCGCCGCGCCGGCGGAGCGGCAGCGCGTGCTCGCCGCCATGAAGGAAGCGTTGGCGACGCGCGCGTACCTCGGCACGGTGATCGACGACCTGAACGACGCCCTCGGGGAAAGCCTGGAAGGCTATGTCACGCATCGTCGGCATTGATCTCGGGACCACCAACAGTCTCGTCGCGTACGTCGACGAGAAGACGGGTCTCCCGAGGGTGATCCCCGACCAGGAGGGGCGTGTGCTCCTGCCGTCGGTGGTGTCGTTCACGACTGAGGGCGTGGTGGTCGGCGAGGCGGCGAAGCGGCTGCTCGTGCGGCGGCCGGCCACGACCGTCTACTCCGTCAAGCGGCTCATGGGGCGAGGGTACGAGGACGTCAAGGAGGAGCTCTGCTACCTCCCCTTCAAGGTTGCTCCGTGCGATGGGATCGTGAAGATCCAGATCGGGGACCGCGAGGTAACGCCGCCCGAGGTGTCGGCGATCGTGCTGAGATCGCTCAAGGAGCGCGCCGAGGCTCACTTCAGGGAGCCGATCGAGAAGGCCGTCATCACGGTCCCGGCGTATTTCAACGACAGCCAGCGCCAGGCGACGAAGGACGCCGGACGGATCGCCGGCCTCGATGTCGTGCGCATCGTCAACGAGCCGACCGCGGCGTCGCTCGCCTATGGGCTCCATCGACTCAAAGAGGGTGTCATCGCCGTGTACGACCTCGGCGGCGGGACCTTCGACATCTCGATCCTGCGTGTGAAGGACGGCGTGTTCGAGGTGCTCGCGACCAACGGCAACACGCACCTCGGCGGCGATGACTTCGACCGTGCGATCGTCGTCTGGCTCCTGGACGACATCCTCTCCGAGCACGGCGTCTATCTCGGGCGCGACACCGAGGCGATGCAGGAGCTGCGCTTGGCAGCCGAGGCGGCCAAGGTTCGCCTGTCCGCGGAGGACCGGACGACGCTCACGATCCCGTTCGAGGAGTTTACGTACCGCCGCGCGATCACGCGTGCCGAGCTCGAAGGGCTGATCGAAAAGCTCGTCGACGCCACGCTCGGACCGTGCCGGATGGCGATCGCCGACGCGGGCGTGGCGCCGTCGGACATCGATGAGGTCGTCCTGGTCGGCGGCTCGACGCGCGTGCCACTCCTCCGCCGCCGCGTCCAGGAGCTGTTCGCGAAGACGCCGCACAGCCAACTCAACCCCGACGAGGTCGTCGCGCTCGGCGCCGCGGTCCAGGCGCACATCCTGGCGGGTGGGATCACGAGCATGCTGCTCCTTGACGTGACGCCGCTGTCGCTCGGGATCGAGACGCTCGGCGGCATCGTGAGCGTGCTGATCCCACGCAATACGACGATCCCGACGAGCGCGCGGGAGATGTTCACGACGTCGGTGGACGGGCAGACCATCGTCGACCTGCACGTGGTCCAGGGCGAGCGCGAGCTCGCCAAGGACTGCCGCTCCCTCGCGCGCTTCGAGCTGTCCGGGATCGACCCGATGCCGGCGGGGATGCCGAAGATCGAGGTCACATTCCTCATCGACGCCAACGGCATCCTGCAGGCCCAGGCGAAAGAGCTCCGGACTGGGAAGGCCACGGCGATCGAGGTGAAGCCGACGTACGGGCTCTCGGAGACCGAGGTCGAGCGGATGGTGGAGGAGTCGTTCGCGTATGCGGAGGCCGACGTCGAGGCGCGGCTCCTGATCGAGACGCGCAACGAGGCGGACACGGTGATCACCCACGTCGAGCGTGCCCTGCGCCAGGGAGGCGAGCTCGTGCCAGTCGAGGAGCGGGAGGCGATCCGGGAGGCGCTCGAGGAGCTTCGGCGAGCGCGCGCTGGCGACGACCGGGGGCGGATCCGCGATACCACCGCGGCCCTGAACCGTGCGACGGAGCACCTCGCGGACGTGATGATGGACGCGGCGCTCAAGGCGGCGCTCGGCAGCAAGCGTGCGGCGGAAATCATGGAGTCGGACTAATGGCGGTCCACAAGATCACCTTCCTGCCGATGAACGTCACGGTGGAAGTGGACGACGCGAAATACCCGCTCGCCGATCATGGCAAGCCCGGGTCGCTCCTCGACATCGCGCTCGCCCACGACATCCCGCTCGAGCACAACTGCGGTGGCAGCTGTGCGTGCACCACGTGCCACGTCGTCGTCCGAGAGGGCGAGGAGAACCTCTCTGAAATGCAGGCCGACGAGGAGGACCGTCTGGACATGGCCGAGGGGCTGACGATCCACTCGCGGCTCGGCTGCCAGGCGGTCGTGCGCGGGAACGTGATCGTGGAGATCCCGGAGTGATCACATGGCGGGACACCGAGGACATCGCGATCGCGCTCGCCGAGCGCTTTCCCGACCTCGACCCGTTGACCGTGCGGTTCACGGATCTCCACAAGTGGGTGACGGAGCTGGCGGAGTTCTCGGACGATCCGAAGGGGTCCAGCGAGAAGACGCTTGAGTCCATTCAGATGGCGTGGCTCGACGAGTACCGAAACCGATGAGCGTGACCGGCCGGGCCTCCGCCCGCACCCGTATCGCCATCGAGCCGGCGCGCCTACCAGGTCAGGACTTGGTCGGCTTGGAAGATGAGGTCGAGGAGCTGGGTATAAGAGAGATCGCTGCCGACGCGACGCAGCGTCACGCCGGGCGGCAGCGCGGGCGCGGCGCCGCCGGGCAGGAGGGCGACGGTGACGCGGTCGCCGGCATCGACGTGCTGCTCGATGACCGTACGCGCGAGGGCGGCGTCGGCGCTCTTGATCAGGTGCAGGACCGTGGGCATCAGAACGCCAGGAAGCGTCGGCCCTGTCGCACGAGCTCCGCGATCCGCTCTCGCGTGATCGGAACGACCTCGTGGCGGTCGGCGTTCCAGTCGGTGTCCGACGGGATTGCGTCCGCCTCGACGTGGAAGGGGATGCCGAGCGCCCTGAGATTCGCGCGGAACCTGGCGATATCGTCACCGTCCACGAGCTCGTCGGTGTCGGCGTCGAGCAGGTGCACGCCCGGGCCCGTGAGCACGAAGGTCACGTCGTTCTCGCCCGCGACGACGCCGAGCCCGATGCGCATGGCCTCGTTCGCGCGATGCGAGCGGCGCGGATCGGCCGAGATCAGGACGACGACCGGCGCAGTGTCGGGCACGGACCCGGCCTCGCCCGACACGCCGGCTCCGCCCGACACGCCGGCTCCGCCAGACACGTCAGTTGAGCGCGATGAAGCGCTCGGTGCCGTTGAGCAGGTCGGTGAGCACGACCAGACCACAGTAGGTGAGGCGGTCGGAGTCGCGCAGCGGGATCCCGCGCTTCTGGCAGCCGTACGCGCACACGAACATCTTCGCGCCGCGCTCGGGCAAGGCACGAATGCGTGGATCGTCGAGCGCGCGCACGCCCTCGTCGATGAGGTAGAGATACACGTCGGCGCCACGGTCGAGCGCCGTCTGCGTGAGCGCGACGGCAGTCTCGAGATTGGGATGCTCGAGCCCCGTGGACAGGAGCACGCCGAGTCTTTTCTTCGTGAGATCCATCGCGAGTCGAGCGTAGCATCGTGAGAAATGGAGAGCAACCGAATGAACCGTCGCGTGTACCTCGATCACAACGCGTCGACCCCGATCCACCCCGAGGTCCTTGCCGAGATGCTCCCGTACTTCTCGGAGGTCTTCGGGAACCCCTCCAGCATCCACACGTTCGGCCGCGACGCGCGGGAAGGCGTCGAGCGCGCGCGCGAGCGCGTGGCGCGCTTCCTGGGCGTCTCGCCGCAAGAAGTCGTGTTCACCTCGGGCGGGACGGAGTCGGACAACTTCGGGGTGAAGGGGCTGGCGTACGGACGCGGCAAGGGGCACCTCATCACATCGAGCGTCGAGCACCACGCCGTGCTCCGAGCGTGCCAGGCGCTCGAGGCGCAGGGATTCGACGTCACCTACGTCGGCGTTGACGAGTATGGGATAGTCGATCCGGACGACGTCCGCCGCGCCATCCGACCCGACACGATCGCCATCAGCATCATGCACGCCAACAGCGAGGTGGGGTCGCTTCAGCCGATCACGGCGATCGGTCGCATCGCGCGCGAGCATGGGGTCCCGCTCCACGTCGACGCTGTCCAGACCTTTGGCAAGATCGCCATCGACCTCGACGCCTTCGGGATCGACGCGTTGTCCTTCTCGGGTCACAAGATCTACGGACCCAAGGGCGTCGCCGGCCTCTGGATCCGCAAGGGCACTCGCATGGTCGCGATCCAGCACGGCGGCGAGCACGAGCGGCGGCGCCGGGCGGGCACGGAGAACGTACCGGGTATCGTCGGCCTCGGCAAGGCAGCGGAGATACGGGGCCGTGACATGCACGCGGAGGCCGAGCGCCTGACCGTGCTGCGGAACCGCCTGATCGACGGCGTCCGCGACCGCGTGCCCGACGTGCGGCTCTCCGGCCACCCGACCGAGCGGCTGCCCGGGACCGCGAGCCTCCTCTTCCGACATGTCGAGTCGGAATCCATCGTACTCGGGCTCGATCTCAAGGGCATCGGCGTGTCGGCCGGGTCGGCGTGCACGTCGGGCAACGTGGAGCTGTCGCACGTGCTCGTGGCGATGGGCGTCCCGCTCGACTGGGCGATCGGCGCCGTTCGCTGCTCGCTAGGCTGCTCGACGACGGCGGAGGACATCGAGTACGTGATCGAGTGCATCGAGCCGCTCGTAAGGAAGCTCCGGCAGGCCATGCCGGCCGGCGTCGCATGAGGTACAGTCCGACGCTCGTGGACCACTTCCTCAACCCCCGCAACGCCGGCCTCATGCGCGCCCCCGACGGCGTCGGCGAGGACGAGTACGCTGGCTGCGGCGACCTCACGCGCTTCTTCCTGCGCGTGCGCGACGGCCGGGCGGTCGAGGTTCGCTTCCAGACGTACGGATGCGGCCCAACGATCGCGGCCGCGAGCGCCGCGAGCGAGCTCTGCCAGGGGCGGCCCGTGGACGACCTCTGCCAGCTCAAAGCGGAGGAGATCGAGCGGATCCTCGAGTGGCTGCCCGACGACCGCAAGCACGCGGCCGAGGTAGCCGCGGGCGCGCTTCGGGCGGCGGCCCGTGACCACCTGAGCCGTAGGCGCCGCGATGTTTAAGGCTCTTCGCCGCGACATTCGAGCGGTGCTGGAGCGTGACCCGGCCGCCCGCTCCGCGATCGAGGTGCTGCTCTGCTACCCGGGTGTGCACGCACTCGCGTACCATCGGCTGGCGCATCGGCTGTGGAGTCACGGCTGGCTCACGACGGCGCGTCTCGTCTCCCACATGGCGCGGTTCATGACTGGAATCGAGATCCACCCGGCGGCGAAGATCGCGCCCGGTCTCTTCATCGACCACGGGATGGGGGTCGTGATCGGCGAGACCGCGGAGGTGGGCGAGAACGTCACACTGCTCCAGGGCGTGACCCTGGGCGGGACGAGTCTCAGGCGCGAGAAGCGCCACCCGACCCTCGGCAACAACGTCGTCGTTGGCGCCGGCGCCAAGATCATCGGGGGCTTCAAGATTGGTGACGGGAGCCGCATCGGCGCCGGCTCCGTGGTCGTGCGCGAGGTGCCGCCGAACTCCGTTGTCGTGGGCGTTCCGGGCCGGGTAACATATCGCGACGGCCAGCGTGTCGCCGGGGAGATCGACCTGAACCAGACGGATCTCCCCGACCCGGTCAGCAAGGCAATCGAGCAGCTGGTCGAGCGGATCCGCGGGCTGGAGGCCGAGCTCGAGACTGTGCGCAAGAAGATGGAGGAGGAGCGCCCGTGACCCCGAAGGACGTGCTGAGCCTCAAGGAAGCCTCGACCTACCTCGCCATGGACGAGGCGGCCCTCGCGCGGCTGGCCGCGGAGCGCCGCATCCCGTCGATCCAGCTCGAGGGAAGCTGGGTTTTCTCGAGGAAATCGATCGACAAATGGCGGAGCCAGCAGCAGCAGCGCACGTGATCCCGCGCGAGCGCGCCTGGTCGATCCTCACCGAGTTCACCAAGAGCGACAGTCTCCGCAAGCACGCCCGCACTGTCGAGGCCGCGATGCGCGCCTACGCGGCGAGATACGGCGAGGATCCTGACACGTGGGGGGCGGCGGGCATGCTTCACGACTTCGACTACGAAATGCACCCGCGCGCCCCGCATCACCCGGTGAAGGGCGGGGAGATCCTCCTGGCGCGCGACGTGCCGCACCCGATCGTTTACGCGGTTCTCGCTCACGCGGACTATGCCGGGATGCCCCGCGTCTCGCGTCTCGACCGCGCCCTCTACGCGTGCGACGAGCTGTCGGGCTTCGTCCACGCCGTCGCGCTCGTCCGGCCCGGGCGCGTCATCACGGGGCTCGAGCCGTCTTCGGTGCGGAAGAAGCTCAAGGACAAGGCGTTCGCTCGCACCGTTAACCGCGACGACGTCCACCGCGGCGCCGCCGAGCTCGGCGTGGATCTCGACGAGCATATCGCGTTCGTCATCGCCGCGTTGACCTCTGTCGCCCCCGAGATCGGTCTGGCCCGGGGCTGACGCGGGCCGTGGCCGAGAACACGCTCGCGTTCGGCATTGTCATCGTGGTATTCCTCGTGCGTCGCGAGGCGCGCCTCGGGGACGCGCTCGAGGAGCCCGGGCGACGCGGAGGTAATCGTTGACATCCGTCGTGCTCGCCCCAGAAATTCGTGGCCGGCGCGCCTGGATGCAGGGCACGATCTCGGCGTCCGACTGGACGGTGCCCTTTCCCAAGGCCGCCGTGGACGAGCTTGAGCAGGCGCTGCACCGGCTCCGTCGGGATCCACTCCCGCTTCTGCTGCTCTCACCGGCGCAGTTTGCCCTGTCGGCCTGCGCGACGGTGATGACGGCGGTCGGTCGGAAGCTCCGCCGCTCCGTCGGGCTCGCGGTGATCGACAGGATCCCGGTGGAGCGCTACTCGGCGGACGAGAACCGCGCCCTGTACTGGCTGCTCGGGTCGCTGCTCGGTCGGCCAGTCGCGCAGAAGTGGGACGGCACCATGATCTACGACGTCAGGGACACGGGGAAGGCCCTCGCGTACGGGGTGCGCCGCTCCGTGACCAACCTGGAGCTTCAGTTCCACACGGACGCGCCCTGGCTCGCCCTCCCTCCCGAGCGTGTGGGGCTCTTCTGTCTCAACCCGGCGCGCGAAGGCGGAGTGAGCCAGATCGTCAGCCTCGTCACGGTGCACAACGAGCTACGCCGCCGGCATCCCGATCTTCTCCCACGGCTCTACCGTCCCTTCCCCTGGGATCGGCAGGCCGAGCACGCGTCCGCCGACGCCAAAATCGCCTGGCAGCCCGTGTTCCACGCCGACGGCCGGGACATCGTGGCCCGCTACAACGAGACCCTGATCGCGAACGCGGAGGCGCTGACGGATACGACCTTGGACCGCGAGGGGCAAGAATCCTTGGCCGCCATGCGAGCCATCGCCGACTCGCCGGAGCTCCGGGTGGAGTTCACGATCGAGAAAGGACAGATCCAGTACCTCGACAATCTTTCCGTCGCGCACAGCCGCACCGCGTTCAAGGACGCCGACGAGCCACACCTCAAGCGCCAACTGATTCGTGTGTGGAACCGTAACGAGGGGCGTCAGACCTTCCACGGATAGTGGTCCGCTCACGGGAGCGCGGTTTGCCTCGGCTCGGCGCTTCGGCTACACTCACTGAACAGCGGTTCATTTCGCGTCGGGGGGGAGTTCCGATGGATCGTCCGATCGCCTACGACAAGCTCGCGCGCGAAGACCGTTGGGTGCGGATGCGCGCCCGTGAGGTCGCGGAGCTGAAGGTCGAGCAGGGGTTGCCGCCGTTTCCCGACCTCTCGACGCGCGACTCGATTCGGGAGCGGGTCCACGGGATCCTCGTGGGCGAGATGCAGGCGATGGAGGGGGCCGGGCGGACTGTCTGCGACTTCCCCGACGCGCCGTGGGAGTTCACGATGGACATGGCGCGCCAGGTCTGGGACGAGTCGCGCCACGTCGAGATCTATCTCCGCCTCCTGGAGCACTTGGGTGGCTATCCGGGCGAGTTCCCCGAGACCACCATCCTCTGGCGGTGCGCGTGCGCCGAGGACGCGGCGGCGCGGGTGGCGGGCGTCAACCGCGGGCTGGAGGGTCTCGCCTGCGACGTCTTCAACCAGCTGGTCCACATCGCACGGAGGATTGGCGACCCGATCCTCGAGCGGGCCGTCGAGTTCGTCCTTGCCGACGAGATCACGCACGTGCGGATGGGGTCCAAGTGGCTCACCAAGCTCACGGAAGGAGACCCCGAGCGCCGGCGCAAGGCAATCGAGTTCCAAGAGAACATCGACGAGCGCTTCAATCTCGGCGGGATCCGGCAGGACGGCGACCACGAGGCCGTCTCGATCTCCGTCGCCACTGACGTGCGGCGCATGGCCGGCTTCACCGAGGAAGAGATCGAGCGCCTCATCAAGACGACCCAGCGATCGCAGGCTTACTAGCGCGTGGGACTCCCTCTCACGGGACACGTCTCGGTCGACGACTCCGCCCGCCTGATCCGCAACTACCGCTACGCCGTCGAGCGCGCGATGCGGGCGCTGGGCGGCTGGATCGCACTCACGCCCGATGTGTCCGCAAAGCTTCTGATGGGTCGTCACGTCTGGGACCTCGCCCAGCACGCGGAGGCCTTCGGCAAGCGGCTGCCGGAGCTACGCGCCCCCGCCCAGGTCTCGGAGCCGGCGAACGAGCGCGTCGTCGCCTTCATGGACGCTCTCGAGGAGCCAGAGACGCCTCAGCAGACCGTGGAGCGGCTCGTCGGCGTGTACCGGGTCCTCAAGCCGCACCTCCGGGCGAGCTACCACGACTATCTGCTGCGGGCCAATGCCGTCTACGAGCCACCGACGCGGCGGATCCTCTCACGCTGCATCGACGATGAGCGACGCCACATCGTGGCGGGAGAGACGATCATCGGCCACCTCTGCGCCACACCCGCGCTCACGGCGCGTGCGCTCGCCTGGCAACGGAGGCTCGAGAGACTGCTCGCGGCGGCCGGCGGGGTGACCGGCGACGGGCTGCCGCCCAGTCCGCCCGGCGCCGGCGACGCGCCCATGGAAATGAGTGATGACGCGCGCGAGTTCATCCGCCTCGAAGCGCCCATGGCGAGTTGGCCGGTCCCGCAGGACCTGCGCGACGCCCTCGACTCCTTGGGTAGTTCGCTGCTCGCGCGGAACCGGGCAGCGCTCGCGCGCTGGCTCGCGGCGGGAGTCTCTCCCGACCCCGTGTGCCTCGCGCTCGGTGCGGCGACACTGACGAGCCATCGCCTTGTCGCGATCGCGCGGCTGGGACATCAGCGCCTCGTGAAGTGGAGACTCGAGGGGCCGGACGCGTCCGTCACGGTCCTCGGCCGATGGGTACCAGGGCCAGAGGGCTGGCGCGTCGTCACGCTCGACGTCGCCCGGATCGAGCTGCCCGGTCTCGCAGAGCCGCGTCGCTGATCCGCACGGGTCGCCGGTCGGGGAGCGATCGCGCGACGAGATGAACACGCGGCTCCAGGTGGAGCATACGGTGACCGCGGAGGTCTCCGAACAAGGAGCGTTCTATGGCTGAGGAGCTCAAGGCTCACATCACGGGGGTGGTGTTCCAGATCGCCGCGAAGCCCGGCGACCGGGTCGCCGCTGGCGACGCGGTCATCATCCTCGAGTCCATGAAGATGGAGATTCCCGTGGAGGCGCCGCGAGCGGGTGCGGTCAAGGCGATCAAGGTCCACGAGGGTCAGACCGTTCAGGAGGGAGACGTCGTCGCCGTGCTGGAGTGAGGAGGACGTGATGGGCCTCGAGATGATCCGAGGGTTGTACGGTTATCACCGATGGGCGAACCGGCGGCTCTTCGACGTCGCCACGGGGCTCGGCGAGGATCTCGCATCGCGCGACGTCGGCAAAGCCTTCAGCTTCCCGACCGTCAGGCGGATGTTCGGGCACCTCTACGGGGCGGACTGGATCTGGCTCTCGCGCTGGACGGGAGTCTCGCCCGCGAAGCTCCCGGGCGCCGAATTCCCGACGCTCCCCTCCATTCGGATTGCGTGGGACAGCCTCGAACGAGAGCAGCAGGCCTTCGTCGAGGGGCTCACTCCAGGCGACCTCGCGCGGGTGATCGAATACAAGAACACCGACGGCAAGCCGTTCAGACTGACGCTCTGGCCGCTGCTTCAGCACGTGCCGAACCACGCGACCCACCACCGCAGCGAGATCGCTACGATGATCACGATGCTCAGCGGCTCGCCGCCGGACACGGGCATCAATACCTACCTCCTGCAGCAGACCGGACAGTGACCCGTCGGAGGAGCCGGGCGCGGAGGAACGACCTCGTCGGCGAGCTCACCCCGGCCCGAGCGGAAGCCTCGCGGGAGGTCTGAAGGAGGCTGGGCTGGGGGGCCCGCGGGCCCCCCAGTGAGGCTAATTCTCGACGAAGGCGCGGAGGTTGCGGCCGCGCAGCGGGTGGCGCAGCTTCCTGAGCGCCTTGGCCTCGATCTGCCGAATGCGCTCACGGGTGACCGCGAAACGCTTGCCGACCTCCTCGAGGGTGTGCTCGCCCTCTTCGCCAATGCCGAACCGGAGACGCAGAATCTCCTTCTCCTTCGGCGACAGCGTGGACAGGGCCCGCTCGATCTGCGTCGTCAGATCCTGGTTGAGGAGCGAGTCGTTGGGCGAGCCGGCGGACTTGTCCTCGAGGAAATCGCCGAGCTCGGAGTCTTCACCGATCGGCGTCTCGAGCGACAGCGGCTTGCGCGACGACTCGAGGATGAGTCGGACCTTCTTCGACGGGACGCCCGTGCGTTGAGCGAGCTCCTCCGGCGTCGGCTCGCGCCCGATCTCGTTGACCATGTTCCGGTTCACGCGCGAGATGCGGTTGAGCGTCTCCACCATGTGGACCGGGATCCGGATCGTCCGCGAGTGGTCGGCGATCGCCCGGGTGATGGCCTGGCGGATCCACCACGTCGCGTACGTCGAGAACTTGAAGCCGCGGCGGTACTGGAACCGGTCGACGGCCTTCATGAGCCCGATGTTGCCTTCCTGGACGAGGTCGAGCAACGTCAGGTCACTGCCCAGGTAGCGCTTGGCGACCGAGACGACCAATCGAAGATTCGCCTCCATCAGCTCGCGCTTGGCCTGGCGCACGGTGCGGTCGCTCCGCTCGATCTGCTCGAGGAACTGGCTGAGCTGGCGGCGCGGCAGGCCGACCTCCTTCTGGAGCTCGGAGAGCTCGCGGGCGGCGGCGGTCCGGTTCCGCCGAGCCTCTTCGGCGAGCTGGCCGATGCGCTCCCAGCGCCGGCGGACTTGCGCCACGATGTCGTCGATCAACGCCGGCTTGAGGGGCATGTCGGCGACGACCTTTTGGATCTTTTCGCGAGCCGCCGCGATCGTCTTGCCTCGGCTGGCGCGGCTCGTCTTCGACTGTCGCTTGTCTCGGAGCGAACCATTGAGCTGGGCGATCTTCCGCTCGAGCCTCCGAAGTCGCCCGAACGCCAGCAGCACCGGCCGCAGCTCCTTGGCGTCCAGCTCGCCGCCCTCGGCCAGGACGATGACGTCGTCGGCGGGGATCTCGCCGCGGCGAAGCTTGTCGCCCACTTCGAGAAGCGTCGTGACGGCCACCGGGATGCCGGCCAGCGTACGCCGGAGGGCGATCTGGCCAACCTCGATGCGCCGGCCGATCTGCACCTCTTGGGCGGCCGTCAGCAGGGGGACTTTGCCGATCTCTTTGAGGTAAAGACGAACCGGGTCCTCGCCGCGCGGAGACGCGCCGGCCTCGACTGGCTCTGGCCGCGGGGTCTCCTCGGCTTCCTCTTCGAGGGCGACCCGCGTCTCAGGCTCCTCAGCGGTAGTAAGCCCGCCCGGAGCCACGGCCGTGATGCTGGGTTCCGCGTCGCGGGCAGTTTCTCTGAATGTCATCGTGTCACCACTCCTATTTACGTGTCATACTTATGACGCAAAAATCGATGCTCGCGTTTCCGGCAGAACCCTCAAAATTCTTGCGGTCTTTCCCGGCAAGGTACGCAGCTACACTACCTGCCTGTCTGACCGGACAATCGGCCTCATCTATTCAGCCGGAACCAGCCAGGCCAAACCAGAAGCCCTGATACGCTTACTTCGATCACCCCCAAAGGGACAGGCATCTGCCGGCCGAAGCCACTGCGGTTGGATCGTCAGAGGTGGGCGATTATGACCAAGCATTTCAAAAGGATCTGGATCAGCCTCGTCTCCGAGGCCACCATCGGCGCACCAGGCGGCCTTCGCCAGGCAGGTCCTGAGGGGCCTTGGGGGGGCATGCCCATCTGGGTCAGGGCGTCTGGACGGCGCGAAGGGCGGCCACCTCGGTGCGGCGGAGCGGCAGCCGTTGGCGACACCCTCGCCCGCGACTTCGACTCGGTGAGGATCCGGGCGGGGACCTTGCTCCCGGACCATCGGGAGATCGCTACCGGGGGCTCGGGTTTGACAGGCGTCACGCCGAGAGGGTAGAAGCGGGAGAATGAAGTCGCCGAGCGCCTCTTACAGCTTCACGATCCGTCTGCAGATCTCCAACCGTCCGGGCATGCTGGGCCGCGTCGCGTCCGCCATCGGTGAGGCGGAGGGGGACATCGGGGCGGTCGACCTCGTCGAGACCACGCGCGACCGGACGGAGCGCGACATCACCGTCAAGGCTCGCGACAGCGTCCACGCCCAGCAGATCGTCACCCGGCTCCGCCACATCGCCGGCGTCCGCGTCGGCCACATCTCCGACCGGACCTTCCTGATGCACCGCGGGGGAAAGATCGAGGTGCACAACAAAGTGCCGATCCGCACCCGTGACGACCTCTCGATGGTGTACACGCCGGGGGTCGCCCGGGTCTGCCTGGCGATCCGCGACGATCGAGCGCGCGCGTTCTCGCTGACGATCAAGCAGAACATGGTCGCCGTGGTCACCGACGGTACGGCGGTGCTCGGCCTGGGCGATATTGGGCCGGAGGCGGCGCTCCCGGTGATGGAAGGCAAGGCGATGCTGTTCAAGGAGTTCGGGGGCGTGGACGCCTTCCCGATCTGCCTCGCGACGAAGGATGTCGACAAAATCGTCGAGACCGTCAAGCTCATCGCCCCGGCCTTCGGCGGCATCAACCTCGAGGATATCGCCGCACCCCGCTGCTTCGAGGTCGAGGAGCGCCTCCGCAAGGAGCTCGACATCCCCGTATTCCACGACGACCAGCACGGCACCGCCGTCGTCGTCCTCGCCGCACTGCTCAATGCGCTCCGGATCGTGAAGAAGGATCTGCGGCGGATCCGTGTCGTCGTCACCGGCGTGGGCGCCGCGGGCACGGCCGCGATCAAGATCCTCCAATCGAGCGGTGTGCGCGACATGATCGGGGTCGACGAGCACGGCACGATCTATCGCGGGCGCGAGCAGGGCATGGACTTCATGAAGCGCTGGGTCGCGTCGACCACGAACTCTCGCCGGGTCAAGGGCACGCTCGGCGACGCGCTGGCAGGCGCCGACGTCTTCATCGGCCTCTCGGTGCCAGGGATCCTGACCGTCACGGACATCAGGCGTATGGCGCGGGATCCGATCGTATTCGCCATGGCGAATCCGGAACCGGAGATCCGGCCGGAGGACGCCGAACCGCACGTTCGCGTGATGGCGACGGGGCGGTCCGACTATCCGAATCAGATCAACAACGTGCTGTGCTTCCCCGGCTTCTTCCGTGGCCTGCTCGACTCGCGCGCGCGGGCGGTCAACGACGAGATGAAGGTCGCGGCGGCGCGGGCACTCGCGGCGTGTGTCAGCCGGAGCGAGCTCAGTGCGGAGTACATCATCCCGAGCGTCTTCAACAAGAACGTCGCGCCGGCCGTCGCCGAAGGCGTCGTGCGCGCCGCCCACGAGACCGCCGCGGCCCGTCGTCGTCGAAGCTCGGACCTCTCAGCGCTCCGGTGACGGCGACACGCTGGTCGGTCGTCATCCCGGCGTTCAACGAAGCACGGCGCCTGCCGCCTTACCTGGACGACGTCGTCGCGTTCTTCGAAGGCCGCGGCGAGCCGTACGAGGTCATCGTGGTGGACGATGGATCGACCGACGACACGCACGCCGTGGTCGAAGCGCGCGTTCGCGACGTCGGATCAGTCCGGCTCCTGCGGCTTCCCCGCAACAGCGGGAAGGGCATGGCGGTGCGCGCGGGGATGCTCGCCGCGCGTGGCGCCTACCGATTGTTCACCGACGCCGACGGCGCCACGCCGATCGGCGAGGTCAAGCGTCTCGAGCCCGTGCTCTTGGCGGGCGCCGACGTCGTGATCGGCTCGCGCGTCCTCGTCGACGCTTCCGTATCGGTTACGGCGCTCCCGCATCGGGTGGCCGCGGGCCGGGTCTTCAACTGGTTCGTCGCTCGGCTCGGCCTCCGGGCGGTGGCCGACTCGCAGTGCGGGTTCAAGGCCTTCACTGCCGCCGCAGCCGAACGCCTCTTCGGCGGGCTTCGGACGCGGGGCTTCGGGTTCGACGTCGAGCTCCTGCTCGCGGCGCAGGCGGCCGGGTGCCGAATCGTCGAGGTCCCCGTGAACTGGGCCGACCAGCCGGGGAGCAAGGTCGGGGTGTTACGACACGGTCCGGGGATGGTCTGGCAAATCGTCAAGGCAAGACTTCGCAGCGAGCGGCGAAGGTGACATTCGCGCGACGGATCCGGGCGATCGAGCCGTTCCTCGCGGTCGAGATGGGGGAGCGGGCGCAGGCGCTCGAGCGCGCGGGCGTCGACGTGGTGCACCTCGAATTTGGCGAGCCGGACTTCGAAGCGCCAGCGGTGATTCGCGAGGCGGTCGAGAAGGCGCTCAAGGACGGCCGCACGCGCTACACTCACAGCCTCGGCATCCTCCCGCTGCGCGAGGCGATCGCCGAGCACTACGCGTCGACGTACCGCGTCCGCGTGTCGCCAGACCAGATTCTCGTGACCGCGGGGACCTCGCCAGCGATGCTCCTTCTCTTCGGCCACCTCCTCGACCCGGGCGACGAGGTCGTGCTGAGCGATCCGTACTATGCCTGCTACCCGAACTTCATCCGCTACGCCGAGGGCCTGCCCGTCTACGTCGGGGTGACCGAGGAGGATGGCTTTCAGTACCGCCCCGAGGCGATCCGAGACCGCCTGAGCCCGCGCACGAAGGCGATCGTCATCAACTCGCCGGCCAACCCCACCGGCACCGTGCTGTCCGCGGAGCGCATGGCGGCGATCGCGGCGCTCGCGAGCGCCGGGGGGCCGCTCGTCGTGTCCGACGAGGTCTACCACGGCCTGAGCTACGCGGAGCCGGACCGGACGATCCTCGAATTCACGGACCGCGCCTTCGTCCTGAACGGCTTCTCCAAGGCGTACGCGATGACCGGCTACCGGCTCGGTTACGTGATCGCGCCGCGCGAAAGGATCCGCGCGCTCCAGACCCTCTACGGCAACTTTTTCATCTCGACATCCGAATTCGTCCAGTGGGCGGGCGTGGCGGCGCTGCGCGAGGCAGGGTCGGAGCGCCGCCGCTTCCGCGCCGTCTTCGACGAACGGCGGCGCGTGATGATCGCGGGCCTGCGCGCGCTTGGGCTCGGCGTCGGCTGTGAGCCTACGGGCGCCTTCTACGTGCTCGCCAACGCGCGCCACCTCGGCATGGACTCGGTGCATCTCGCGCGCGAGATCCTCGAGTCGGTGCACGTCGCGGTGACGCCGGGCGCGGCCTTCGGTGCCAACGCTGAGGGGTATATCCGGTTCTCGTACGCCGCGTCGCTCGACCGCATCCGGGAGGGGCTCGCCCGGCTCGGGCGGTTTCTCGCCGCGCGACGGTGAGCGCCGGCGGCCGCCGCGCGGTTGGCACGTGACCGGAATGGACCCCGCGTACGTCGCGACCCACGTCGAGGAGGACCGGCGGCACTGGTGGTTTCGTGGCCGTCTGGCGGTGCTTCGGGCCACACTGCGCCGCCTGCTCCCGCCGGGACGCGCGCGTCTCCTCGAGCTCGGTTGCGGCACCGGCAATGTCCTCGCCGCGCTCGCCGAGTTCGGCGAAGCGGTGGGCATGGAGGCGCATCCGGACCTCGCCGCGGCGGCGCGCGCCGCCGGCCTCGACGTGCGCCAGGGTCGGCTCCCGGACGATCTCGTCGTGGAGCCGGGCTGGGCCGACGCCGTCCTCCTCCTTGACGTGATCGAGCACCTCGACGACGACGTGAGGGCGCTCGAGACGGGCCGCCGCGCGCTGCGCCCCGGCGGCCTCCTCGTGATCACCGTCCCCGCCTATCCGTGGCTCTGGAGCGGCCACGATGTCGCGCTCGGCCACCGGCGGCGCTACACCGCGCGCGGGCTCTCCCGCGTGGTGGAGCGGGCGGGACTCAGCGTCGTCCACGCGAGCTACTTCAACACGCTCCTCTTCCCCGCGGTCGCGCTGACGCGCGCGTGGAAGCGGCTCGTCGGCGACGCGAGTCACGACCTCCGGCGGTCCTCGCCCGCGCTCAACCGGTGGCTCGAGCAGGTATTCGCCCTCGAGCGTCACCTCGTCCCACGGGTGGCGCTCCCGTTCGGTGCCTCCCTGCTCCTCGTCGCCCGGCGATGATGCGCGCGCCGGCGTGGCGGGGGCGCGAGGCGATCCTGGCCGCCGCGGTCTTCACGACGCTGGTTGCGGTGGCCGCCGTCTGGCTCGCGCTCGATCGGCGGCCGCCCGAGTGGGACCACGCCAACCACCTCGAGCGCGCGGTGACCTGCGCCGGCGACCTCGCGCGCGGCGACCTCCGCGCGGTCCTCGCGCGCTCGTCGTTCTACCCTCCTCTCGTCCTCTGCGCGGCCGGGCTCGCGTACCGGCTCGCGCCGTCGGACGTCGCCGCAGCCCAGACCGTCATCCTGGCCTTTCTGGCGCTCGGGATGGGCGCGGTCTACGTGCTGGCGCGCGACGTCGCCGGGGCGCCGGCAGGCGTCGTCTCGGCGCTCGTGTTCGGAACCGCCCCCTTCGTCGTCTTCTCCGCGCTACGCTTTCAGCTCGATCTTCCACTCGCGTCGATGGTCGCCCTGACCCTCTTGGTCCTGACGCGGGTCGTCGCCTTCGAGCACCGCGGCTGGTCGGTGGTCGCCGGCCTCGCTCTGGGGCTCGGCATGCTCACCAAACCGCCGTTCGCCGCCTACGTGTTGGCGCCGCTGGTTCTCACGGCCGCACGGATTCGCTCCCGCCGTGCGGTCGCAAACCTGGCCCTCGCCTGGCTGATCGGCGGTGCGCTCAGCCTGCCCTGGTACGGCCCGCGCCTGCTCGGGCTTCTACCCGAGGTCGCGAGCCGCGGGTTCCGGCAAGCCGCAGAGTCGGGCCACCCCGACCCGCTGACCGCCACCGCGCTCACGCTCTACCCGCGATGGTTTCCGACCCAGTTCGGGCTCGTCGCCGTTGTGCTCTTCGTCCTCGGACTCGGCGTGGCGGCGTGGCGGCGCCACTGGCTTCTGCTCGCGGCGGTCGTGCCGGCGTTCGGGCTCGTGGAGCTGCTGCAGAACAAGAATCTGCGCTACACCCTCCCGCTTCTGCCGGTCGTCGCCGTTCTGGCCGGCATCGGCGCTGGCGCGTTCCCGGCGCGCTCGCGCGTGGGCGTCTACCTGCTGCTCGTCGTCGCCGGGATGGTGCAAGTGAGCGCGACGGCGTTCGGCGTCCCCCACATCTCGCTCCCGGGGCTCGACGTGCCCTTTGCCGTCGAGACACCGCCGGTGCGCGACGACTGGCGCCAGCGGGAGATCCTGGCCCTTCTCGCCCGCGAGAGTCGGGGCGCCCCGGCCACGGTAAGCGTGGTGCCGAACGCCGCCCTCTTTTCGGTGAGCAACTTCCGCTACTACGCGCTCCGCGAGGGCCTTCCGCTCAGGTTCGCCCGCGCGTGGGACGGGGAGCCGGTCGGGATCGCCTACATGATTTTGAAGTCCGGCGACCAGGGGCCGGTGTGGACGGCCGAGCGTCCGCGGCGCATCGCCGAGCGGTTCGCGGCCGATCCGCACCTCGCCCGCGTCTTTCCCGTGATCGGCGAGTTCCCACTGCCGGACGGCTCCACCGCGACCGTGAGGGCGCGTCGGCTGGACCACGGACCCGCCGTTCCGGCGGCCGCGATGGCCCGTGCCGTCGAGCGTGCGATCCGTGCTCGCCTTCCCGAGGTCGCGCGGGACGTCGAGGGCCTCGAGATCAGGCTGACCTACGATGACGCGATCCTCCGTGGACGGATCCGCCGGGTCGAGCTCCGTGCCGGCGCGGCGACGATCGGGGATCTCACACGCCGAAACGCCGCGCTCGCGCGCGTTCGCGACCTCCAGGTCGGAATCGACGACCTCCGCGTCAACCCGTTCAGCGCGTCCGCGGAAGGCCGGCTCGATCCGCTCGACGCCGAACGAGTGCGAATCGAGCGGGCGACGATCCTCGCCGCCGACTTCAGCACGTTCCTCCGTCAGCTCAAGGGCTTCACGCGCGTGACGGCGACGCTCGGGCAGGGGGCCGTGGCCTTCAGCGTGTCTCAGCCAGGTCCCGACGTGACCGCGCGGGTGCGCCTCGTGCCCGCGAACGACCGGCCGTTCGCGCTCGCGTTCGAGGGAGTCCGCGCGGCCGGCATCCCGCTACCCGATCCGCTCGTGGACTGGGTGGTTCGCGGCTATGATCCCTCGCTGGGGCTCGCGAGCCGACTGCCTGTCCGGCTGGAGGTCGGTCGCGTCGAGATCACGCCCGACGCCCTCCGCGTCGCCGCCGGCCCCTGACGGGAGAGTCCCATGCGCGAGTCGCGTGACGCAAAGCGGGCGCGCGCGCGGAAGATCATCCGCGCGCTCAAGCGCGCCTATCCCGACGCGAAGATCGCCCTCGACTTCTCGAACCCGCTGGAGCTCCTGGTCGCGACGATCCTGTCGGCCCAGTGCACCGACGAGCGCGTGAATCTGGTGACGCCCGCGCTCTTCGCGAAGTACACGAGCGCCCGCGACTGGGCGAAGGCCGACCTCGCGACGCTCGAGCGCCTCGTCCACTCGACGGGTTTCTTCCGGGCGAAGGCTCGCGCGATCGTCGGCATGGCGCAGGCGCTCGTCGAGCGCCACGGGGGTGAGGTGCCACAGACGCGCGATGCGCTGACGGCGCTGCCAGGCGTCGGCCTCAAGACGGCCAACGTCATTCTCGGTAACGCCTTCGGCCAACAGGCGATCGCCGTGGACACGCACGTCTTCCGGGTCTCTCAGCGCCTGGGGCTGGCGCGGTCCGAGGACGCCGACGCGGTCCATGACCAGCTCGTGGACACGCTGCCCCGGAAGGAGTGGACGCTGGCCACCCACCTCCTGACGACTCACGGGCGCCGCACCTGCACGGCGCGGAAGCCAGCGTGCCCGGCGTGCCCAGTCCGCGCGCTCTGCCCCTGGCCCGACAAGACCAGGATTCGTTGACAGGGCGTGGGTTTTCCAATAAAGTAGGTCGTTGCGAATTTTTCTGTTCGGACGCCCACTTAGAACCGTCGTAGGGCCACAGCCGTCGAGGGAACGCGATGCCGACGCCGATGCCGCAGGAGAATGAGATCGAGCGGAAGTGGTTCGTCCTCAATGCCGACGGTCAGGTCCTCGGTCGCCTCGCCAGTCGTGTCGCGTCTATCCTCCGTGGGAAACACAAGCCGACCTTCGCGCCGCACCTCGACGTGGGCGACCACGTCGTGGTCGTGAACGCCGAGAAGGTCCATCTCACGGGACGGAAGCTTCGCGACAAGATGTATCGCTGGCACTCGGGGTACATCGGGGGCCTCCGTGAAGTGCGAGCGGAGACCATGCTGAAAACCCATCCGGAGCGCGTCATCGAGTGGGCGGTGCAAGGGATGCTGCCGAAGAGCCGGCTCGGCCGGGCGATGGCCAAGAAGCTCAAGGTCTACCGCGGCGCCGCCCATCCCCACCAGGCGCAGCAGCCGGTCGCGATGCCGGGATCCACCCAGTCGGAGGTTCGCTGATGGCCGCAGTGGTCGACAGGTTCTATGGAACCGGGCGGCGCAAGACGTCAGTCGCCCGCGTGTGGTTGCGTCCCGGCTCCGGGCGCATCTCCGTCAACGGACGCGCGTTCGAGGACTACTTCCCGCGCGAGACTCTGCGCATGATCATCGCGCAGCCGCTCCAGGTGACGAACACCGTCGGGCAGTTCGACGTGTCCGCCACCGTCGGCGGCGGTGGTCCGACGGGGCAGGCGGGCGCCGTTCGCCACGGCCTCGCCCGCGCGCTGGCGCGGTTCGACGACAAACTCCGGTTGCCGCTCAAGAAGGCGGGGCTGCTGACGCGCGATCCGCGCATGCGGGAACGGAAGAAGTACGGTCAGCCGGGCGCCCGCCAGAAGTTCCAGTACTCGAAGCGCTAGTGCCCGAGCGGCGTGACGTGGTGCGCGTTGCCGTTGCCGGCGGAAGCGGCTACATCGGAGCCGAGCTCCTGCGCCTCCTGCTCGGCCACCCGACGATCAATGTCACCGGTGTGACCTCCGACCGGCTCGCTGGCGAGCCGCTCGCCCGCGCGTATCCGCATCTGCGGGGGCTGACCGAGCTCTCCTTCCACGACCTCGACGCCGGGTGGCTCGCCGAGGTCGCCGACGCGGTCGTCCTCGCGCTGCCCCACCTCGAGTCGCAGCGCGTGGTTCCCGTGCTCCGCCGCCGTGGCGTGAGGGCGGTCGACCTTTCCGCCGACTACCGGCTGCGCGACCCGAACGACTACGTGACGTGGTATCAGGCGCCGCACACCGATCTGGCCGGACTCGCCGAGGCGGTCTACGGCCTGCCTGAGCTCCACCGGAAGGCGATTGCGAGCGCGCCGCTCGTGGCGTCGCCGGGCTGCTACCCGGCCGGCGCGATCCTCGCGATCGCGCCCCTGCTCAAGCGCGGGCTTGCGCGCCCCGAGGGCATCGTGATCGACGGCAAGTCCGGCGTGACAGGCGCCGGGGCGCAGGGCCGCAAGATCGATCCGATGTACCTCTTCACCGAAGCGAACGAGAACATTCAAGCGTATGGGATCGCGACCCACCGTCACACGCCCGAGATCGAGCAGGAGCTCGGGGCGCTCGCCGGGGCTTCCCTCCGCGTGGCCTTCACGCCCCACCTCGTGCCGCTCAACCGAGGGCTCTTCACCACCGCCTCCGTGCCGCTCGGCAAGACGCTCGCGACGGCGGAGCTCCTCGGCGTCTACCGAGAGTTCTACGCGGGCGAGCCGTTCGTCCGCGTGCTGGATGAAGGCGACCGGCCCACGACGCGCGGGGTTGTCGGGTCGAACTACTGCGACGTCACGGTGGTCGCCGATCCCCGGACCGGTCGCGCGGTGTGCCTGTCGGCGATCGACAACCTCGGCAAGGGCGGCTCGGCGAACGGCGTCCAGAACCTCAACATCATGTTCGGCTGGCCCGAGCGAACGGGACTCGAGGCGCCCCCGGTGTATCCCTAGCGCGATGCCGCCGACCGAGATCGAGTGGCTTGAGGGTGGCGTCACGGCGGTGCCCGGGATCCTCGCGGGCGGCGTGGCGGCGGGCATCAAGCCGAGCGGCAAGAAGGATCTCGCGCTGATCTACTCGTCCACGCCCGCGCGCGCCGGCGTGATGTTCACGTCGAACCAGGTGAAAGGCGCGCCGGTCCTCGTCTCCATGGAGCACGCGCGCGGCGGTCAGGCCCAGGCGATCGTCGCGTCGAGCGGGTGCGCCAACGTGTGCACCGGTGAGCGCGGCGTCGGGGACGCGCGCGAGATGGCCCGGCTCGTCGGCGAGCTGCTGCGGATTCCCGCCGCCCACGTCCTGGTCGCCTCGACGGGCGTCATCGGTGTCCCGTTGCCAATGGACAAGGTCCGCGCCGCGCTGCCGAAGCTCGCGAAATCGCTCTCGCCCCAGGGTGGGCGCGCCGCCGCCGAGGCGATCCTCACGACGGATACGAAGCCCAAGGACGCGGCGCTCCGGCTCGAGGTCGACGGCCGTACCGTCACGATCGGAGGGATCGCCAAGGGTGTCGGCATGATCGAGCCCCACCTGGCGACGATGTTCTGCTTCGCGGCGACCGATGCGGTCGTGGCGCCGACCGCCCTCGACGCCGTCGTGCGTCGGACGGTGGACCGGTCGTTCAACCGCATCACGGTCGACTCCGACCAATCCACGAGCGACACCGTCGCGGTGCTCGCCAACGGCCTCGCCGAGAACCGACCGCTCGAGCGGGGGCGGGGGCTCGCGCAGTTCGTCGTCGGTCTCGAGGCGCTGATGCAGCGGCTCGCACGGATGCTGGTCGCCGACGGCGAAGGCGCCACCAAGCTCGTGGCCATCGCGGTGCGCAGGGCGGTGAGCCGGCGGGACGCGTTGCTCGCGGCCCGCAGCGTGGCGAACTCACCGCTCGTCAAGACCGCGCTCAACGGGGCCGACCCGAACTGGGGACGGATCATGATGGCGCTGGGGAAATCGGCCGCGCGGGTGGAGCAGGACAAGGTCGCGATCGCCTTCGGCGGCGAGCGGCTCGTCGAGCACGGTATGCTGCGGGAAGGCGTGCGCCTGGAGCGGGTTCGCGAGATCATGGGAGGCCGAGAGTACGAGATCACGATCGATCTGGGCCTCGGCCGCGGCGAGGACCGCGTCTGGACCTGCGACCTCGGCGAGGAGTACGTGCGGATCAACGGCAAGTACACGACGTAGTTCACCATCACGCACGCCGCGCGCTTTCGGTCGGGCGCAGCGCGTCCCGTGGCGCGGCGGAGGCAAACCGAAGGAGGAGTCATGGCCGCATTGACGATGAAGGAGCTGCTGGAGGCCGGGGTGCACTTCGGCCACCAGACCAAGCGGTGGAACCCGAAGATGCAGAAATACATCTTCGGGGAGCGCAACGGCATCTACATCATCGATCTCCAGAAGACGCTCAAGAAGTTCCGGGAGGCGTACGCGTTCGTCCGCGACCTGGCCGCCGGCGGTGGCACGTTGCTCTTCGTCGGCACCAAGAAACAGGCGCAGGAGACCGTCTTCGAGGAGGCGGCCCGCTGCGGGATGTTCTACGTGAACCAGCGCTGGCTGGGTGGGACGCTGACGAACTTCGCGACGATCCGCAAGTCGATCGCCCGACTCAAGAAGCTCGAGGAGATGAAGGAGACGGGCGAGTTCGAGCGAGTGCCGAAGAAGGAGGCGCTCGAGCTCGACCGCGAGCGGGAGAAGCTCGAGAAGGCGCTCGTCGGCATCAAGGCGATGGAGCAGCTGCCCTCCGCGGTCTTCATCATCGACCCCCGGAAGGAGCGAATCGCCGTCGCGGAAGCGCAGCGGCTCGGGATCCCGATCGTCGCGATCGTCGACACCAACTGCGACCCGACTGGAATCGACTACCCGGTCCCGGGGAACGACGACGCGATCCGAGCGGTTCGGCTGATCACGTCGCGCATCGCGGACGCCGTCAACGAGGGGCGTGGCACCCTGGCCAAGGACGAGACCGAGGCGGCGGCCGACGCGGCCGAGACGCCCGCGGAGCCCGTCGGGATGGCCGCGATCGAGACGGAGAGCTAGCGATGGCGTCGAGCGCCCAGCTCGTCAAGGAGCTTCGCGACCGGACCGGCGCGGGTGTGATGGACTGCAAGGAGGCCCTGCAGGAGGCCCGTGGGAGCCTGGAGGCCGCGATCGCGTACCTCCGCAAGAAGGGGCTGGCCCAGGCGGCGAAGCGCGCGCACCGAGACGCCAAGGAGGGCGTCGTCGGGGCGTATATCCACCCAGGGGCCAAGCTCGGCGTGCTCGTCGAGGTGAATTGCGAGACGGACTTCGTCGCGAAGACCGACGCGTTCCAGGAGCTCATCAAGGATCTCGCGATGCAAATCGCCGCGGCGAACCCCGCGTACATTGCACGCGAGGATGTTCCCGCCGCGGTCGTCGAGCGCGAGCGCGAGGTCTACCGGGCCCAGCTCGCCGACCAGAAGAAGCCGCCTCAGATCGTCGACAAGATCGTCGAGGGCAAGCTCGAGAAGTTCTTCGGCGAACAGTGCCTGCTCGAGCAGCCCTTCATCAAGGACGCGTCGGGCAAGACGCGGGTCCGGGATCTCGTCGACGGCGTGAACGCCAAGACGGGCGAGCGCGTCGTCGTCAAGCGCTTCGCGCGATTCCAGGTCGGCGAGGCAGGCTAAGGGATGGCGGCGGGTGC
>MNCR01000003.1:35434-39665 GCA_001914535.1 Candidatus Rokubacteria bacterium 13_2_20CM_69_15_1
GCGGCGAGCGCCGGCGGCATGGACCGCGCGACCGCCGACTACATGGGCATGCTCGCGACGGTGATCAACGCGCTCGCGCTGCAGGACGCGCTCGAGAAGATCGGCCTCCAGACGCGTGTGCTTTCCGCGATCGAGATGCGCGCGGTGGCGGAGCCGTACATCCGCCGACGCGCCATCCGGCATCTCGAGAAGGGGCGTGTCGTCATCTTCGCCGCGGGTACCGGCAACCCGTTCTTCACGACCGACACCGCCGGCGCGCTCCGGGCCGTCGAGATCGGCGCCGATGCGATCATGAAGGCGACCAAGGTCGACGGCATCTACACGGCCGACCCGCAGCGCGATGCGCGGGCCGAGCGTCTCGAGCGCGTCACCTACATCGACGTCCTGAACCGGGGGCTCCAGGTGATGGACGCGGCTGCCATCTCGCTCTGCATGGACAACAAGCTGCCGATCATCGTCTTCGATCTGACCCGCACCGGGAACATCAAGCGAATCGTGCTCGGCGAACCGGTGGGCTCGATCGTGTCGTCTGGGGGGTGACGGGATGCAGACGCTGGTGAAGGACGTGGAGGCCCGGATGGGCGCCGCGCTCGAGGCGCTCGGGCGCGAGTTCGCCACGGTGCGGACCGGGCGCGCCTCGACAGGGCTGCTCGACGGCATCCGCGTGGACTACTACGGGACGCCGACGCCCCTGAACCAGATGGCATCCGTCTCGGTGCTGGACGCGCGCACGCTCACGATCCAGCCATGGGAGGCGAGCCAGCTGAAGGCGATCGAGAAAGCCATCATGGCGTCGGACCTCGGCCTCACGCCCGTCAACGACGGAAAGGTGATCCGGCTCGTGATCCCGCCCCCCACCGAGGAGCGGCGCAAACAGCTCGTGAAGACCGTCGCCAAGGTCGCCGAGGAGTCCCGCGTCGTGATCCGAAACATCCGGCGCGAGGCGAACGACAAGCTCAAGGCCATGGCGCGGGACAAGAAGGTCTCCGAGGACGAGGAGCGCCGCGGCCACGACCAGATCCAGAAGACCACCGACAAGTACGTGGCGAAGGTGGACGAGCTCCTGAAGAAGAAGGAGCAGGAAATTTTGTCCTTCTAGCCCGTGTGTGAGATGACCGTCGCATGGCGTTGAATCCCGCGGCCCCCGGGGCGCAGATCGAGCTGGCCACGCTCGGCGAGGCGGAGCTGCTCGCGATGGCCCGCGCGCAGCCGCGGCCCGAGCACGTCGCGATCATCATGGACGGCAACGGCCGCTGGGCGACGCGGCGCGGCCTGCCGCGCGTCGCCGGCCACCGGGAAGGGGTGAAGACGGCGCGCTCGATCGTCCGCGCCGCGGACGCTCTCGGTCTGCACTATCTGACGCTCTACGCGTTCTCGAGCGAGAACTGGAGCCGTCCGGAGGACGAGGTCTCGACCCTCTTGAGCCTTCTCGAGCGGGCGATCCGCTCGGAGCTGCCCGAGCTGATGGGGCGCAACGTCCGCCTCCGCGTGCTCGGCCGCAAGAATGGCGTGCCGCTCCAGGTGCGCCGGGGGATCGACCACGTCGTCCAGGAGACGCGCAACAACACGGGCCTCACCCTCATGATGGCGTTCAACTACGGTGGGCGCGACGAGCTCATCGACGCCTGCCGCGTGCTCGCGCGGCAGGTGCAGGCGGGCGAGCTCCGGCCCGAGGACATCGGAGAGAAGGAGATCCAGGGAGCCCTCTATACCGCCGACGTGCCGGACCCCGATCTCCTGATCCGAACGAGCGGTGAGATGCGCGTGTCGAACTTCCTCCTGTGGCAGATTGCGTACACCGAGCTCTGGATCACGCCAACGCTCTGGCCGGATTTCGGCCCCACCGACCTCTACCGTGCGATCGCCGAGTTCCAGCGGCGGACGCGGCGGTTCGGCGGGGTCTAGCGTGAGGTGTCCATGAAGCGCGTCACGCTCCTCGGCGCCACCGGCTCCATCGGCCTCCGGACGCTCGATCTGGTGTCGAGCTTCCCCGAGGAGTTCCAGGTGACCGGGCTGGCGGCGCGCGGGTCCAACGTCGAGCTGATCGCCGATCTCTGCCGGAAGTACTCGCCGCTCGCCGTCGCGCTCCTCGACGGCGGCGCGCTCGACCGGCTGGCGCGGATCCTGCCGGCCCCACGGCCGGAGCTCCTCCGGGGGTCGGACGGCCTCGTGACGCTCACGCGCGACGTGGACGCGGACGTCGTCGTCTCGGCGCTCGTCGGCGGCGCCGGGCTCTTGCCGACGATGGCCGCGGTCCTCGCCGGGCGGACCGTGGCGCTCGCCAACAAGGAGACGCTCGTGATGGCGGGGAGCCTGATGACGGCCGCCGCCCGCGCGCGCGGGGTGAAGCTCCTGCCCGTGGACTCCGAGCACAGCGCCGTGTTCCAGTGCCTGGCGGGCCACAGCCGCGCCGACGTCCACCGGATCATCCTGACCGCCTCGGGCGGACCGTTCCGCGAGACGCCGAGGGCGAAGCTCGCGGCGATGACGGTCGAGGACGCGCTCAAGCATCCCACGTGGAAGATGGGCGCGAAGATCACGATCGACTCGGCGACGCTCATGAACAAGGGGCTCGAGATCATCGAGGCGCGCTGGCTCTTCGATGTGGCTCCAGACCAGGTGCACGTCGTCGTCCACCCGCAATCGATCGTGCACTCGATGGTGGAGTACGTGGACGGGTCGGTCATCGCCCAGCTCGGCGTCGCCGACATGGGCGTGCCGATCCTCTACGCCCTCTCGTATCCGGAGCGGCGGCCGACCCCCGCGGCCCGGCTCGACCTCACGCGGGTGGGGCAGCTGACGTTCTACGAGCCCGACACCGAGAAGTTCCCCTGCCTTGGGCTGGCGCGCCGGGCGCTCGAGCACGGCGGCGTCGCGCCGGTGGTCCTCAATGCGGCGAACGAGGTCGCGGTCGCCGCTTTTCTCGAGCGCCGCATCGGATTCACGGAGATCGCCCAGCTGATCGAGTGGGCGCTCGACGACGCCGGCGCCGGCTCCGTCGGCTCGCTCGAGGCGTGCGTGGTCCTCGACGCCGAGACCCGTGGGCGGGTCCAGCGGAGGATCGACGCGCGCGATGGAGGTCGGCGCGCGTGACCACTCTCGTCTCGTTCGTCATCGTCATCGGAATCCTGATCCTGATTCACGAGTTGGGCCACTTCATCGTGGCCCGCCTCACCGGCGTGGGCGTCGAGCGCTTTTCGATCGGGTTCGGTCCCGTGCTGCTCCGCTGGCGCGGACGGGAGACCGAGTACTGTCTGTCCGCGGTCCCCATGGGCGGTTACGTCAAGATGATGGGCGAGGAGAACCCACTCGAGGGCGGCGGCGGCGCCGCTCCCTTCGACCCGGCGAAGTCGTTCGCGCTCAAGCCGCTCCCGGTGCGGTTCCTGATCGTCTTCGCGGGCCCCGGGATGAACTTCGTTCTTGCCGCGCTGATCTTCACCGTCGTGCTCGCGACGGTCGGACGGCCGGTGTGGCCGCCCGTCGTCGGCCGGGTCGCCGAAGGGAGCCCCGCGGCGGCGGCCGGCCTCATGACCGGCGACGTCGTGACGCGCGTCGACGGCCGGCCGGTCCTCCACTGGGAGGACTTGGACCGCGCGGTCGCCGAGTCGCACGGTCGGCCGCTCGTGCTCACGGTCCGGCGCGGCGCGACCGAGCAGACGCTCAGCGTCACTCCGCGGCAAACCACCGTGCGCGATCCGATCTTTCGGGACCCGAAGGACGCGTGGGAGCTCGGCGCGGGGCCGAAGCTCACCCCGCAGATCGGCTCGGTGAACCCGGGCTCGCCCGCGGAGGCGGCGGGCCTGCGCGTCGGGGATCTGGTCGTGGCGGTCGCGGGCCAAGCGGTCTTCACCCCCGACGAGCTCATGCTGGCGATCCAGAAGCGTGGCGGCCAGACGTTCGACGTCACCGTGGAGCGCGAGGGCAGGCCGGTGTCGCTGACCGTGACGGCGACGACCGTGAGGGAGAAGGGCCCCGGCGGGCAGGACGTCGAGATCGGGCGCATCGGGGTCGGCATACTCACACGCGTGGTGCGCTACGAGGCTTACGACCCGCTCACCGCGGTCGCGTACGGTTGGGTCAAGACCTGGGACATGACCGTGCTCACGGCCAAGGGTCTCTGGAAGATCGTGTCGCGGCAGATGGACTCGTCCAACATCGGCGGCCCGATCCAGATCGCGGCGGAGGCTGGGCGCCAGGCCAAGGAGGGGATCGCCTCGCTCGCCGTGTTCAC
>MNCR01000118.1 GCA_001914535.1 Candidatus Rokubacteria bacterium 13_2_20CM_69_15_1
AGCTGGTTGGATCCGCATAAGATTCGCAAGCTGACCATCGTCGGCAGCAAGAAGATGGTCGTCTTCGACGATCTGGAGAGCACCGAAAAACTGCGGATCTATGACAAGAGCGCCCAGCACGCGACCGACTACAACACCTTCGCGGAGTACATCACCCTGCGGTTTGGCGACATCACGATTCCCCACGTCAAGGTGGACGAGCCGCTCCAGCTGGAATGCCAGCACTTCCTCGACTGCGTCCGTGAGCGGCGGCAGCCGCTCACCGACGGACGAAACGGATTGCGCGTCGTCAAGGTGCTGGAGGCGGCGCAGCGCTCGCTCGAGAAAAACGGCGCTCCCGTGCCCATCGCGGCGACGTTTTGATGCCACGGCGACCATGAGAACGCGGAAGCCGATCGCGAGCCTGTCGCTGGACCTCGATAACAAGTGGTCCTACATGAAGACCCACGGGGATCCGGGGTGGGAATCCCTGCCGTCATACCTCCCCGTCGTGGTGCCCCGCTTCCTGAGGCTCCTGGAGACCCTGGATCTGACCATCACGGTGTTCATCGTCGGTCAGGACGCCGCGCTGGCACAGAACGCGGAGCTCATGGCCATGATCGCGGCGGCCGGGCACGAGATCGGCAACCATTCCTTTCACCATGACGTGTGGCTCAACCTCTACTCCGAGGCGGAGGTCGAGACCGAGCTCGGCCGGGCCGAGGAGAGCATCGAGCGAGCCACCGGCCGGGTCCCCCACGGTTTTCGCGGCCCCGGTTTCTGTCTCTCCCGGACGGTGGTGCAGGTGCTCGCACGGCGAGGCTACCTCTATGATGCCTCGACCCTGCCCACCTTTGTGGGGCCACTGGCCCGGGCCTTCTACGTCAGGACGAGCAAGCTGAGCCGCGAGGAGCTCCAGCGACGCCAGGCCCTCTTCGGCGGCTTTCGCGACGGGCTCCGGCCGAATCGACCGTACCGGTGGCGGACGGATGGGGGCGAGCTCATCGAGATCCCGGTGACGACGATGCCCGTGTTCCGGGTGCCGATCCACGCGAGCTACGTCGTCTATTTGAGCGCGCTGGCGCCCGGTCTGGCCGTCCAGTACTTTCGCGCCGCCCTCGCCCTGTGCCGGCTGACCGGCACTGCGCCCTCGGTGCTGCTCCACCCGCTCGATTTCCTCGGCTGCGACGACATGAAGGAGCTCGCCTTCTTCCCGGGGATGAAGCTCACCAGCGGGCGGAAGCTCGAGCTGCTCGGCGACGTCCTGCGCCTCCTCTCGGCGCAGTTCACGGTGGTGCCGCTCCAGGAACAGGCCCGGCGCGTCGCCCTGGACGCCCCGCTTCCCCTCCGGGAGCCGGTCTTCCGACACGCCGACAACGTGGTATGACAACGGAGAAGGATCGCCGCATGGGAGACCGCCACATGCAGAAGCCGCCCATGACCCTGATCGTGGACGCGTTGCAGGAAGTTCTGGAGCATCACGCCATCGCCGCCCCCGGTCCGCTCGGCGAGGGAACCCGGTTGTTTGGCCGCGACGGGCTCCTCGACTCGATGGGGCTGGTCACGCTGGTGGTCGCGGTGGAGCAGGCCATCGAGGACGAGTACGGTGTCAGCGTCAGCCTCGCTGACGACCGGGCGCTCTCGCAGCGGAACAGCCCGTACCGGACCGTCGGCTCGCTCGCCGAGTACGCGGCGCGCCTGCTCGACGGAGCGGCAGCGCGTGGATAGCCCGGTCACGGTCATCACCGGCACGCGGACGGGGATCGGGAGGTTCCTCGCGGCGCACTACGTCAGTCGCGGGCATCGGGTCGTGGGCTGCAGCCGCGGCGACGTCGACTGGACGCTGGAAGGCTATACCCACTACACGGCCGACGTGGCCGACGAGCGGGCGGCCAAGGCGCTGTTCGCGGACGTGCGGAAGACCTGCGGCCGCGTCGATCATCTCATCAACAATGCCGGCGTCGCGTCGATGAACCACTCGCTCCTGACGCCGCTGTCGGCCGTCCACCGGATGCTCGATACCAATGTCGTGGGGACCTTTCTCTTTTGCCGTGAGGCGGCCAAGCTCATGAAGACGGCGGGATACGGCCGCATCGTCAATCTCGTCACCGTGGCGGTGCCGCTCAAGTTGGAGGGCGAGGCCATCTATGTGGCCTCGAAGGCCGCGGTGCTCTCGCTCACCGAGGTCCTGGCGCGGGAGCTCGCCGGGTTCGGGATCACCGTGAACGCCGTGGGGCCAGTGCCGATCGCGACCGACTTGATCCGTTCGGTGCCGCAGGAGAAGATCGACCGCCTGGTCTCGAGACAGGCCATCCCCCGGCTGGGAACCCCGGCCGACGTCGCCAACGTGATCGACTTTTACCTCCAGCGAGAAAGCGAGTTCATCACCGGCCAGTGCCTGTTTCTCGGGGGTGTGTGATGCGGGCCGACGTCCGGTCGGTCCGGGTGGGCTTGCTCGGAGCGGGAAATGTGGTGGAGTCGATTCACCTCCCCGTCCTCGCGAGCCTGGACGGGGTCTCGGTCGCGTGGGTCTGCGACACGGATACGGCCCGCGCGCGGGCGTTGGCCTCGACCTACAGCCTCCCGCGCGCCTTCGGGTCGCTCGATGATTGTCCCGATGTGGACGTCGTCCTCGTCGCGATCCCGGTCGGCGCGCGCCGGGGCGCGCTCGAGACGATCCTCGCGCGGGGCTGGCATGCGTTCTGCGAAAAACCGTTTGCCCCGACGCTCGAAGACCACGAATGGATCGTGGCCGAAGCGCGGCGGCGCAAGGTGCGTCTGGGAATCGGTCTCGTCCGTCGCCACTACGCGTCGGTCAAGACGGCGCGTGAGCTGGTGGATGCGGGCGTCCTCGGCCCTCTCGAGGTGATTCTCGGCGGCGAGGGAGCACGGGTACGTCACACGGGGCGCGGCGGCGACTGGTATCAGGCCAATGCGCACGCCTCGGGGGGCGGCGTCCTCTTCGAAGCCGGCGCCCACCTCGTCGATCAGATCTTTACGATCGCTCGGGTCGACGACTATCGGATCGACCGCTGCAGTCAAAGGGTCCTGAAGGGCATCGAGTTCGAGACGAGCGTCCGGGGCAGCGTCATCGTGGATGGCGGCCGGCCCGTACCACTCGGGATGGTCGTGTCCCAGGTGAGCGATGTGTACGGCGGCATCGTCATGCGCTGCGCGAACGGTGAGCTCCGCCTGGGCGCAACGGCGAGCGGCGCCACGGAGATCTACGGACGCCATGGAAGAATCACCGGGCGGCTGGGTGGCTCCGCGTCCGAGGGGGCGGCCTTCAACGCGGCCGTCCGAGCGGAGTGGCGGGAATTCGTCGACTCGTGCGCCCGGTCCGTCGAGTTCTCCGATTGGGACACGGGTCTGCGCACCACCGCATTCATCGAGGCATGCTATCGATTCAACGGTGCCCGTGCCGAACGCGTGTCGGGGGTCGGCTCATGAGCACGATCACATGCGGGATTGTGGGCGCCGGGGGACAAGTCGGGCCCGCGCTGCTGGGGTCGCTCTCTGGCGACCCGCGCATCCAGGTGTTCGGGATCTGCCGCAATGAAGTCAGTGCCGGGCCGCTCCGACTGGAGGGATACGATATCCGCTGTGGATCGGTGGCCGATCCCGCGGCCGCCTCCGATCTCCTCGGAGACTGTGACGTGGTGATCAACTGCGCCGCCACCAGCGGTACCCCGGCGAAGAAGAGCGTGGCGGAACGGAGTCTGATCCACGCGCTGTGCGGGCTCCCGGGTCGGAGGCGGGTGATCCACTTCAGCTCCGTCGCCGTGTACGGAACGTGTATCGACGCGGGTCGCAACCCCTTCGAGCGCCCGCGTCCGGACCAGCCGTATGGTCGCCACAAGCTCGACCTGGAGCGTTACCTTTGGCGACGCCTCCGCGCGAGCGGACATGAGGCGGTCGTGCTCCGCCTGGGGCACGTGTATGGGGCCGGTCAGTGGCTCTCCCGCTTCGTGCTGGATGCGACGCGCGAGCCTCGGTTCCGGCTGCCGTTCGACGGCCGCTTGCCTTCCAACGCCATTCACGTGAAAAATGTCAGTGCGGCCATCCGGAGTCTGATCCTCGATTGGCCGCGACCCGGGACGTACAACCTCTTCGATGCGCCGGCCTCGACGTGGCGTCAGGTGTTCGACTGGAACACGAACGCCGTGGGCGCGTCGCGTGTGCCGGCGATGGGCGACGCAGAATCCGAACGGGTCGCGGCCTATCATCGTGGACAGGCGGCCCGATCGCTCGCCACACACGTGGCCTCAGAAATTGCAGCGTGGACACGGACACTCCCCGGCTCGTTCATCGCGGCCTGTCCGGCGGTGAAGACGCTCGGTATCGTGACGCTGGCGACCCTCCGCCAAGAATGGCTGGAGCGGCACATCCTGAAACGGTACAAGGTCATGGCTGCCCGGGCGAGCGCCGGGACGGCGGCCATGCCGGCCCTCGACTCGTGGCTCCTCAGTGAAGGCGCACCTGGAGCGCAGCTGCCATACCGCGGCGAAGTCGACATCGAAGACGCCGCCGCCGTCGCCGGGTGGCACACGCGGTACGCGGAGCCTGACGCTCTCCTGAATTGGGACGCTCCCTCTCTTGGCGTGTCACGGATCGCTCTCAATTGAGCGCGCCGCCGTGCGAGGCGCATCGGTAAGATCGGCCGATGAGCCTCCGCAAGACGCTCATCGCCCTCGGTGTCGTCGTCGCGCTCCTTGGTCTCGCCGTCATCGGCATTCAGAAGACCCCTGGGCTCGACTGGCGCGCGCGTGTTGTCCTGCTGAAGCTCCGCGGCCAGATCGTGGATCTGAGCTGGGGCGAGATGCTCAGGATGCTGCGCCCCGGCAGCGGCTACTACCTGCAACCGATGGTGCTGACGGGCAGCGCCTACAGCGCGATCGCGAACCCTTTCGTGTCTGAGTCCGATATCGCGGCGGGGGCGACGATCTTCCGGTCACGGTGTGGACTGTGTCACGGGTCCGATGCGCGGGGAGGGGCGGGTCCCAGCCTGCGGCGGGGCCGATTCGACCACGGGGACAGTGACTGGCATTTGTTCCGGGTCGTCTCTCGAGGGATCCCCGGGACCGCGATGGAGCCACAGCGGCTTTCCGAGCGCGAGACCTGGCAGGTCCTGGCGTTCGTCCGCTCGCTGACTGCCGACGCGAAGGGGCAGGAGGCCCGGCCATCGGTGAGGTGGCCGGCTCCCGTCACCTACGAGCGGCTGCTCCGTGCGGAGCTCGAACCGGCGAGCTGGTACCAATGTGAAGCAGCTTCAGCTCCGCTGGGCCCGCCAGGTGCCAGCCGCCGCGAACGAGATGGTCGAGGCGACGCCGCTCGTCGCCGACGGCGTGATGTACGTGACCCAACCGCCGGATAAAGTCTTGGCGCTCGACGCGGACACCGGACACATCCTGTGGTCGTACCGCCGGGAGCTTCCGGGGACGCTGCCGCTGTGTTGCTACCGGTCGAGCCGCGGCGTCGCGCTCCTGGGTGACCGGGTGTACGTCGGAACGCTGGACGCTCACCTGGTGGCCCTCGACGGGCGTACCGGCACCGTCGTGTGGGATGTGGCGGTCGGGGATCCGCAGGCGGGATACAGCATCACGGGGGCGCCGCTGGCCGTGAAGGGCAACGTGATCGTGGGGGTCGGCGGGGGCGAGTTCGGGATTCGAGGGTTCCTCGACGCCTATGACGCGACGACCGGGAAGCGCGCGTGGCGCTTCTACACGGTGCCGGCTCCGGGCGAACGGGGACACGAAACCTGGAGCGGGGCCTCCTGGAAGACGGGAGGCGCGCCGACGTGGCTGACGGGCTCCTTCGATCCCGACTCGAACGTCGGCTATTGGGGCGTGGGGAATCCCAGCCCGCCGTATCAAGGTGACGAGCGGGCCGGCGACAATCTCTATTCGAACAGCGTGGTGGCCGTCGACGCCGACACGGGAACGCTGAAATGGCACTTCCAGTTCACGCCCCACGACGAACACGACTGGGATTCGTGCCAGATTCCCGTGCTCGTCGATCGTCAGTTCGGTGGGACGCGGCGCCGGCTCATGGTGTGGCCGAACCGGAACGGCTTCTATTACGTGCTCGACCGCGAAACCGGGCAGTTCTTGTTGGCCCGAGAATTCGCCACGCAGTCGTGGGCGGACGGGATATCACCCGACGGCCGGCCTCGCGTGAAGCCCGGCAGTAGTCCGAGCGCCAAGGGCACCCTGGTTTACCCCGGGCTACTGGGCGGCTCGAACTGGTGGTCTCCGGCGTACAACCCCGACACGGGTCTCCTCTATGTTCCGACGATGGAGCGGGGGACGATCTTCTTCAAGGGCAAGCCGAACTTCATACCGGGCGCGCCGTTCGCCGGCAGCGCCTGGCAGGCGGTCTCGGGCGCCCCCTATCGGACGGCCGTGCGGGCACTGTCCGTGGAGACTGGGGAGCTCCAGTGGGAGTACAAGCCGCCCGAGCGATATGAGCGACTCGAGGTGGGTGGCCTGCTGTCGACGGCGGGTGACGTGATCTTTGGCGGAGACCTGGACGTGTTCTTCGCGCTGGACGCGCGCACGGGCCGGGTGTTGTGGCGTGCGGGGCTGGGCGGAATCGTCCATGCCGCGCCGGTGACCTATCTGAGCAAGGGCCGGCAGCAGGTCACGATCGCCGCCGCGCAGACGCTCTTTACGTTTGCCCTCCCCGCTCCGTGACCGACGGCGCCTCGGATCGGCCGGGGGTCTGCTGAACACCCGACGTCGCCCGACGAACCCTCTCTAAGGAGTACCGGAATGCGCAGGCTGTCGTTCGGAATCTTGTTCATCGCGCTCGCGACGCTCATGCTCGAGCTGATGCTGACGCGCGTCTTTGACGTGCTGCTCGTGCCCAACATCGCCTACTTCGTCGTCACCGTCGCCGTCTTCGCCTTCGGTCTGGCGGGCATCTTCGCGACCCTGCGCCCGATTCCGGTCGATCGCGAGATCGGCGAGACGCTGTTCACGGGCAGCCTGGCGTTCGCCGCGACCACGGCGTTGCTGATCCCGCTCATCAACGTCCTGCCGCTCGACTACACGCGAATCGGCCGAGCGCCGTTCGTGACCCTGGGCTCGTTCGCCGTGCTCTACGTGGCCCTGCTGCTCCCGTTCTTTCTCGCCGGGTACGTCCTCATTGCGGCGTTCTCGAAGTATGCGCTGCGGATTCAACGGTTGTATTTCTGCGATCTCATCGGCGCGGGTCTGGGCAGTGTGATCGTCATTCCGTTCGTGTCGGCCATCGGTCCCGGGGGCCTGATCGTCTGTGCGGCGGCGCTGGGACTCGTCGCGGCGGCGCTCTTCAGCGAATCGCGATTCCGCCGCCGCGCCGCGATCGTTCTGGCGATCGGGCTCGCCGCATTCCCGATGGTCAAAGCGCCAGACTATATCGATTTTGTGCAGCACATGAACAAGCAGGGGAGCGTGAAGGACGCCGTGGAGCAAGGGCGGCGTGAGCTCGTTCGCTGGGATCCGATCTCGAAGATCGAGGTGATCGACGAGAGGTGGTCACCCGAGATCGCCACGCCGTTCCATCGGTACGGCGATCGCAAGGCCATTCAGTACGACGGCGGGAACCAGACGAGTTACTTCTATAAGTTCGACGGCGACCTGAAGGCGTTACGGGAACACCTCGACCACGACAAGTCCCGTGTCAACGAGCACTTCTGGCAGATCGGGGTGTTGCCGTCGCACTATCTGAAACGCGATTCCGGGCAGAGTGTGTTGGTCATCGGGAGCGCGGGCGGCCAAGAAACCAAAGCCGCGCTGACGTACGGGGCGGGGTATGTCGACGCGGTCGAGCTGGTGCCGACCGTCGTCGAGCTCGCGACCGGTCGGTACTCCCCGTACATCGGCGACATCTTTCACAACCCGGCCGTGCACGTACGCGCCGGTGAGGGTCGCAGCTTCTTACACCACAGCCATCGCACGTACGACATCATTCAGATCTACAGCAATCACACCAGCTCGAGCGTGGCCCAGGGCACCGGCGCCCTGGCGCCGGCGTATCTGGAGACGGCCGAGGCGTACCAGCAGTATTTCTCGCATCTGACCGCGGATGGCGTGCTGCACATCAACCACTATACGTACCCCCGAATGATCACGACGGCGGCGCTCGCGTGGAAGCGCATGGGACGAAGCGATTTTGCACGCCACGTCGCGGTCTATGTGTCCCCCCTCGAGCTGACGCTGCCCACGCTCCTGATCAAGAATCGGCCGTGGACGGCGGCGGACATCGCGTCGCTGAACACGTTCCTGGCGCCGCCCGAGCTTGACGAACGGGATCGTCTGCGGCTGGTCGAGAATCCCCTCGATCCGAGGGAGCGCTTGCTGTCGCAAGATTTCTATTCTGGGGAGTTTCCCGACGAGCTCGCGGAGCGAATGGCCGTCCACCTCACGCCGCGGACGGACGACAAGCCCTATTTCGGAATGCTTCGAAAAGCGATCAAACGCTTGGAGCCGGACGCGCGGAACTATCTGGATGAGGGGACCGTGGCGGTGCTGAACGCCCAGCTGAGCCGGGGCATCGTGCCGATGGACTGGGTGCACCTGATCTTTACCGGGCTCGCGTCGGCGGTCTTCGTCGTGCTCTTCGTGCTCGTGCCGTTGCGCGCGTCCAAGATCGGCAGGGAAAAAGGCGCGACCGCGCTCCCGTTGCTCCTGTACTTTTCGTGTCTCGGCGCGGGGTTCATCATTCTCGAGCTCGTCTTCATCCAAAAATTCATGCAGCTGATCGGCAGCCCCCTGCACACGTATGCGACCGTCATCTTCACGCTCCTGCTCGCGGCGGGAATCGGCAGCGGGTCGTCCGAGGTGTTGGGGATCGAGTGTCGACGCCGATGGGCGATCCCGTTCATGGGCATTCTCGCCGTCGGTCTCGCGTTCGTCGTCCTCTATCCTTGGCTCTCCCGTCTCGTCCTCGCGCTGCCGCTTGCCGGGAGAGTCGTGGCGTCGGGCGTTATGATATTCCCCATGGGGTTTGTCCTCGGAATGCCGTTCCCGTTGGGCATTCTGGCGATCGCACACCAACCGCGTGGCGCGATCGCCTGGGCGTGGGGAATGAACGGCTTGTTCACCGTCGTGGGCGGTCTCCTGAGCGTCCTCATCAGCGTCGCGTTCGGCTTCAACGCCGCGATCCTGTTCGCGCTGGGGTTGTACGCGCTGGCCTTCGCCGTATTCAGGAAGCTGCGCGGTGCCGTCCGCGATCTCGCGGGTGATACGGGCTCGGGTGAGCTGGTCCCCGATCTCCCACTCTCGACCGGGTGAGGGTGTGCCGTGCCTCTGTCTCGGGAGCGTGTGATGCCCGCCGGCGTTCCGCTGGACGGGATCGCGGGTAGGGTCGGGCCCGCGCGCGGGGGGGAGCGCGCGGCGGCGGGTTCGGCCCGTCGCGTGCGGGCACTGTGGGTGCTCGTGCTCGGCGTGTCGCTGGTCGGCCTCGTCGCGCTGTACGATCGCTCGTTCATCTCGATCGACGGCGCGTTCTACGTGAGCGCCGCCCAGAACCTGGCGAGCGGCCACGGGTTCGCCACCAGCATCATCTGGAACGAGGAGCAGTACCGCGCGGGCGGGATGCCCGCTCCGCAGACGGTCTTCCCGCCGGGGTACCCGCTGCTCATCGCGGTGGTCAGCCGGCTGGGCGTCGATCCGCCCTATGCCGCCTTCCTGGTCGCGCTGCTCGCGTTCGGCGCAATCCCGCTGGTGATCTACGACATCCTCAGAGCCGCCGGCCATCCGCCCCTGCGCGCGTTCGCGGTCAGCGCGGTCTGGCTCGGCGCTCCGTTCGCCTGGTTCAATGTGCTGAGCTGCATGAGCGAGATGCTCTTCACGCTGCTGACGCTCCTCAGCCTGCGGTGCGTCATGCAGAGCGACCGCGACCCAGGGCGCCGCGACCTCTGGCTTGCGGCCGCGGGGACGGTGGCCGGGCTCGCCTTCACCGTCCGCTACCAGGGGGTGTACTACCTCATCAGCCTGGGCCTGTTCTTTCTGCTGCGAGTCACTCGCGCGCGAGACCGGCAGTCCGTCCGCGCCCTGATGCTCGTCGCCGGCCCGGCGTCGGTCTTCGTGGTGGCCCTGTTCGTTCGTAATCACCTGCTGATCGGAAAGCTGGTGACGCTGATCCCCGAGGACCGGTCGCTCCTGGACGTGCTTCGGACTTTCGCCTGGGGGTTAGGCGAGCTCCTCGGATTCACGAGGTCAGGCCTCCTGGGCGGGGGTGTGCCGGAGGTCATGTTCGTCATCGTCGTGGTGGCCGGTCTTGTTGGCGGCGTGTGCTGGGCCGGTCGCTTCGCGCTCGACCGGACCGCCCTCGGGGCCGCCCTCGGCAACCCACACATCTCCCTTTCGCTGGCGTACGTCACCACGAGCATCATTCTCATGGTCCAGGGGGCCCAGAATTACGCCACCGGGCACATCAGTCCCCGCTACCTCCTGGCCCTGATCCCGTTCGGCCTGCTCTGCCTCCCGGATGGCCTGCCTCTCGTCCGCCTCACGCCGAGCCGCGCGTGGCACGCGCGAGCCGTGCGGCTCTGGTGGGGCGTCGCCGCGCTCGCTCTCGTCGCCGGGCAGGTCAACGTGTTCCATCACCACTGGCGCCAGCTCCACCAGGCCAATCCCTACCGCACGATGGCGGACGCCCTGCAGCGCCCGGTCGCCAATGAATCCCTTCTCCAGTTCCTGCGTGATCGGGTCACGACGGCCAGCCCGCTCCTGGGAAACGAAGCCCAGTTGTTGGGAGCGGTGCTGGATCGGCCCGTGCTCGGCCTGCCGCGGGCTGGGTACACCCGGAAGGTGTGGACGGACGATCAGGTCCGCGGGCTCGTCGCCGCCTACGGGGTGGACTACGTCGTCTTCTTCCCAGGCCTGTTCAACCCGAGCGATCCCCAGGATCGCAATCGGCCGTTCTTCCGGGAGCTCACGCGCGGGAGCGTCCCCCCCTGGCTGGTCGCGATTCTGCTCGCGCGTGACGTCCGACTGTACCGGGTCGACAGGGCCGCGATCGCGGGGTCATCGAGCGACCTCGGTCACGCGCGGCGCGGTGGCTGATGTATATCGACTTTCTGCTCGAGCGGTTCCGCACGAATCACGCCAGCGACGCGGTGGTCTGGCGCGACCAGATTTTCGGGTACGGCTTTCTCGCTGACGCCGTCGCCCGCTGGGGCCGCTCCCTCGCCGACGCCTCGGTCGCGCCCGGCACCGTCGTCAGCCTGGAAAGCGACTTCTCGCCCAACGCGATCGCGCTCCTCCTGGCCCTGATCGAGCGGGGCTGCATCGTCGTCCCGCTGACCTCCTCGGTCGAGACGAAGAAGCCGGAGTTCCGGGCCATCGCCCAGGTGGAGACGATCGCGTCCGTGAGCGCCGGCGATCAGGCCCGCCTGGAGCCCACGGCGGCCCGAGCGAGCCACGAGCTGTACGCGAGGCTGCGGAGCGCGCTCCATCCGGGGCTCGTCCTCTTCTCGTCCGGGTCCACCGGAAAGAGCAAAGCGGCGGTCCACGACTTCGTCCCGCTTCTCGAGAAGTTCAGGGTCTCGCGGCATGCGCTCCGCACGTTGACGTTTCTGCTCTTCGACCACATCGGCGGCGTGAATACGCTGCTGTACGTCCTGTCCAACGCGGGCTGTGTGGTGACGGTCCAGGACCGCTCCCCCCAGGGGGTCTGCGCGGCCATCGAGAAGCACCGGGTCCAGCTGCTCCCGACCTCGCCGACGTTCATCAACCTGTTGCTGGTGAGCGAGGCCTACAGGGAGCACGACCTCTCGAGCCTGGAGCTGGTGACGTACGGCACCGAGGTGATGCCGGAGGGCACGCTGGCCCGCTTCCATCAACTGCTCCCTCACGTCCGTTTGCTCCAGACCTACGGCCTCTCGGAGGTCGGCATCCTGCGCTCGCAGTCCCGATCCTCCGACTCGCTCTGGGTCAAGGTGGGCGGGGAGGGGTTCGAGACCCGCGTCGTCGACGGGATGCTCCAGATCCGCGCCCAGTCGGCGATGCTCGGGTATCTGAACGCCCCGAGCCCGTTTACGCCGGACGGTTGGCTCCCGACGGGCGACGCCGTGGAGACGGACGGGGAGTACCTTCGGATTCGCGGTCGTCAGTCCGAGATCATCAATGTCGGCGGGGAAAAGGTCTACCCGGCTGAAGTGGAGAGCGTGCTGCAGGCCATGGAGGGCGTGGCGGACGTCACCGTCAGCGCCGAGGTCCATCCCATCACCGGGCAGATCGTGACGGCGAGGGTCAGGCTCAGCACCGCGGAAACGCTCCCCGAGTTCCGGAGACGGATGCGGCTCTTTTGCCGGGACCGGCTGCCCGCGTTCAAGATCCCGCAGAAGGTGCTGCTCGTGGACGAAGCGATGCACGGTGAGCGATTCAAAAAGATGAGGATCGTCTCGTGATCCCGGGCGTCGGCACGGACCGGCGCGCGGAGCCTCCGGTCGGGTACCGGATCCGCGAGATCGACCCCGCCCGGCGGCAGGACATCGCGACGGTCAGCCGCCTGCACCTGGTCCTCCTCGACTGGGGCCCGATGGCGCGCTTCGGCGAATTCTTTCTACGACGCTTCTGCTACACGGTCCTCTTGCGCGACGGTCTGATGCGAGCCGCGCTCTTCGAGGTGGACGGCCGCCCGGCCGGGTTCGTCGCGTATACGAGCCGCTCGATCACCTTTCACCGCCAGGCGATCCGACGCCACGCGGCCTACGCGGCGTGGCTCATCGCGCTGTCCGTCCTCCGCGATCCTCGCGTGTTGCCGCGGCTGTTCAAGGCGCTGCGGCTGATGTTCTCGCGTCGCGCCGAGCTCCATCTCGGCCAGGACCCGCTGGGAGAGATCCTGGCGATCGGGGTGCTTCCCGAGTACCGTACCCCGCAGTTCGTGCACCGGACCGATCTCCGGATCGGGGAAGCGCTCATCGCGCACGTCGTGGCCTCTCTCCAGCGCATGGGCGTCGGCCGGATGCGGGCGGTCGTCGACGCCTCGAACAAGGCGGCGCTCCTCTTCTACCACCAGCTGGGCGGGCGCTTCGAGCCCTACGAGCGCGCCGGCGACCCGATGGTCCACGTGTGGTTCGACCTCACGGCCCCCGCCCCCTCCGAGGGCGCGCCTTCCGCGCGCGCCACGAAGCGCTGAGGGGGAGCGTCGTGCAACGAGAGGCCCGAATCGAGCACGGCGTCTACAGCGACGTCGATTACTTGCAGTATCGCTCCCCCCGGTGGATCACGGTCGCGCGCGCGGTCGCGGGGGTCTTGACCTGGCCCTTCGTGTGGCCGCTCGCTCTGCTCTGCCAGACCTCGGACATGGTCTTCCGCACGGCCTCCGAGCTGCTCAGCCTGATCCCCTACGTCTTCGGCGTCGTCGTGCGCGCCGAGTTCTACCGCTTCGCGCTCACGCGCTGTGGCCGGAACGTCGTCATCGAGCTCGGCGCCGTCTTCATCTACCGCGACATCTCGATCGGCGACAACGTGACCATCAACCGGTACGCCGTCATCCATCACTGCGACATCGGCAGCTACGCGCTCATCGGCGAGCACGCGGTGCTGTTGAGCGGATCCCGGCAACACAACATCGACCGGACCGACATCCCGATGGCCCTGCAGCGGGGCCGCAAGAAGCGCATCACGATCGGCGACGACAGCTGGGTCGGCGTCCACGCCGTGGTCATGGAGGACGTGGGGCGCGGGGCCATCGTCGGCGCGGGCGCCATCGTCACCAAGCCGGTGCCGGAGCTCACGATCGTGGTGGGCAACCCGGCGCGACCGTTGCGCCAGCGCGGTGCGCCGGGAGCGGCGACGGGCGGTCGCGATCCGCGTTAAGGAACCGGGGGACCGAGCGCAGAGCGAGGCGTATGGAGTTTACGATACTCAGCCACGCGGCCATGCTGGTGCAGAGCCGGGGCGCTTCGTTGATCACCGATCCGTGGGTGGTGGGCTCGACGTACTGGCGCTCCTGGTGGAATTACCCCAAGGCCAGTGACGCCTGGCGACAGGTCACGGATCTCGACTACGTCGCGATCACCCATATGCACTGGGACCACTTCCATGGTGCCTCGCTGCGACGGCTGCCGCCCTCGGCTACGGTGTTGATCCCCGACGCCTACTTCACGCGCATGCGCGATGACATCGCGGACTTTGGGTTCAAGGAGGTCATCGAGCTCCCGCACGCAAAGACGGTGAAGCTGGCGCCCGGGCTCGAGGTCACCTCCTATCAGTATGGTCTGGCGCTGGACACGACGTTGGTGATCACGGACGGGACGACCACGCTCGTGGACATGAATGATTGCAAGGTATCCGGATGGCCGCTACGGCAGATTCTGCGTCGGCATCCCAGGATCGACTTCGTGTTCCGCAGCCACTCGTCGGCGCAGCCCTATCCGTTCTGTGTGCAGGCCGCGGATCCGGACGAGCTGAAGTATCGCGGTGTCGACGATTACATGAGGGAGTTCGTCGACACGGCGCGCCTGACGCGCGCCCGCTATGCCGTTCCCTTCGCGAGTAATCATTGCTTTCTCCACAAAGAGACGCGGCGGTTCAACTCCACTGTGGTTTCGCCGCTCGACGTTCAGCGCTACTTCGACCGGCACAAGCCGCGGGGCTCCGAGTGCGTGGTGATGGCGCCCGGCGACTCGTGGAGCGATGCGACCGGCTTCCGCTTGCAGGAGCAGGACTTCTTCACCAACCGCGAAAAGCACCTGGCCGAGTACGCGGCGGACGTGGCCCCCATATTAGAGAAGACGTACGCGAATGAAGCGAGGGTGCGGCTCACGTTCTCGGCCTTTGAGGCCTACTTCCGGGACTTCATGCGCAGCCTGCCGCGACTCGCGCGGATCATCTTCAAGCCCGTCATCGCGTTCAGTCTCACGGGCCGGCCCGGTACGTACTGGGTGCTCGATTTCGACCGTCGAGAGATCTACGAGACATCGGACGTTCCCGGTCACCTCGCGTTCCGTATCGACGTGCACGCGGCGGTGCTGAAGGACTGCATCCAGAAGCGGATGTTCGCCACCTGGACGCCCAGCAAGCGGCTTGCCGTGTACCTCGAGAAGGGACACCTGCGCGACCTGTTCGTGTTCCTGCAATTCGTCGACATGCATGAATACGGCTATTTCCCGCTCCGCAAGATGTTGCGGTGGCGGTTCGTCAGTCGTTGGGCCGCCCGCTACCGCGAGATTGGGCAGTACGTTGCTCTCCTGTGGAGGCTCGTCCGTACCCGCCACGATGCCCGCCCGCTCAAGGTGCTCGTCCCCAAAATCTCGGCCGACGAGAGTGGCCCGTAGATTCCGCCTGCTGCGGGCGATCCCGCTCCTGCTCGGGCTCACCTCCGGATGCTCCGCGGCTCGCTCGGAGGCGCCCGATTACGCGCGGACGCCGGTGCTGTTCGTGCACGGTCACGGGCTGTCCTCGGCCGACTGGCAGCCTCTGATCGGGTACCTCGTCTCAATCGGGTACCCCCGCGAATACCTCCACGCCGTGGACATCGTCCCGAACACCATGGCCAACGTGCCGGCGGCGACGTCGGTGATCGCGCCGGCCGCGGCGGCGCACCTCGCCAAGGCGAATGCCGCCGCCCAGCGCGGCGGGTATAGGGGCGAGCGGTCCCAACGGCTCGACGTCGTGTCGCACAGCATGGGAGCGCTGAGCGGCCGGTGGTACGCGGCCAAGCTTCATCCCGAGCGGGTGCGCACGTGGATCGCCATTGCCGGGGCGAACCACGGTACCAACACGGTCTGTCGCTTCACCGACGAGGCGTCGCGTGAAATGTGCCCGGCCTTCGCAACCGACTCCCAAACGCACGCGCTGCAGGTGGCCCTCAACGGCACCGACGGGCGGTGGGTCGACGAGACCCCCTACGGTCTCGGGATCGATCGGCCGGGGGTTCCGCGCATCCCTCCCGACGGCACCCGCAGCATCCTCTACCTCACGGTCAGGATCGAGCCCGACCGCTGGATCCAGCCGGAGCGGAGCGCGCTGCTGGACGGAGCCGGCGGCGTACCGATTTCGGTGCCCGGCGGGGTGCCGGCTCAAGAAACGAGCCCGGGCAACTTCCTCTTTCAAACACCGGTTGGGCACGATCCTCTTTTGAGGCATCGGGATCTCATTCGTCTCATCGCCGCCATGCTCGCCGCCCGCGACCGCGCGGCGGGCGGTCCTCCAGCCTCGCGGTCCTCGGCAGCCGAACGTCATTCGGGGAAATCCCGATCACCTTTCTAGGGCTTCACCGGGTGGGCACCGCGCCGCGGCCGCGCTTTGATAGCGGCGTGGAGCGTAGCGAACGGTCTGAGATGATGCGAAAGACGAAATCGCTCTTCGTGTTCGGTGTTGCGGGCCTCGCGCTCGCTCTGGTCACTGGGGACGTCGCGGCGCAGGAAATCCTCATCACTCCGGCTGATCCCGCCATCTCGGTCGGCCAGACCCAGCAATTCACGGCCACCGGAATCAGCACGGCCACTGCCCTGGACGCCGGGTCCTACCACACCTGCGCCATCCTGCAGGACGCCACCGTGGACTGCTGGGGGCTGAATGACTACGGCCAGCTCGGCGACGGGACCCAAACCAATTCTTCCACACCGGTGGCGGTTGGTGGCGTCCGCGATGTCGCGACGGTCACCGGCGGCGGCTTCCACACGTGCGCGCGCCTTGGCGACGGCACGCTGCGATGCTGGGGACGCAACATCGAAGGCCAGCTCGGCGACCAGGCCACCGCCGGCTGGTTTTCCGCCACTCCTGTGCCTGTCACCGGGATCACCACCGCCCTCACCGTGACGGGCGGCGGCTTTCACAGCTGCGCGCTCCTCCAGAACGGCACCGTGCGCTGCTGGGGGCTGAACGACGCTGGCCAGCTTGGCAACGGGACGGTTGCACCCTCACTATTCCCACTCCTTCCCAACCCGACGCCGTCGGAAGTCATGGACATCAGCACCGCCACCGCCGTCTCAGCCGGCGGCTGGCACACCTGCGCGCTCCTCCAGAACGGCACCGTGCGCTGCTGGGGGCAGAACAACTACGGCCAGCTCGGCGACGGGACTCCGGTGCCAACGCCCGCCACCTCGAGGCCCACGCCTGTCCCGGTGACGGTCACCGGCATCACGACCGCCGTCGCCATCGAAGCCGGCATCTTCCACACCTGTGCGCTTCTTCAGGACGGGACGATGCAATGCTGGGGATGGAACGACTACTACCAGCTTGGTAACCAGTCGGCGATCAACGCCTCCTCCACCCCGGTGACCGTCGACGGAATCACCCCCGCTTCCCTCGCCCCCGGTGCGGAGCATACCTGCGTGCTCCACCGGGACGGAACGGCGCAATGCTGGGGGGACAATCAGTACGGCCAGAACGGCAACGGAAGCCCGAGCGGCATTTTTGCGCCGCCGACGGCTGTCGTCACGGGAATCACCAGCGCCATCGCCCTCACGTCGGGCGCCGAGCACAGCTGTGCGCTCCTTCCGGGGGGACGGGTGCAATGCTGGGGGCGGGGCCTCCACGGCCGCCTTGGCAACGGGACCACCACCGACACCTTCACCCCCGTGTCAGTCGTGGGGCTCGGCGTGACGTGGACGAGCAGCGACACGACCGTGGCCACGATCGACGCGACCGGATTGGCCACGGGCAAGAATTCCGGAATTACCACGATCGGCGCCGCCTCTGACGGCGGGAGCGGGGGCACAACACTCACCGTCCAGTAATCCGTGACGGCACCGGCCGTCACGTGAATTCCCCTGTCCAACTGAGGGCTCTGCCTGATTGCTCCGCACCTGAGATCCCAGGATCGTTTACCCGGATGACCGAATCAGCAAAAACCTTCTTCTTATGCGCTGTCGTGAGCCTCGCCCTCGCCCTGGCTGTAGACGAGGTCGCGGCGCAGACCGTCACCGTCACGCCGGCTGCTCCCACCCTCGCAGTCGGGCAAACCCAGCGATTCACGGCGACCGGGATCGACACTGCCACCGCCATCGAAGCCGGGGCGTTCCATCAGTGCGCGCTGCTTCAGGACACCACGGTGCGTTGCTGGGGGCTCAACGACTACGGCGCCCTCGGCAACGGAACCTTTACCGGCACGACCAACGCGGGTGCGTCGAACCCCACACCGGTTGCCGTGGTCGGCCTCACGGGCGCCGTCGCGATCAGCGGCGGCGGCTATCACACCTGCGCGCGCTTTCC
>MNCR01000137.1 GCA_001914535.1 Candidatus Rokubacteria bacterium 13_2_20CM_69_15_1
GCCGCGGGCGCCCGGCCGAAGAACGTCACGAAGACGACGCGGAACATATAGAAGCCGGTCAGGAGCGCCGTCAGCGCGAGCATGAGGAACGGCCACGTCATGTCCGCCTCCCAGACGCCGGCGAGGATCGCCTCCTTGGAGAAGAAGCCCGCGAGGGGCGGCAGCCCGGCGAGCGCGAGCGTGCCCACGATGAAGACGACGCCGGTCTGCGGCATCGCGCGGAAGAGTCCGCCCATCCGGAAGATGTCGTTCGTCCCCACGGCGTGGATCACGGCGCCCGCGCCCAGGAACAGGAGCGCTTTGAAGAGGCCGTGCGTCAGGAGGTGGAGCACGCTCGCGTACGTCGCGCCGGCGCCGGCCGCGGCCATCATGTAGCCGAGCTGCGACACCGTCGAGTACGCGAGGACGCGCTTGATGTCGTTCTCCACGCACGCCAGCGTCGCCGCCAGCAGGGCCGTGAAGGCGCCGACCCAACCGATGAGCGCCAGGACGTCGGGGACGAGGGCGAAGAGCGGTTGCGCGCGGGCGACCATGAACACGCCGGCGGTGACCATCGTCGCGGCGTGGATCAGCGCGGACACGGGCGTGGGCCCCTCCATCGCGTCGGGGAGCCACACGTGGAGCGGGAACTGGGCCGACTTGCCCATCGCGCCAAGGTAGATCAGGAACATGATCGTCCCGAGGCCGTCGATCGCCAGCGCGTGCTCCTGCGCCTTCGCGAAGAGCGCGTGGAACTCGAAGGTGCCCGTCGCGGCCCAGAGCATGACGATCCCGATGACGAACCCGAGGTCGCCGAGCTTGGTGATCCAGAAGGCCTTCACGGCCGCACGCGCGGCGGACGGCCGCGCGTACCAGTAGCCGATCAGGAGGTAGGAGCACAGGCCCACCAACTCCCAGAACACGAACATCTGGACGAAGGATGGGGAGAGGACGAGCCCGAGCATCGAGAACGCGAAGAGCGACTGGTAGGTGTAGTACCGCCCGAGGGCGGGCGCCCGCTCGTCGCCGAGGTACGCGAGCGAGTAGAGCTGCACGAGGAGCGAGACGAGCGTGACCAGCACGAGCATCGCGTTCGCGAGCGGATCCACCAGCAGGCCGACCGTCGCCATCGGACCCTCGTCGGCCGGGATCCACACCCACGTCGCCTCGTTGCTGAACCCCTCGCGCCACACGACGAGCGCGCCGAGGAACGCCACGGCGATCGCCCCGATCGAGACGCCGCCCGCCACTCGCCCGGCGCGGCGCAGGGGGGCCACGACCGCGAGGAGGACGAAGCTCGCGAACGGGACACCCAGGACGAGGAGTGGCAGCCAGACGACCGCGCTCATCGCGTCAGCCTCGGAGCAGGTCGAGGCGGTCCGCTTCCACCGTCCGCCGTACGCGGAAGATCACGATGACGATCGCCAGCCCCACCGCGACCTCGGCCACCGTGATCGCGATCGTGAAGAGCGTGAAGATCAGCCCGAGGAGGTCGCCGTGGAAGCGGGCGAAGGCCACCAGGTTGATGTTCACGGCGTTCAGCATCAGCTCGATGCCGAGCAGGATCCCGATCGCGTTGCGCCGCGTGAGGACGCCGAAGAGGCCGATCACGAACATCAGCGCGGCGAGGGTGAGGTACGCGTTCAGGCTCACTCGTCCGTCCTCGCGAAGTAGAGCGCGCCCAGAAGGGCCACGACCAGGAGCAGCCCGAGCAGCTCGAGCGTGACGGCGAACGGCCCCACGAGCGCCCGGCCGATCGCGGGGGTCGCGTCCGCCGCGGCCGCCGGATGCGGGACGAGGCGCGGCGCGCGGATGAGGAAGCCGGCGACACCGACGAACACGGCCGCGGCGACCACGGCGCCGTTCAGGAGGTGGCGGCTCGTCTGCACGATGCGCTCGCCGATCAGCCGCTCGGTCAGCATGATCGCAAAGACCACGATCGTCATCACGCCGACCGCGTAGAGAAGGAGCTGGACGGCAAAGAGGAAGGGCGACCCCAGCAGGAGGAAGACGACGGCCGTCGTGACGAGCACCGCCGCGAGATAGAGGACGGCGTGGAAGAGGTTGGGGGTGAGCACGACGGCGAGACTCGAGGCCAGTAGCACCGCGGCTACCACCCAGAACCCCACCGCCTCGAGCGTCACTCGGCGGGCTCCTTCGCTTCTCCCTTGGCCTCGGCCCGCACCGGTTTCGGGGGCGCCTGCATGTCGCGCAGCCTGTTCCCCGTGGCCCACGACGGCTCGAACTCCCGCCCGAGGGCGTGGAGGCGGTCCTTGTCGAGCAGCAGATCGCGGCGATCCGCCGTGGCGAGATCGAACGACTTCAGCATGACGATCGCGTCGGTCGGACACACCTGCACGCACAGCTCGCAGAACTCGCACGCATAGAGCTCGAGCGTGAAGGTCTTCGCATAGTTCCGTTTCTCCCGCTTGAGCATCTCGACCTTGATGACCTGGGGCGGGCAGACGTACTCGCAGAGCCGGCAGCCGATGCAGTTTTCCTCGCCGGTCTCGGGGTCGTAGGTGAGCGCCAGGATTCCCCGGAAACGGTCCGGGTACGGCCGCGGGACGTCCGGATAGCGCACCGTCACCGGCTGTCGGAAGAGGTTCCGTAGCGTGATCCCCATCGCCCGGCCCACGGCGCCCACGAGCTGGGCCGTCTCGCGCCAGAACCCCGACGCGGGCCGGCCCCCGTTACGGGCCACCGGCGCCTCGCGTGGCGACCACGAGCCCGGTCGCGAGCAGGAGGACGATCGTCGCAGGCAGCAGGAGCTTCCAGGAGATCGCGAGGATCTGATCCACGCGAATCCGCACGAAGGACCAGCGCACCCACGTGACGAGCAGGAAGATCAGCACCGCCTTTCCGAGAAACCACAGCGGGCCGAGCCACGCCGGGCCGGGGCCGAGCCAGCCGCCGAGGAAGAGCAGCGCCCCGAGGAAGCTCGTCCCCAGCATGTGGGCGTACTCGGCGAGCTGGATCAACGCGAACTTCATTCCGCTGTACTCGACGCGGAAGCCGGCGACCAGCTCCGACTCGGCCTCGAGGATGTCGAAGGGCACGCGGTTCTCGGCGGCGAGCGTCGCGACCAGGTACGCGAGGAACGCGAGCTGACCGATGAGCGGGTAGAAGACGAACCAGAGCCCCTCCTGCGCGGTGACGATCGCCGACATCTGGAGCGAGCCCGCGAGCAGCACGGGAACGAGCGCCGCGAAGACGAACGGGAGGTCGTACGAGATGATCTGGTTGACGGCCCGCATCGCCGACAGCAGCGCGTACTTGTTGTTCGACCCCCAGCCGCCCATGAAGAGCCCGACGATCTCGAGCGACGAGACCGCCAGGAAGAACAGCACGCCGATGTTGAGGTCCGCGACGCCGAGCTCCGGGGCGAACGGGATCGTCGCGAAGATCAGCATGCACGGCACGAGGAACACGATCGGGGCGAGGTTATAGACGCCGCGGTCGGCGGCCGCCGGGACGATGTCCTCTTTGATCATGAGCTTGAGGGCGTCCGCGATCGGCTGGAGCCACCCGTGCGGGCGGCCCACGTAGTAGGGGCCGATCCGCGACTGCATCCGCGCCGCGAACTTGCGCTCGAGGAGCGTCACGTAGGTCACGAGCAGGATGATCGCGTTCAGGACGATGAACGCCTCGAGCGTGTACCAGGCGACCGGCGGCAGGGTCATTGGACCGAGGTCCGCGAGGCCGGTGTCATCCGTGGGTGGCCTGAGACGAGGTGCGACCCGGCTCCGTTCCGCATGTCGCTTCGCATAGTGGCTACCGATCAACCTCGCCGAAGACGGGATCCACCGAGCCCATGATCGCGACGACATCCGCCACCTTGTGGCCCGGGACGATGTGCGGCAGCACGGCGAGGTTCGAGAAGGACGCGCCGCGCCACTTCATCCGGTAGGGCTTGGGGCCGCCGTCGCTGACGATGTAGCAGCCGACCTCGCCGCGCGCCCCCTCGACACGCGCGTACCCCTCGCCCTTCGGCACCCGCACCTGCCCCACCGACTTCACCCCCGGCCGCGACGAGATCGGCCCTTCGGGCAGGCCGTCGAGCGCCTGGCGGACGATCCGGATCGACTGGCGGAACTCGACCATCCGCACGCGGTAACGCGCGTAACAGTCCCCCGCCGTCTCGACGGGCACGACGAAGTCAAAATCCCCGTAGGACGAGTACGGCTCGGCCCGTCGCACGTCGTAGTTCACGCCCGAGCCGCGGATGAGCGGCCCCGAGACGCCCACGTCCTGCGCGAGCTCGCGCGAGATCACGCCGACCCCCCGCGTGCGGACCACGAAGAACGTGTTGCGCTCGAGCATCGCCTCGTACTCGTCGATCCGCCGCTCGATGAAGTCGACGGTCTCCCGGACCTTCGTGTCCCAGCCCGGCGGGATGTCGTACCGCGTCCCGCCGACCTGGTGGAAGCCGTAGAGGAGCCGCGCGCCCGTCAGCTCCTCGAAGCGGTCGAGCACCATCTCGCGTTCGCGGATGCAGTAGAGGAAGACGGTGGCGCCGCCGCCGAGCGCGCCGCCCATGTCCAGGCACCAGGTGCCGAGCCAGAGGCAGTGCGACGCGATCCGCTGCAGCTCGGCCGCGATCACGCGCAGGTACTGCGCGCGCTTGGGCACTTCGACCTTCGCGATCGTCTCGACCGCCGAGACGTACGCGAGCTCCGAGGTCATCGCCGCGACGTAGTCGGTCTTCGACGCAATGGACGGGTACTGCACGTAGGTGAGCGTCTCGCCGAGCTTCTCGTGACACCGGTGGAGGTAACCGATCACCGCGTCCACGGCGACGACCGTCTCGCCCTCGAGCGTGAGGATCATGCGGAAGACGCCGTGGGAGGACGGGTGCTGCGGCCCCATGTTCATCATGAGGCGCTCGTTGCCCCCGTACCCGACCTCCACGACCTGCTTGGTCAGGGTGTCGGGCATCACTTCATGGGCGAAGCGGGGGCGGGGTTCAAGACGATCGAGCGCATCTCGGCGAGCAGCGGCGCCGTCTTGCCGATGAACGCCTGCCAGTCGGTATCCTTGAGGGCGTTGGCCCGAACCTCCGCGCGGTGATTCAGGTCGCGATACGCCCAGAGGTGGACGACCTCGTTCAGCTGGGCGACCTCCGTCTGCCAGAGGCCGACGTTCTTCGAGTACTTCTCGCGCACCGGCATGATCGCCTTGAACAGCCCGAGCCACTCGCCCGCTTTGCCGACGTGGGCGCGGTACGCGCGGAGCTCGTACACGTGGGTGCCCTCCACCGGCGGCTTCAGCGGCAGCTGCGCCGCGAGGATCTTGTTCTCCTGCGCGACGAGCATCGGCCGGATCTTCGGGACGTACTCCTTGGTCCACGTGTCGTTCTTCATGAGCTCCGCGCGCAGCCGCTCGCGCTCGTCGAGGCTTGGGTAGCTCCAGAGATGGACGAACTGGTTGAGCGTGCCGAACTCGGTCGTCCAGGAGCCCTCGAGCTTGCCGTACTTGTCGCCCCGCACGGGGCGGCCGACCTCGGCGTTCAGCTTGAGGTACTCGCCCTGCTTGCCCGGCATCAGCGTGTAGGTCCTGAGCTCATAGATCATGGCCGGCCTCCTCGGTGAGTCATCGGTACGGGGCAAAGGGGGTGTCGACGGCGTAGTCCTTGCGGAGGGGATACCCCTCCCAGTCCTCGGAGAGCAGGATCCGTCTGAGGTCCGGGTGTCCCTCGAACCGGACGCCGAACATGTCGTAGCACTCGCGCTCCATCCAGTCGGCGCCGCGACAGAGGCCCGCCAGCGACGGGCAGCGCGTCTCACCCGGGCCGAGGCGCGTGCGCATCGTCAGGACGAGCCCGGCGTCGAGGTTCTCGAGGCGGCACACGACCTCGAGCCCGTGCTCCTTCCAGTCGATCGCCGACAGCCAATTGAAGTAGCGGCAGCCGAGCACGCGGTTCGTGAAGTGCGCGAGCTCCGTCCAGAGTTCGCGCGGCACGACCACGGTCACCATCGCGCCGTCGACCGCCGCCTCGACGCCAAACGTCTCCCGGATTCGCGCGCTCGCGTCGGCGGCCGTCGTGCTCACTTGGGATCGGAGGCGGTCGGGCGCTTGCCGGTCTTCTGGAACTCGCCGACCTGCTCCTGCAGTTTGAGCAAGCCGTACATGAGCGAGTCGGGCGTGGGCGGACACCCCGGGACATAGACGTCGACCGGCACGACCCGGTCGACTCCCTTCACGACGTGGTAGCCATGGCGGAACGGGCCGCCCGAGTTCGCGCACGAGCCCATCGAGACCACCCACTTCGGGTCGGGCATCTGGTCGTAGATGCGCTTGAGCATCGGCGCCATCTTGATCGTCACGGTGCCAGAGACGATCATGAGGTCCGAGTGGCGCGGCGACGCCCAGGGGACCATCCCGAAGCGTTCCACGTCGAACCGCGACGCGAACGTCGCCATCATCTCGATCGCGCAGCAGGCGAGCCCGAACGTCACCGGCCAGATCGACGACTTCCGCGCCCAGTTGAAGATCTTCTCGGTCGTCGTCGTCACGATCCAGCCGCCGGGCATGTGGTGAATCGCGTCGGCGATCGCGGCGAGGGTGTCGGAGGTCTTGTCGTCGGGCGCGCGCTCCTGGTGGTATTTCTCCCACTCCTGGAGATCCTTGAACTCGGTCCACACGGGCGCCGGAATCTGTGGCGTGGGCGGCTTCACTTCCACTCGAGGACACCCTCCCGGTAGGCGTACAGCCAACCGAGGCCGAGGATCGCGACGAACACCGCCATCACCCAGAACGCCTCGAGCCCAGCGGTGCGGAGCACGAGCGCCCACGGGAAGAGGAACACCGCGAGCACGTCGAAGACGATGAACACGAGGGCAACCAGGTAGAAGCCGACCGGAAACTGGATCCACGCCGAACCGATCGGCTCGGCGCCGCACTCGTAATTCATGAGCTTCACGGTGCCCGGGCGGGCGGGGCGGAGCAGGCGCGCGGTCACGAGCGACACGACGGCAAACGCGACGATCAGGACAGCGAAGATGAACACGGGCAGATAGCCCGACACGACGCTCCTCCTTCGCGGATCGACCCCGAAAAGCGAGTATATCACGCGGCGCTCGGACCGCGACCGCGCCGCGGGTTTGGCTCGGTCTCACCTATCGTGCTAGACTCGCGGCTGGATGCGTGTGTTGGTGGTCGAAGACGAGCCGGATCTCGGTGACGTGTTTCGAGATTTCCTGCTCGAGCTCGGGCACCAGCCGCTGGTCGTGCGCAGCGCCGAAGCCGCGCTCGGCAAGCTCCACACGGAGCGCCCCGACGCGATCATCCTCGACGTCCACCTACCGGGCATGAGCGGTCTCGACTTCCTCCAGCTCCGCCTCGTGCGGGAGCTCGGCGTGCCGATCGTCGCCGTCTCCGGCGTCGCCACCGAGAGCCAGGCGCGCGAGTGCCTGCACCTGGGCGCGACCGACTTCGTGGGCAAACCCATCCCGCTGGACCGGCTCAGCGAGGTCCTCACCTTCATCGAGCCGCACGCCCTGAGCCGCGTGGCGGAGCGCGGCGCGCCCGCCGACCGACGCCACTCGTCGCGGGCACACCTCTCCCTCCCGATCCGAGTCTTCGAATACGGCGGGACCGAGTACCACGGGACGACGGTGGAGCTCGGCCTGGAGGGCCTCAAGGCGCGTCTGAATGCGTCGCTTCCGCCCCGTAGTGTGGTGAAGCTCTCGTTCACGCCGCCCGACGCGGGCCCGACGATCGACGTCATGTCGCTGGTGATCCGCGCGGACCCCGACGGCCACGCATTCACCTTCGTCCACCTGACCGACGCCGACACGAAACGGCTCGGCGCGCTGATCGAGCGCCGAGCGTCTCGCTGAGGGCGGGACGCGGTCAGGCCTCGGCGAGCGAGGCGAGCGCGCCGCGGCGGTCGGCGGCGGTGAGGCGGGCGAGGACGCGGTCGGCCAGCGCCACCGCGCGCGCTTCGGCGTCGGGTCCCTGGAGCACCAGCGTGCGGTAGCGCGCCGCGAGCTCGCGCGACGCCTCGAATCCCCCACCGTTCGCCGCCTCACACTCGGCCGCGCGCATCACGCTCTCGAGGAGGCGGTCGACGTGCGCCGTCATCCGGCGCCGCACGTCGCCGTAGCCCTTCACGAGTTGGGCCCCGCGCGCGATTTCCAGCGCGAGGGCCTTGTCCCAGCTCGCGCACCGCGCGACGGCGGCGAGCCACCGGTGCATGCGGGCGTGCTCCGCGTGCGCGCGGTAGGAGATCGGGCGGAGCGGACGGAGCAGCGTCAGCAGCCAGACGCGGAGGTAGCCGAGGACGGTCGTGGTCTTGACGTGTTGCCCGAGGGCCGGGCGGCCGTGGGGCCAGCGGCGCTCGGCCCAGCGAGCGAAAGGCGCGACGAGACGGTAGGGAAGGATGCCGTAGATCTCGTCGAGGTCCGGCTTGAGGAAGTCGGTCACGACGATCTCGCCCCGCTGCGCGCCCTTCTCCTGTCGGATGCGCTCGAACCGGCTCGGCCGCGTCTTGAGCTGGGCGACGCGGATCGCGTCCTCGTACGTCATCCAGACGGCCAGATGACGGGCGACGACGCGCGCCACCTCGGGGTCGCGCGCGAACGGCGTGAGCCGCCCGAGGTATCGCTCGGCGTAGCGCCGGTCCTGATAGTCGACGAGTCGGGCGACCGCCTGCGCGAGCGTCGGCCGCAGCTCCTCGGGAAACTCCGCGATCCTCCGCTCGAAGTCCGGGTCGGCCGTCGGACCGGCCGGAGCGGGAGCCGGGGAGGGGTCCCGGGCGAGTGGGGTTCCGAAGCCCGGCGACCCTTCCCCGGCTCCCGCTCCGAGACGCGTCGCGACGGCGAGCCCGGCCTCGAAGCCGCGGAGGTTTGCGTCCACCTGTACGCCCTTGGCCTGGATCGCGTCGCGATACGTGTCGACGCGAATCGGCAAGACGCCCGAGCCCGCCAGCGCGCCGAGCAGCACGGCATTGGCCTCGGTCCCGTGCTCGCGGGCGAGCGCCAACGCGTCGAAGGCGTAGAGCGTCTTCGAGAAGGCCCGCGCGGCGGCCTGGAGGTTCTCGATCGGATAGACGCCGCGTCCCGTGGTGATCTTCTCGTGGATCGAGTAGAGGCGATGCGTGCTCGCGATGATCGTCGTGCGGTCGGGCGACGGGAAGCCGAGCTCGATCATCCGCCCGATCTCGAGGAACTCGGGCGCCAGGAGGACGTCGAGCGCGCCGGGCACCGGATAGAGCGAGAACGTGGGCGGCTCGGCGTCGCCGTCTCCCGCGGTGAAGACCTCGACGTAGTATGTGGTCGAGCCGGTGCGCTGGGCGACGCCCGGGATCGAGGTGCCGTGCACCTGGAGCCCGCCGGCGAGGGCGGCGTCCACGATCCACTCGAGGAGGACGCCGCCGCCCTGGCCGCCGACGGCCGGGATCAGCACGGAGAGGAGCCTCGCGTCGCTCACGCCGTGAGGGCCGCGAGGCGACCGATGACGGCTCGGCGCACGCGGGCCACGACGCGCGTCCATGGCGTCGGGTTCGCGATCACCTTGACCTCGTAGAAGGACGGGCAGAGCACGGCGGCGTGCGCGACCTCGCCGCAGACGCCGCACCCGACGCACGTCTCGTCCACGTGCGCGATCGGATCCTCGCGCAGCGGGTCGGGGTTCTCGCGGAGCGTGAGCGACGGGCAGCCGTTCAGACGCATACACGAGTGGTCGCCCGTACAGACGTCGGGGTCCACCCCGAAGCGCGGCTGGACGACTTCCTCCCCCGCGGCGATCGCCTGCCGGACCCGAGGCTTCTCACGGCGCTGACGCTCCAGCATGCACTCGTTCTTCGCGATGATGACCTTGAGGCCGGGCACGCGTGTGGTGAGTGCCTCGCGGAGCGTTCCGAGGACCTCGGCGATCCGGTAGGAGTTCACGGTACGGATCCACTTGACGCCGAGCCCGCGGAGCGCGTCGGGGATCGTCATCTGCAGCGGCTCCCGGCGGGCGTTCGTCCCGGTGGACGGGACGTGGTGCTGACCCGTGGCCGCGGCGTAGAAGTTGTCGAGGATCACGAGCACCGAGTCCTGCCGGTTGTACATCGCGTTGGCGACGCCGTTCGTCAGGCCGTTGTGCCAGAAGCCCCCGTCGCCCATCACCGAGACGGTCCGCTTGCCGAAGAGCGGCGCGACGGCGCTCGACGAGGCGAGCCCCATGCCGTAGCCGAGCACGGAGTTGCCGACGTTGAAGGGCGCCTGCGTCGAGAAGGTCGAGCACCCGATGTCGGCCGAGACGTGCGTGTCGCCGATCTCGGGCTCACGCTGGCGCAGGATCTTCATCGCGCTGAAGACCGGACGCTCCGGGCACCCCGTGCAGAAGGACGGCGGCCGCTTGGCGACCGGCTCGGGCAGCACGGAGCGGACGTTCTCCAGATGGGCGGTGAGCGCCCGGTAGCGCGCGTCGATCTCGGCGGCGGACCGCGACGCGAGGTCGCCCGCAGTGAGGAATCGCCGGAGGCCGCCGATGACGAGGCGCGGGACGTACTCGCCGTGCGGCGAGAAGACGTCCTTGCCCTGGATCTCGACGTCGAGCCGGGCGTCGTGGGCGAGCGCCTTCATCTCGCGCTCGATATGGTTCGGCATCCCTTCTTCGACCACGAGCACGCGCCGCTTGTCTCGGAGGAAGCCGAGCAACTCGTCGGGGACGAGCGGGTGGATGGCGTTCAGGACCAGGAGCGGGATCGGCGTGCGGCCGCGCGTGTCGGCGAGGCCGAGCACGTGGAGCCCGCGCAGCGTCGTGTTCCAGAGGCCGCCCTGCATGATGATCCCCAGCTGGCGCTCGTCCCCCCGGTGGTGCTCGTTCAGCCGGTGCTCGACGATGTACCGCTGCGCCGCCGGCAGCCGCTTCTCGAACTTCTGCGCCTCCATCGCATAGGTGAACGGTGGGAGGTTGATGCGCTCGAGGCTGAAGCTCGGCTCGCCGAGCGGCGAGAGCATGCTGATCGCCGGCCGCACGTTGTCGCGGCAGCGGAGCGTGCCCCGCATGTGGCACGCGCGAATGCGGATCGAGACGAGGACCGGCTCGTTGCACGCCTCGGAGAGGCCGAAGCCTTCTTCGACGAAGCGCGCGAAGGACTCGAGGCTGTTGCGGGGGTCGAGCAGGGGAAGGGACGACTTCAGCGCGGCCGAGTGCGTGCGCTCCTGGAGGATCGAGGCGCCCTCGCCGTAGTCCTCGCCGATCACGACGACCGCGCCGCCGATCACCCCGGCGGAGGCGACGTGCGAGAGCGCGTCGGAGGCGACGTTGGTGCCGACCACCGACTTCCAGGTGACGGCGCCGCGCATCGGGTAGTTGATCGACGCGCCGAGGAGCGCCGCCGCGGCGGCCTCGCTCCCCGACTGCTCGAAGTAGATCCCGAGCGGCTTGAGCAGCGGCTCGTTCGCGTCCGCCAGGACGTCGATCAGGTAGGAAACGGGCGCGCCCGGGTAGCCGCCCACGTAGCTCACGCCCGACTGGAGCAGGGCCTTGGTGATCGCCAGGATGCCCTCGCCGCGCAGGATCTCCCCCGCACCGTAGCCGAGCTGCTTGACGTCCTCCGCGAACGATCGCTCACCCATCGCCGGCTGTAGTGTACTACGTCGGTGGTCGCGGTGATCGGGCGCGCGGTCGCTCGATCACGCCACGGGGAAGGACGCTGCCGCTGCTGGTGTGGGAGGTGTGAGAGGCAGGCGTATCTGATTTGAGGCATTGACCGCGCGTCGCGGAGCGCGACGCTGGGTGTGTGGATGCCGCGCCTCCCACTCAAGTCCCCACGACTCCCCGACCATATGTGCCCATTGACGCGGGACTGCTGCGACGACTCTCCATCGATGACGGGCTCACGGTCGACCAGATAGCGCCTCGGCTCGGTTGCGCGACCACGACTGTCTTTCGGCGGCTTCGACGGTTTGCGATTCCGGTTCGGCCGCGAGGGCCACTACAACAGGCCAAGACCCTCAACGGCGACATGAGGTGGTCGCCGCGCCTCGCCTACGCCGTGGGTCTCATCGCGACCGATGGAAATCTCTCGGGCGACGGCCGACATCTCTCGATCACGTCGAAGGACCGGGACTTGCTGGAAACGCTCCGGGCATGCTTGAACATCAGTGCCGCGATCACGCCACATAGCAGTGGATTCGGCAGCGCGGGGCTTCGTGTTCAGTGGGGTGATCGTCGCTTTTACGACTGGCTCGTTGGCATCGGCCTTACACCAGCGAAGAGCCTTACACTCAGCCCCCTCGCGATACCGGACGCCGTGTTTGCGGATTTCGTACGAGGGTGCATCGACGGTGACGGGTCGGTGACGGTGTACGTTGACAGGCATAATACGGACAAGAGTGAGCGCTACGTGTACGAGCGGCTTTACGTAAA